>DASQND010000157.1:0-5690 GCA_035645215.1 Allosphingosinicella sp.
GCTTCGCACCTACAACGTCTCGGGCGACCTCTGGCGCGTCGAAGGCGACGTCAACGGCGACGGCATCGCCGACCTCGTCATCGACGTCCACGTCGAAGCCGGCCAGCCGCTGACGGCGGGCGACTTCATCGTCTAGGCGCCTTGCGGGCCGCGGCGGCTTGACAGACGCCACCGCTTGGATTTCAAGGGCTTGGGGAGCGCGCGGCCAGGCGGTGGGCGCTCAACGGGGGAAGACCACAAAGCCGGATTCCGGTCTGCCGGATAGGTCCGGCCGAACGTCCGCGCCAAGCCTCCTGCATCCTTTCCGTCTGGCTGAAGGAGCGGCAAGTGGCGGAATACAGGGGCACCGATGCGAGCGAAGTGATCATCGGCACCGCCGGCGACGACGTCTTCTATTCGTCCAAGGGCCAGGACATACTGGATGGCGGCGCCGGCTACGACAAGGCGTTCATCGACTTCGCGGTCGAAGGCCCCAACGGCGGCGGCCAGAGCATCTCCTACATGCATGACGGCCTTTACGGCCGCTTCTTCGCGGCCGACGGCCTCAGCATGGTCGATACGGTGCGGATCGAGGAAATCGATCTCAAGACCGGCGGCGGCAACGAGCAGTTCAACCTCGATCTGAATTACATTCCGCTGCCCTGGAAGGTGACGATCGATGCCGGCGCGGGCCACGATTTCGTCACGGTGAACCTCCAGCTCACGACCGCGGCCTTTATCGGCAGCGTCGTCGGCGGCACGCTCAGCAGCGGCGCGCTCACCTTGAAGAATTTCGAGCAGTTCCAGCTCTGGCTGGGCGGCGGTGACGACAAGGTGACGCTCGGCGAGCGCAACGACATCGTCCGCGGCGGGGGCGGCAATGACGAGATTTCCGGCGAAAGCGGCGGCGACGTCATCGAAGGCGGCTGGGGCGGCGACACGCTTTCGGGCGGCGACGGCGACGACCGGCTGTACGCGGACACGGAATATGGCGGCACCGACAACCGCTCGGAGCGCGACATCCTCTCGGGCGGCGCGGGCGACGACCTCGTTTCGATCGGCTACGGCGACGACGGCGACGGCGGCATCGGCAACGATCGCCTGTCGCTTTCGCTGCTTGCCGCGCCGCAGGGCGTGGAGCTCGTCCTGTCGAACCTGTTCGCGGGCGGCACGATCGTCGTCGGGGGCGGCACGATCAGGGGCTTTGAAAGCTACGACACGATCTACGGCACTCAATTCGCCGACAAGATCTACGCCGGCGATGGCATCAATGCCGGCACGTTCCTCGCCACCGGCATCTTCGGCTATGGCGGAAACGACGAGATCGTGACGGGCGTCCAGAAGGACACGGTGAGCGGCGGCCAGGGCGACGACATCATCCGCGCAGGCTCGGGCGACGATCGCATCTCCGGCGATGAAGGCAATGACGTCCTCTACGGCGACACCGGCAACGACATCATTTCGGGCGGCGACGGCGACGATCGCGCGTTCGGCGACTCGGGCCACGACACGATCACCGGCGGGATGGGCATCGACCGCCTCTTCGGCGACGGCGGCGACGACCGGCTCGAAGGGGACGCTGGCGACGATTATCTGTCGGGCGGCGGCGGCAGGGACACCCTGGTCGGCGGCTTCGGCGCCGACGAGCTCGCCGGCGGCTGGGACGACGACGTGTACATCGTCGACGCGCTCGACAGGATCGTCGAGCATGCGGGCGAGGGAACGGACGAAATCCGCACCGACGCGGCGACGTACAGCCTCGCCGCGCACCCCAATGTCGAGAATCTGACCGGCACCGGCTTCGTCGACCAGTTCCTGACCGGCAATGCGCTGAACAACCGCATCGACGGCGGCGCGGGCAACGACCATATGGAAGGCGGCGCCGGAAACGACGTCTATATCGTCTCCGAACGAGGCGACACGGTGCTCGAGCGCGCCAACGAGGGCATCGACGAGATCCGCAGCTCGGTCAGCTTCGAGCTCGGCGCCCATACCGAGAACCTGACCCTGACCGGCTTCCTCGAGATCGACGGCTTCGGCAACGAGCTCGCCAACGTCATCACCGGCAACAACGCCACCAACATCCTGTTCGGCGGCGGCGGCGACGACCACCTGATCGGCGGCGCCGGAAGCGACGGCCTGGTCGGCGGCATGGGCGCGGACATACTCGAAGGCGGCCTCGGCGCGCCCGACCTCTTCGTCTATCTCTCGCGCGCCGAAAGCGCGGGCGCGTCCGTGGACACGATCCGCGGCTTCGAAACCGGCTCCGACAAGATCGACGTCAGCCTCGCCTTCGCCCGCTCGGTGACCTTCAGCCTCTCGGGCGGATTCACCATCGCCACCGTGGAAACGATCGACGGCCCCCTCACGATTCGAATCCAGGGCACCGCCGTCAAGAACGACTTCATCTTCACCGAAGACCTGTTCTGGGGGACGGACGCGAACGACGTCCTGACCGGCACGTCCCGCGACGACGTCTTCTTCGGCGGCCTTGGCGCCGACAGGATGACCGGCCTTGCCGGCGACGATTATTATGTCGTCGACAACATCGGCGACGAAGTGATCGAAGCGGGGAACGGCGGCACCGACGCGGTCGACGCCCGGATCAGCTACACGCTCGGCGAGCATGTCGAGGATCTGATCCTCGGCGGCACGGCGGCGATCGACGGCACCGGCAATGCGGGCGCCAACCTCATCGTCGGCAACGACGCCGCCAACCGCATCGACGGCAAGGCGGGCGACGACGAAATCTATGGGGGCGCCGGCAACGACACGATCGTCGGCGGCACGGGCGCCGATTTCCTCGTCGGCGGCGAGGGCGCGGACCGCTTCGTCTATGTGCCCGCCGATCTCGCCGGCGCCGCCGGGACCGAATATATCGCCGACTTCGAGACCGGCGTCGACATTCTGGACCTGAGCGCGCTCGGCCGCGTCAAGCTCGGCTGGACGGACGTTTGGGATGCCGCGGGCGGCTTCTACTACACCATGCTCGAGGTCACGGCGGCTTCGGGCAAGCTGGTGCTGCGCATCGACGGCTACATCGCGCGCGCCGACATCATCGCCGAAAGCGGCATTTACGGCACGGCCGGCGACGACACGATCGAAGGCACGGCCGATCAGGATGAAATCTACGGGGAAGCCGGCAACGACCGGCTGTTCGGCGGCGCGAACAGCGATGCGCTGTTCGGCGGCGCGGGCAACGACCTGCTCGATGGCGGCGCCGGCGCCGATTTCCTCGAGGGCGGGCCGGGAGACGACATCTATGTCGTCGATACGCTCGCCGACTGGGTCGAGGAAGCGGCCGGCGGCGGCTATGACGAGATCCGGAGCAGCATCGCCGTCGACACCCTCGCCGACTTCGCCCATGTCGAGGCGCTGACCGGCACCCTGGCGACCGGCCAGAGCCTCCAGGGCAATGCGCTCGCCAACCGGCTGACCGGCGGCAGCGGCAACGACGTCCTCGACGGCCTCGGCGGCGCCGACCGGATGCTGGGCGGCCTCGGCGACGACATCTATTATGTCGACGACGCCGGCGACGAGGCGGTCGAGGACGCGAATGCAGGCTCGGACGAGATCCGGACCGCGCTCGCCGCCTACAGCCTCTCGGGCGCGGCGAACGTCGAGAAGCTGACCGGACTTTCCGGCGCGGGGCAGACGCTGACCGGCAATGCGCTCGCCAACGTCATCTCCGGCGGCGCGGGCAACGACCGGATCGACGGCGGCGCGGGCGCCGACATCCTGCGCGGCGGCGCCGGCAACGACCTTTATTTCGTGGACGATGCCGGCGACCAGATCGTCGAGCTCGCCGGCGAAGGCAGTGACGAAGTCCGCGCCTCTTCCGCATCCTACAGCATCGCGGGCGCCGCGAACGTCGAGACGCTGATCGGCACGTCCAACAGCGGCCAGACGCTGACCGGCAATGGCGGCGACAACACCATCGTCGGCGGCGACGGCAACGACGTGATCGACGCGGGCGGCGGCACCGATATCGTCCTGGCGGGCCGGGGCAACGACATCCTGAAGGACAGCGTCCTCGGCGGCTCCGGCATCACGCAGCTCGACGGCGGCGAAGGCTTCGACACGCTCGATCTCAGCGGCCACAGCGCGCCGCTCGCGGTCCAGAACCAGTCCGGCGCGCGCGACATCATCTCGGTCGGTTCGCAGATGCAGGTGAAGAACGTCGAGCGCGTGCTTGGCGGCGCCGGCGACGATGCGCTCGTCCTTCCCAATCACGGCGTGGGCCTTCAGCTCTACGGCGGCGGCGGGAACGACGTCGTCCAGGGGAGCGAATCCGGCATCGACGCCCTCTTCGGCGAAGCCGGCAACGACATTCTGGTCCTTCAGGCCGGCGACAGCGCCGACGGCGGCGAGGGCGACGACCGGTTCTTCCTGAACGGCGGGCCCGATGCGCCCTCGCACCTGGTTCTGAACGGCGGCGGCGGCAGCGATCTCCTGCGCCTCACCTTCGCGGGCTTCACGGTCGATCTCGCCGCCGGAACCGGGAGCGTCGGCCTCTGGACGTTCAGCCTGACGTCGATCGAGCAGATCGAAGCCTCGGTCTTCGGCAAGGCCGGCGCGGTCGTGCGCGGCAGCGACGCCGCCGAGACGTTCACGCTCGGCACGGACGACGGTTCGGCGGGCGTCGTGTTCGACGGCCGCGGCGGCGACGACACGCTCATCGGCGGCAAGGGCAACGATACGATCACCGGCGGCGGCGGGGCGGACCTGCTCGCCGGCGGCGCGGGCGCCGACCGCTTCGTCTATCTCGCGGCGTCCGATTCGGTCTCCGGCGCGATGGACCGCATCCTCGGCTTCCAGAACGGCATCGACAAGATCGATCTCGAGGCGCTCGGCCGGGTCAAGCTCACCTTCACGCCCGCGAACGATGCGAATACGGGCGTGGCCTACACGCTCCTCGGCGTCGCCGCGGGCGCCCAGGTCATGACGATCCGCGTCGAAGGCACGGTCCTGAGGAGCGACATCCTCGCCACGACCGGCATTTACGGCACAGCCGGCAACGACATCCTCGAAGGCACCGCCGAGTCCGACGACATGTTCGGCGAAGCCGGCAACGACACCATCCACGGCCGCGCTTCGGCGGATACGATCGAGGGCGGCGACGGCAACGACCTCATCGACGGCGGCGAAGGCGCGGACACGATGCGCGGCGGCGCCGGCGACGACGTCTACATCGTCGACCAGGCGGGCGACCGGGTGATCGAGAATACCGGCGAAGGCAGCGACGAGGTGAGGACGGCGCTCGCCGCCTACAGCCTCGCGGGCCTTGCCGAAGTGGAAAGGCTGACCGGCACGTCCGGCGCCGGCCAGTCGCTCACCGGAAACGCCCTCGACAATGCCATCGCCGGTGGCTCCGGCAACGACGTGATCGACGGCGGCGCGGGCGCGGACCGGATGGCGGGCGGCGGCGGCGACGACGTCTACATCGTCGATCATGCGGGCGACACGGTCATCGAGGAATCCGGCCAGGGCACGGACGAAGTCCGCACGGCGCTCGCCTCCTGGTCGATCGCCTCCACCCATGTCGAGATTTTGACCGGCACGTCCGCGGGCGGCCAGGCGCTGACCGGCAACGGCGCGGCGAACGTCATCCAGGGCGCGGCCGGGGACGACGTCCTCGACGGCGGCGCGGGCGGCGACACGATGCGCGGCGGCCAGGGCAACGACGTCTATGTCGTCGACGATGCAAGCGA
>DASQND010000158.1:0-4442 GCA_035645215.1 Allosphingosinicella sp.
GCGTGAACATGTCCGCATCCGCAACCTCCGCCGGCACGTCGTTCGCGGCCTTGGCCTGCTTCCGCCGGTCGAAGCTGTCCCATACCTCGCCCCAGTTCCCCCGCGTCGCGGCCTTCGAATATTCCGTCGCGCGCTGTTCGAAGAAGTTGGCGTGTTCGACGCCGTTGAGGAGCGGGGCGAGCCAGGGGAGGGGGTGCTCCTTGATCTTGTAGATGGGTTTGAGGCCAAGCTGGCCGAGGCGCCAGTCGGCGATGTAGCGGACGTACATCTTGATGTCGTCGGCGGTCATGCCGGTGACGGGGCCCTGCTCGAAGGCGAGATCGACGAACGCGTCCTCCAGCTTCACCGTCTTGAAGCAGGTCTCCTCGATCGAATCGCGCACCGCCGCGGTGAGGCAGTCGCGCTCCTTCACGAAGGCGTGGAAGAGGCGGATGATGCCCTCGCAGTGGAGGCTCTCGTCGCGCACCGACCAGCTGACGATCTGGCCCATGCCCTTCATCTTGTTGAAGCGCGGGAAGTTCATCAGCATCGCGAAGCTGGCGAAAAGCTGCAGCCCCTCGGTGAAGCCGCCGAACATGGCCAGCGTCTTGGCGATGTCCTCGTCCGTGTCGACGCCGAAGGTCGCGAGATGGTCGTGCTTGTCCTTCATCTCCTTATACTGGAGGAACATGCCGTATTCGCTCTCGGGCATGCCGATCGTGTCGAGAAGGTGGCTGTAGGCCGCGATGTGCACCGTCTCCATGTTGGAAAAGGCGGCGAGCATCATCTTGATCTCGGTCGGCTTGAAGATGCGGCCGTATTTCTCGTGGTAGCAATCCTGCACCTCGACGTCCGCCTGGGTGAAGAAGCGGAAGATCTGGGTCAGGAGATTGCGCTCGTGATCGGTGAGCTTTTGCGCCCAGTCGCGGCAATCCTCGCCGAGCGGCACTTCCTCCGGCATCCAGTGGATCTGCTGCTGGCGCTTCCAGAAATCGAACGCCCAGGGATATTCGAAGGGCTTGTACTGCTTGCGGGCTTCGAGAAGAGGCATGGACGTTACTCCGGAGGAAACATGAAGTGGAAATAAGTGAATAAGGCGAGGATCGAGGCGACGATCGCGACGCCGAGCAGCGCCCTCGTCCTGGCCGATGCCGGGCCGGACCGAACGATATAGCCGTCCTGCGCGGCGGCGCTTTGGGCAAGCTGCTCCTCGTCGTTCCAGGAGCGGACGAGTTTCCAGACCAAGTGCAGCAGCAGGGCGCCCATGACGGCGAGCACGATCGGCATGAGCATCGGGTGGCTGTACAAGTCGATCCCGAAGCGCCGCAGAATGTGCGGCAGCAGGAAGAAGATGACGCCGGGCGCGAGCCCGCCGACGATCGTGCGCAGCGGAGTCCTGTCCCGCCGCCAGTTGACGATCATCGCAGCCGCGATCGCGCCGAAAATGCCGCCGAACCAGAGCAGCTCAAACATGGCCCGCCTCCCGGCCGAGCGGCGGGGAAGCCGCCGGTCGCGTTCGAGGGGCGGGCATGCTCACGCGATCGCCGCTTCCGAGAGCGGGGTGGGGCAGCCGAGCGCGAAGAGTGCGGCGCCGAGGCCTGCGCCGACCAGCGCGGAGCGGCGGCCGCCGCGGGCGCGGGCATGGCCCGGCGTGCCGCGGCGGTGGGCGCCGGGGCTGAGGTACAGGGTGAGCTGCCAAGCGCCGTAGAGGGCGAGCAGGCCCGCGCGCATGAGCAGGTGGCCCCAGGTGAAGAGCGAGGGGATCATGCGCCTCTCTCCCGCACGCACCATTCGGGGAGGCGAGTGCGCGCCATCCAAGCCGCTCCGTCGCGGAGTGCTCCCTCCGCTTCGGCGACTGCAAGAGACACCATCGTCACGGCTGCCACCCTTGGTAGCGCGCTGCCAGCGTGAAACCCATGGCGGCGATCAGCACGTGAGGGAACATCAGCGAAGGCTTGAACGCCTTTGGTGCGTTCGTCAGGAGTTCTTTCTTGAATCTCGCGTGGAACACCTTCCGGATTTGCAGCGGTCGCTCAGCCGCCGGATTTGGACCAGCAAACGCAGCCTCTATGGCGTCTATGCGGTGAAAAAAAGTCCACTGAAAGCACTTCCAGAAAAATTCGATCATCCAAAAAGCAGAAGACGCGCAGGCCGCAATGAAGAACGCGAGCGCCTTATCCTGCGCTGGAATGTCGGCAACAACGGCGGTGGCCATGCCGGCTAGCGATACCGTGACGCTCCAGCCCTTTATCTGCAGCGCACGCTGATCGAACGCCTCGATGATGTCCTGCAGCTTGAAATATTCCGCTCGCAAAAGATCGATGCACACCTCCGGCGTCGGTCCTTGCGTTGCGCTTTCGCCGGGCGAACTCATTGGCACGCGAGGCACTCGTCATAGTCCGTCGTTGCGAGTTCGTACTTGGGGGCTTCGGCGGTGTTGTCGGCCTCGACGCCGCCGGCGAAGCCGGCGCGCTGGACGGACTTGGAGCGGAGGTAATAGAGCGATTTGATGCCGAGCTCCCAGGCGCGGTAGTGGAGCATCAGGAGGTCCCACTTGTCGACGTCGGCCGGGATGAAGAGGTTCAGCGAGGTGGCCTGGTCGATATAGGGCGTGCGGTCGGCGGCGAGCTCGATCAGCCAGCGCTGGTCGATCTCGAAGCTGGTCTTGAACGTGTCCTTTTCCTCCTGGCTGAGGAAATCGAGATGCTGGACGGAGCCGCCGCGCTCCAGGATCGTGTTCCAGACGGCGTCGCTGTTCTTGGACTTCTGCTTGAGCAGCTCTTCCAGATACGGGTTCTTGATCGACCAGCTCCCGGACAGCGTCTTGTGGGTGTAGATGTTGGCCGGGATCGGCTCGATGCAGGCCGAGGTGCCGCCGGCGATGATCGAGATGGAGGCGGTCGGCGCGATCGCCATCTTGCAGGAGAAGCGCTCCATCACGCCCTGATCGGCCGCGTCGGGGCAGGCGCCGCGCTCGTTGGCGAGCATCATCGAGGCTTCGTCGACCTGGGCGCGGATGTGCTTGAAGACCTTCATGTTCCAGGACTTGGCCATCGCGCCCTCGAAGGGGAGGCCGCGCGCCTGGAGGAAGGAGTGGAAGCCCATGACGCCGAGGCCGACCGAGCGCTCGCGCTGGGCCGAGTACTTGGCCCGTGCCATCTCGTCGGGCGCGCGCTCGATATAGTCGGTGAGGACATTGTCGAGGAAGCGCATCACGTCCTCGATGAAAGCCTTGTCGCCGTTCCACTGGTCCCAGGTCTCGAGGTTGAGGCTGGAGAGGCAGCAGACCGCGGTGCGGTCCTTGCCGAGATGGTCGCGGCCGGTGGGGAGCGTGATCTCTGAGCAGAGGTTCGAGGTCGAGACCTTGAGGCCGAGGTCGCGCTGGTGCTTGGGCATCGACCGGTTCACCTGGTCGATGAAGATGATGTAGGGCTCGCCGGTCGCGAGGCGGGTTTCGACCAGCTTCTGGAACAAAGCGCGGGCGTCGACCGTGGCGCGCTCCGTGCCGTCCTTGGGCGAGCGCAAAGTCCATTCGGCGCCATCGCGCACCGCTTCCATGAAGGCGTCGGTGATGAGGACGCCGTGATGGAGGTTGAGCGCCTTCCTGTTGAAGTCGCCCGAGGGTTTGCGGATTTCGAGGAATTCCTCGATCTCGGGATGGTTGATGTCGAGATAGCAGGCGGCCGAACCGCGGCGCAGCGAACCCTGGCTGATGGCGAGGGTGAGCGAATCCATCACGCGGACGAACGGGATGATGCCGGACGTCTTGCCGTTGAGGCCGACGGCCTCGCCGATGCCGCGCACCGCGCCCCAATAGGTGCCGATGCCGCCGCCCTTCGACGCCAGCCAGACATTCTCGTTCCACGTGCCCACGATGCCGTCGAGGCTGTCGGAGACGCTGTTCAAATAGCAGCTGATAGGCAGGCCGCGGCCGGTGCCTCCGTTACTGAGTACCGGGGTGGCCGGCATGAACCACAGCTTGGAGATATAGTCGTAGATGCGCTGGGCGTGCGCCTGGTCGTCGGCATAGGCCGAGGCGACGCGGGCGAACAAATCCTGGTTGGTCTCGCCGGGCAGCAGGTAGCGGTCCTTGAGCGTCTCCTTGCCGAACTCGGTCAGCAGCGCGTCGCGGCTTTCGTCGGTGACGACGCCGTGGGCGCGCGGGTCGACGGTCTTGCTGGTGCCGCCCTTGGGGATCTTGGCATCGACCTTGGCCGGCGGGGCGGCGGTCGAAACGTCGTCGCTGGTCACTTCACCCTGGGTCGAAAAATCCATCGCTCCACCTCGTCCGCTGCCCGCCCGGTCGGGGGCGGGATGTTCACTAATTGTTCGACTCGCGACCATGGCGGGCACGTTAGTCTCTTTTGCAGCGCAACGGGCGTTTTTCTCGCTTCGCTCCCCGATTTCCACAGGCACGCGAGTCTCCTTCACCGGAATATAGGTATTCCGGCGCGGGACACTAG
>DASQND010000159.1:0-3233 GCA_035645215.1 Allosphingosinicella sp.
GGCCGCGCCTGGCACAGCGCCTATTTCGAGATGCTGGGCGAGCAGGGCTTCCCCGGCCTGTTCCTGTTCCTCGTCATCCACATCGGCGGCCTCGTCCGGATGGAGATCATCCGCCGCCGCTACCGCCGGGAGGAAGGCGACAAGGCCTGGATCGCGCCGCTCGCCACCGCGCTCCAGCATTTCCAGATCGTCTATCTGGTCGGCGCTTCGTTCATCGCCATCGCCTTCCAGCCCTTCGTGCTGATGATCGTCGGCGTCCAGATCGGCTTCGACCTCCTCGTCTCCCGCCGCGAGCGGGACGTGCGGCCGCGCCGGAGCTGGGCCGCACCGCCATCGCTCCCGGCCGCAAAGGCAGCGGGCGCATGAGCGGCGCACCGGCGGAGCCCAAGGCGGACCTCCCCGCTTTGACGGGCCTGCGCGGCGTCGCCGCCTGGTTCGTCGTCCTCTACCACATCCGCCTCTCGGCGGGCGCGCAGGTGCCGGCGGAAGCGCTCGCCTTCTTCTCCAAGGGCTATCTCGCGGTCGACCTCTTCTTCATGCTGTCGGGCTTCGTCCTGTGGCTGAACTATGCCGATCGCCTGCGCGCCGAAGGCCTTGCCGCCGCGCCGCTCTTCCTCGCCCGCCGCCTCGCCCGCATCTGGCCGCTCCACCTCTTCATCCTGGCGGGCGCAATCGCCTTCGCCGGGCTCCTCCAGGCGCTCGGCAAGATCAATCCCGAAACCTATCCCTGGGCCGAGCTCCCGCTCCACATCCTCCTCGTCCAGAATTGGGGCTTCACCGGATCGCTCACCTGGAACGTGCCCGCCTGGTCGATAAGCTGCGAGTGGGCGGCCTATCTCCTCTTCCCCTTCCTCGTGCTGGCCATCGACTGGCGCAAGGTGGGCCCGTTCGCCACCGCCGCCGCGATCCTGCTCCTCGCTTTCCTGCTTTCCGCGCTGATGGCGAGCGGCGGCGCCTCCACCCTCGG
This sequence comes from Allosphingosinicella sp., assembly GCA_035645215.1. Classification (GTDB taxonomy): domain Bacteria; phylum Pseudomonadota; class Alphaproteobacteria; order Sphingomonadales; family Sphingomonadaceae; genus Allosphingosinicella. Next base: position 968 of record DASQND010000159.1, read on the forward strand.
CGCCGACGTGCCGCGCTTCGGCCTCGCCCGCGCATTGTTCGAGTTCGCCATCGGGACGGCAATCTGCGGCCTTTGGCTGCGCTGGCGCGAACGCCCGGTTCGTCCCGCTTCGATCTGCGCGCTCCTTTTGGTCGCCGTCACGGCGGCATGGCTCACGGGCGTTCTCCCGGAGACGCTGGCCGTCCCGCTCGCCTTCGCCGCTATGCTCCTCGCGCTCGCGCTTACGGCGGCGAGCGGGAGAAACCCGCTCGGATGGCGCGGCGTCCACTATCTCGGCCGCATCAGCTACGCGACCTACCTCGTCCACTACCTCCTCTTCATCCTGTTCAAGATCCTGTTCGTGGACGACGCCGCCAACGTGCCGCTCCCGCTCCTCGGCCTGTTCCTCGCGCTCACCTTCGCCGCCTCCGCCGCGCTCCACCACCTCGTCGAGCTTCCGGCGCAGCGCTGGGCGAACCGCGCCCTTTCGCGCCGCCGCAAGGCCGAGCCCGCACTTTCACCAGCCTGACAGGAACCGAGCGCCGCCTCCGCGCCTTATGCCGCACATGAGCGGCGCCCCCATCTGCTATGTCGAAGATTCCACGCCCGGCATCACGCGCAAGCGCCGCGGCCGCTACTGGATGTATTTCGATGGCAAGGGCAATCGCATCATCGACCGCGACGAGATCGAGCGCCTGAACGCCGTCGGCATGCCTCCCGCTTACGAGCGCTGCTGGTTCTGCCCCGATCCATCGGGCCACATCCAGGCCGTCGGCTTCGACGCCAAGGGCCGCAAGCAATATCGCTACCACCCCCAGTTCCGCGAGCAGCAGGAAACGCTGAAATATGAGCGGCTCGCCCGCTTCGGCCGCTGCCTGCCCAAGCTCAGGAAGCGCATCGAGGAGGATCTGAAGGGCAAGCCCACCGCCCGCGAAACCGTTCTCGCCGCGGTCGTCCGCCTGATCGACGAGACCCGCATGCGCGTCGGCAACGAGGAATATGCCAGGACCAACAAGAGCTTCGGCGCGACCACCCTGCGCAACCGCCACGCCAAGGTGGAGCGCGGCCGGCTCAAGATCAGCTATGTCGGGAAACACGGCGTCAAGCGCACGGTGACGATCACCGACCGCAACCTCGCCCGCATCGCCAAGAAGACGCAGGACCTCCCCGGCCAGCATCTGTTCGAGTTCGTCACGGACGATGGCGACGTCTGTCCGGTCACCTCGTCCGACGTCAACGCCTACATCAAGGACGCGATGGGCGAGGAGTTCACCGCCAAGGACTTCCGCACCTGGGGCGCGAGCGCCATCGCCTTCGAAGGCATGATCCGCGCCGCCGAGAAGCACGGCAAGGTGAAGCTGAAGAGCGTCATCGAGCCGGTCGCCGAAGCGCTCGGCAACACGCCCGCGATCAGCCGCAAATCCTACGTCCACCCCGCCATCATCGAAGCCGCCAAAGACGCGGGCGCCCTGGGATCGCGCAAGCTCCCCCGCTCGACCCAGCATCTCAGCCGCCACGAACGCGCCCTCATCGAGTTCCTCGAAGCCCTGCCCAAGGAAGAAGAAAAGCTCGCGCACGACGAAGGCGCGAGGAAGCGCGCCGCCGCGAAGCTCGAAGGCGCAGCCGAAGCCGCCTGACGGCTTGCAACGCCCGCGGCGGGCGCACTAGACCTCCCGCCCATGAACACTGCCACCCAGGGAAACGCGATCGAAGCGGCCGGAAACCTCGGCGAGCGCGGCACGCGCGTGCTGACCGACGCCGCCGACTGGCTCGTCAACAACAGCGCCGACATCGGCCTCGCCTTGCTCGCGGCGGGCGCGATCGCCCTGTTCCTGATCGGGCTGCGCGCTCTCGGCCACCGGCTCGTCAGGAACCGCACGCGCGACATCCGCTGGGCGACGATCTTCGGGCGCGTGCTTGCGAAGACGAGCATGTTCTTCATCCTGATGTCCGCGATCCATCTCGTCGTCGCGCAAACCGACGCGCCGCAGGCGATCCGCCGCATTTCCGAAATCCTGTTCATCGTCGCCGCCGCGCTCCAGGCGGCGATCTGGGGCCGCGAGCTCATCCTCGGCTTCGTCTACCACCGCGTCGGCGAAGCGGAGGCGCACAGCACCCTGGGCTCCGCGCTCGGCATCATCCGCCTCCTGGTGACGGTGACGCTCTTCGCCATCGCTCTGGTGCTGATCCTCGACAATCTCGGCGTCAACGTCACCGGCCTCGTCGCCGGCCTCGGCATCGGCGGCATCGCCATCGGCCTCGCCGCGCAGGGCATATTCGGCGACCT
>DASQND010000160.1:0-8955 GCA_035645215.1 Allosphingosinicella sp.
TTGAGCGCGATGCGCACCCGGTAGCTCGCCGAGGAGCGCCAGTAATCGTAGAGGATCGCCTTTGCCATGAACGGCGGCTCTAGCGCGCGCCGGTGCCCGGCGGAAGCCTCAGGCGAGGCTGGCGGCGGCGGCGGCGGCAGCGTCGTGGTGGAGGTAGCGCTCGTTGAAGTCGCCGGCGTCGCGCATGCGGCTCCAGCTTTCGATCACGATGGCGCGCTTGTTACGGGTGATCAGCCCCTCTTCGCCCAATTGCCGCAGCACCCGGTTGACGTGCACCGAGGTCAGCCCGACGGCGTCGGCGAGCTGCTCCTGGGTCATCGGCAGCTCGTAGCGATGCTCCTTCGCCAGCCCCGCCGCTTCGAGCCGCAGCGAGAATTCGCACAGCATGTGGGCGATGCGGGCCCGGGCGTCGCGGCGGCCGACGTTGACGACCCATTCGCGGAAGATGGCGCTGTCGATCATCGTGTCGACCCACATCGCCATGCCGATCGCGGAGCGGGACAGAGCCAGATCGCGCACCGCATCCTTGGCGATGAAGGCGACTTCGCCGTCCGTCAGCATCTGGACATTGTGGTCGGAGATCGGGAGCAGGCAATTCTGGAGATCGACGAAATCGCCTTCCATGTGGATGGCGATGACCTGGCGGCCGCCCTCGCCGGTGATCTTGTGGCGAAAGGCGAAGCCGGAGAGGACGACCGAGCAATGTTCCGGCCTGTCGCCGTCGCGGATGATGTGGGTGCCGGCGGTCATGCGGCGCACGCTGTGCGGAAGGGCGAGCAGGGCCTTGCGGTCGGCGTCGCCGAGCCGTCCGCGCCGCTCGAACTTGAGCAGCATCGGCATCAGCGTGGCGCGGTCGGAAGTGGAAGAAGAAGCGTGCAAGCGCGTCTACCCCTGCGTGAGGTCGGTCATGGTGCGGCATTCCCCCTTCCGGCGCGCCGAAAGACGCCCCGTCCGTTCACCTGATTAGCCGAAACCCGGGTTCCGGCTTTTACCTGGATTAGGCCCGCAAATATTTGCGGCGATTCCCGGCGCTTAGCAACCCCTGCTAAAGGAGGTCAGGGATCAGCGCGCCATCGTGGGGGGGGGGACGGAGGCGCCCATGTGGAGGTAGCGCGCCGAGAAGTCGCCGACATGACGAAGCTTGTCCCAATCGACGATGGTGACGGCCCTTTTCTCGCGCGAGATGAGCCCGAGCCGTCCGAGCTCCTTCAGCACCCGGTTGACGTGGACGGGCGTCAGGCCGACCGCGTCGGCGAGCTGCTCCTGCGTCATCGGGAACTCGTAGGTGCCGCTGTCGTCGGCAAGGCCGGCGGCGCGCAGGCGCAGCGCGAACTCGCACAGGAGATGGCCGATGCGCGACAGCGCGTCGCGGCGGCCGACATTGACGATCCATTCGCGGAAGACGGCGGCGTCGACCAGCGTCTCGATCCACATCGCCATGGCGACGGCGGGATGCTCGGCCGCGAGCGTGCGCAGCGCCGCGACCGGAACCGCCGCGACTTCGCAGCGGGTCAGCGCCTGGACATTGTGGTCGGCGACCTCGAGCATCGAATTCTGGAGATCGAGGAAATCGCCGGCCATGTGCACGGCGATGATCTGGCGCTCGCCGTCCCCCGTCACCTTGTGGCGATAGGCGAAGCCGGAAATGAGGAGGTAGCAGACTTGCGGCGGCTCGCCCTCGCGCACGAGGTAATTGGCCGCGTCCATCGTGCGGAAGGCGAAGGGAAGGGCGCGGATCGCCGCCTGGTCGGCCTCCGAAAGCGGCACGCGCGCGTCGAGCCTTCGGATCATCCGTTCGATGCTGTCGTTGGTGCTCATGCGGCTCTCGCTCGGTCGGGGCGGGAGCGCGGTCGCGTCTCTCGGTCAACGAAGGCCCTGAAGGTGCCGCTGATGATTCGCTTGTAGCCTATGCTGGTCGATCTGTATTTCACCCATGACACCCACGGAGTGGCTAACATGGGTTAGAGATCAGAGGCTTGGCCGCAAGGATCGTTGGACGGGAGCGGCTAAGTGAGTTAACATGGATCAATGTCCATAACCAGGCCCCACGGCGACGAATTTCGGCGCAACCCGCTGATTGCAAAGCTGCAAACGGTTGCCGAGCTTCCCGAAGACGATTTGAAGGCGCTCGGCGACCTGTGCGGCGACGCGCGCGATGTGGGCGCCCGCCGCCACATCATCCGCGAGGGCGAGCGGCCGGACCACGTCCACCTCGTGGTCGAGGGCTGGGCGGCGCGCTACAAGCTGCTCCCGGACGGCGCGCGGCAGATCACCGCCCTCCTCCTCCCCGGCGATTTCTGCGACGTCCACGTCACCATTCTCGGCGAAATGGACCATTCGATCGCCACCCTCACCAGGGCGAAGGTCGCCTACATCCCGCGCGACCGGATGGACGCGCTCGCCGAGCGGCCGAAGCTGACGCGGGCGCTTTGGTGGGCGACCTTGGTCGACGAGGCGGTGCTTCGCGCCTGGATCGTCAACATCGGCCGGCGCGACGCCTACGAGGCGATCGGGCATCTCATTTGCGAGCTCCACTGCCGCATGAAGAATGTCGGCCGCGCCGCCGACCACGCCTTCGAGCTGCCGCTGACCCAGGAGGAGTTCGCCGACGCGCTCGGCCTGACGCCCGTCCACGTCAACCGCGTCCTCCAGCGCCTGCGGGCCGAAGGGCTCATCACCCTGAAGCGCGGGGCGCTGGAGATTCTCGACTATCCGCGGCTCGAAGCGGCGGCCGGGTTCAATTCGAACTACCTGCACATCGAGCAGCGGCTGAGCTGACCGCCGGGAGGGTTCACGTCCCTCAAAAGCCTTCATTTTTTTGCCGCTACTCGGAACCTAATTCAGATCAAGTCCGTTCTACCGGCGGCATCTCGGGGTTGCTTTCTCCACCCTCTGTCCTGTTCGGCATCCGCGGCGTGTTTCCGCGCGGACGCCCTCCACATCGACACTGGCGGGAAATCTTCAAAGTGACGGTTGAATCATGCTGACGGGCGACGATCCCGAAACCCTTCGCGCACTCTGCAACAAATGCCGGTGCCTGGCGCGAGGGGCGAGCAATGCGGAAGTCTCCGCCTCGCTGGCCGCAATGGCCGCGGATTACGAGCGCGCCGCGCAGCGCGCCGAGGCGGCGATGCGTCAGCCGGCACCGCGGCTGTTTCAAAGCGCGCACTGAACCTCGGGCCACTGAACCTCTGGCGGGTTCGGCGCGTTGGCACGCTCGTGCCTCGCTATTTCTTCAACATCCGCAACGGCAACGGCCTCACCGAGGACGAAGAAGGCCGTGACTTTCCCGATGTCCGCGCCGCCCGCGCCGAGGCGCTCAAGGGCGTGCGCTCGATCGTCGCCGAAGAGGTAAAGGAAGGCCGGCTCGACCTCGCCGGCCGGGTCGAGATCACGGACGAAAGCGGCGCGTCGATCGAGGACATTCCCTTCGGCGACGCGCTTGCCGCCGGCGGCGGCACCGGCGGCCAGCCCTTGCCGCGGCGCGCGCCGCGCCCCGGCGCGTCCGAGATCGGCGCCGTAGTCGCGCACAGGCTGAGCCAGATCGGCGAGATCGACGCCGAGGACGAAGCCGCCCTCCTGACCCTCGAGGGCCAGGTGCGCGACGTGCCGCGCGGCGAGGACCTCCTCGTCGAGGGCGAGGAGCGGCCGACCACCTCCGTGGTGGTCGTCTCCGGCCTCCTCCAGCGCTACAATATTTCGGCCGAGGGGCGGCGGCAGATCCACAGCTTCTACATCGCCGGCGACACGCCGTGCATGGAGACGCTCCACCTCGATTACATGGACAACACGCTGGGCGCGGCGGCACCGAGCCGGATCGGCATCGTGCCCCATGCCGAGCTCCACCGCGTCATGGAGGAGCGCCCGAAGGTCCGCGCCCTCATCTGGCGCGAAACCCTCGTGCAGGCCGCGATCTTCCGCCTCTGGCTGATGCGCAACAGCCAGATGCTCGCCCATTCCGCCCTCGCCCACTTTTTCTGCGAAATGCTGGCTCGCGCCCGCTCGGCCGGGTTGTCAGACGGCACCGTTATGGACTTGCCGCTGACCCAGGAGGACGTCGCCGACGCGCTCGGCATGACCTCCGTCCACGTCAACCGCACCCTCTCGCTCCTGCGCACCGGCGACCTCGCCGATTTCCGCGGCGGCAAGCTCCGGGTCGCGGACCCGGTGCGCCTCGCGGAAGTCGGCGAGTTCGACCCGCGCTACCTGCATCTGCGGCGGTAGGCGTCGGACGCAAAGAGCCCTCCGGCAGCGGGTGCTGACGGAGGGCTCTTCAACCGAAAACGATCTCAGGCCTCATGCCAGAACGACGGGCTCCGCATCGCGCTCGGCGCGTTCGACCAGCTGGCGCTCCGCCTTTTCCGCTTCCTGGCGTTCGCGCATCTTGCCGGTGCGCGAGGCGCGGTCGGCCATGACTTCCCAGGCGGCGGCGGCGCGAAGGCAGCGCTCGCGGACATTGTCGAGCGAAGCGGAATCGGCGTCGGCGCGGGCGTCGGTGGCGCGGGCACGGTAGAAATCGGACTGAACTGTCATCTTGATCCTTTCGGTGCCTAAACTGTCCGGAGCCTTGGCCTCGCTCCGGTGAGGCTTGCGCCCGCGCCCGAAGGCCGCGGACGGGAGGCAGGCTTACGCCGCCTGGATGTTGACGGCGCTGGTCTTGCCGCGCTTGTCGGTCTCGAGATCGAAGGACACGCGCTGGTCGCGGTCGAGGGTGCGCATGCCGGCGCGCTCGACCGCGCTGATGTGCACGAACGCGTCATTCCCGCCGCCCTCGGGCGAGATGAAGCCGTAGCCCTTTTGCTCGTTGAAGAATTTCACGGTGCCGATGGTCATATTCGTATTCCTTCTGTGGCGGGCCGCGTGTCGGCCAGCCGGCGCTAGGAGAGGCGAGAGAGAAGGAAAAAGGAGCCGCAAAGCGCCAAAGACCGTCAATTTACGACTGGTAGCAGAGGTCCGGGTAGCAGTTCTTCGCGGAGAAAGCAAATTTGCGAGAGAGATTTGAGGATTTCTGAAAGAGGATTTTGGGGGCGTGGAGCCTCTTCATCCTCCCTGTCGCCGAAGGCGATGGGGAGGGGGACCATGCGAAATGAGCAGGTCGCCCTGTCCCCCGGACAGGGCTGCGGATGTCTGGGGGACATCCGCACCTGCTCATGGTGGAGGGGTAGGTGACGAGGCCTCGGCATTTACCCCTCCACCGTCCTTCGGACGGTCCCCCTCCCCATCCGCTTCGCGGCCAGGGAGGATGAGGGCGTCAGCTCCGCTCGGCTTCTTCCGGCGCACGCGCTTCGCGGATGCGGTGGGCGTAGCCGTCGGAAAGGCTGAGATGCGCCTCGCGGCTCGCATCGCAGGCGGCGGCCTCGGCGCGCAGGCGCTCTTCGCCGCGGCGGTGATAAAGAAAGTTCATGTCCATCTGGGTTCTCCCGGGAACGTAAGCGGGAGCGCAATCACTACCAGCCAGGCGGCGCTTACTTGTACACAAGCCGCCCTGCCCTCCTTATAGCACAAGCGCGCCCGAATGGCGAATGAACGAAAGCACTTAGCGAGGGTTAGCCGGTGCCCGGATAGGGTTCGCGCTTGAGCAGCGCGGCGAGATGCGCGGCGTTGACTGCGGCCATGGCAGCGCTTTCCGACACCTTGTCCGGAATGGCGGGCAGGTCCTTGAAGTCCGTCTTCTGCATCGCTTCGCCGACCCAATAGGAAACGGCCGACGCGGGGATCGTCCAGCCGGTGTCGTTCAGCGCCTGGTAGAGCTGCGCGCTCACTCCGTGCCCGCCATCCTCGTTGCCGACGATGGCGAGGAGCGCGATCTTGCCGAAGCTCGGCATCCGCCCCTGCTCGTCCGTTTCCGAGAGGAATGCGTCCATCCGCTCGACCACGCATTTCGCGATGCTCGACATCTGGCCGAGCCAGATCGGCGTCCCGAAGATCAGAATGTCGGCTTCGAGGATGCGGCGGCGGATGTCCGGCCATTGGTCGCCGCCGCCTTCGTCCGAGGTGACTCCGGGCTTCACGACATGGTCTGCGATCCGGATCGTCTCGCGGAACTCGACGCCCTGCTTCTTGAGCTCGGAAACGAGCAGGCCGATCATCTTGTCGGTCGAGCTGTCCTCGCCGCTACTGCCCTTCAGCGAACAATTGATCGCGATCACGCTCAGCGTCATTTCGACGTCCTTCCATGTCCGGGCCCGGTCACGAGACGATCCGCGGCGTGGGGCTGTTCCGCCCCCGTCGCCCGCGCTACCCTCCTTTCGCGCTGAAACAGCGGGGAGGGGAAAACATGCGGGCAACGCGGATCTCGAGCTTCATCCATAAATGGCTGGCGCTCCTGATGGCGATCCAGATCCTCTTCTGGTTCGCGAGCGGCCTGTTCTTCGCGGTGGTGCCCATCGAGCGGGTCCGCTCCGAGCATATGAAGGCCGAGGCGCCCGCGGCGCCGATCGCGGTCGCCGACGCCGCCGCCGGGCTCGGCCGCATCGCCGCCGCCGGGACGGCCGAGCGGATCGAAGTCAGGACGCTGCTCGGGCGGCCCGTCGCCCTGCTCGCGCCGCGCGAGGGCCGTCCGCGGCTCTACGCGCTCGAGGACGGGCGCCGGATCTCGCCGATCCCGCCGGCGCTCGCCGCCGCCATCGCGGAGGCCGACCATGCCGGCGCCGAGCGCGCCGCCCGCGTCGAGCTGGTGACGGAAGCGTCCACCGAATACCGCGCCGCGCTTCCCGCCTGGCGGGTTTCGTTCGACGACGGGGCGAACCGCGCCCTCTACGTCGCGCAGGATACGGGCGTCGTCACGGCCCGCCGATCGACCCTGTGGCGCGCCTTCGACTTCCTCTGGTCGCTCCACATCATGGACTTCAAGAACCATGAGGACTTCAACACGCCGCTTCTGATCGTCGCCACCGCGCTCGGCCTCGTCGTGATCGTGACCGGCATCGTCCTCTTCCCGGTCCGCCTCGGCCTCACCGGCTGGATGAGGCAGAGGCGGCGGAAGAGCGCGGGCGCGAAGGCTCCCGAAGGAGGCGCGGCGTAGCGTAGGCGCGCTTCGTTAAGGGTCAGCAGTGGCCCAGCGCACGGTGCTCGGGCGTGCACTCGTCCTTCACCGGGGGCGTGGGCTGCGGCGGCGGCGCGGGCCGGAGAACAGTCTTCTTGGGCTCTTCCCGCCGCGGGGCCGGTGCGGCTTTCGCAGGAGACTCCGCGCGGCGCGCTGCCGGCGCCTTGGCGGCAGGCGGGGCGGGCTGGGCAGCCGCTTCATTCGCCCGGTTCTCCTCCGCCAAGGCCGGGGCCGCCGCGGCCGCGTTGCCGAGGCCGTTCGCTTCCTCGAAAGCGCCGTTCGCACCGGCATCGCCGGCCGCGTTTGCGGCGTCGTTGCGGCCGCCGGTGTCGCCCGCCGAGCAGGCCGCGAGAGCGAGGGCGCCCGCACCGAGCAGCGCCGTGATGATCCGCTTCATGCTTCTTCTCCTTCTTCGCGCGCCGCCATCGGACGGAAACGCTTCAAAACCAAGTCCTGATGCCCACGAGCATGCGCCAGCCGCCGGCATCCTCCCCGGCGGCGCGGCGGAAGCGGGCGGTGCCGCCGAATGCGCGCTCATACTCGATGCCCAGATAAGGCGCGACGACCGCCGGGCCGGAACGCGGGAACAGCTCGTAGCGCAGCCGCGCGCCGACCTCCATTGTGGTGAAGCCGCTGCCCAGCCGCAGCTCGGGCACGTCCTGGAACGAGAAATCGACTTCGGCGCGCGGCTGCAGGATCAGCGCCTGAGTCAGCCGCACATCGTATTCGGCCTCGGCGCGGGCGGTGACGTCGCCGCGGGTGGAAAGGAAGAAAGCGCCCTCGACCTCGAACCAGTAGGGCGCGAGCCCCTGCACGCCGGCTACGAGGTGCGTCCGGTCGGGCCCGGACCCGACGTCCTGGCGGAGGCCGAGCTGGAGATCGAACCAGGGATCGATCGCGCGGCTCCAGAGCGCCTGCACCTCGGCGCCCTCGAATTCCCCCCCCGATTCGCCTTCGCCTTCGGTCTTGAGCCAAAGCTTGTCGATGTCGCCGCCATACCAGAATTGCGCGTCCCAGGCGTAGGCCTCGCGGCCGCGGCCCATGCCGAACTCGAACTGGTCGATCAGGAGCTTGGACGTCTTCATGCCGCCATGCTCCTCGGCCAGGTCGGCGCGCGAGCGCGCCATCGCGGCCGGATCGAAGACCAGGTCCGCCGCATGGGCAGGACCGCTCAGCGCCTCCGGCGGCGGCGGCGCGACCGGAGGAGCCGGAGTGGCGGTGGCGGCCGCATGGCCTGCGTGGGGATCGGCCTGTACGGGCGCCGCTAAAGTGCAGTGGCCCATGGCCGCGTGCTCCGGCGTGCACGCCGGCGCGGGAGCGGGAGCGGGAGCCGGCGCCGGAGCCGGCATGGTGCAATGGCCCATTGCTGCGTGCTCGGGCGTGCAGCTCGGCGCTGGAGCCGGACGCGGCGGCGGCGGCGGAGCGGGCATCGTGCAGTGGCCCATGGCCGCATGCTGCGGGGTGCAGGCCGCGGCCGGAGCTGCGGCCGGTGCGGGCGCCGGCACCGTACAGTGACCCATGGCTGCATGCTCCGGCGTGCATGTCGCCGCCGGCGCAGGCGACGCGGCCGGGCTCGGCTGGGGTGCGGCATGGCCGGCGTACTGCGCAAGCGCCGGGCTCGCCAACCCGGCGGCCAAGAGGAAGGGGATCAGCCGCTTCATGCCGCGCCTCCGTCCAGCGGGCGCACGGTGACGACGCGCATCATCCCGGCATGCATGTGGTAGAGGAGGTGGCAGTGGAACGCCCAGTCTCCGGGCGCGTCCGCCGTGAGATCGAGATCGACGAATCCGCCCGGCTGCACCTTCACCGTGTGCTTCATCGGCTGGTTCGCGCCCTCACCGTTCACGATCTCGAAGAAGTGCCCGTGGAGATGCATCGGGTGCGTCATCATCGTGTCGTTGATCAGCCGC
>DASQND010000161.1:0-4998 GCA_035645215.1 Allosphingosinicella sp.
AGGCGGATGGCGTCGTCCTTGCCGCCCGAGGCGCGGAAGTTGGTGAGCTGTTTGGTCTTCATCGGGTTGACTTCGAGATCCTCGGGCTTCGCATTCTCGCCGATGATCATGCCTTCGTAGACCGGCTCCTGCGGGCCCACCATGAGGATGCCGCGCTCTTCCAATGGGCCGAGGGCATAGGTGACCGTTTCGCCCGAGCCGTTCGAGATCAGGACGCCGTTCTGGCGGCCCTCGATGCGGCCCTTGTAGGGGCCGTAGCGCTCGAACATGCGGTTCATGATGCCGGTGCCGCGCGTGTCGGACAGGAACTCGCCGTGATAGCCGATGAGGCCGCGGGACGGGCCGGAGAAGGTGATGCGGGTCTTGCCGCCGCCGGACGGGCGCATGTCGGTGAGCTCGGCCTTGCGCTGCGCCATCTTCTCGACGACCGTGCCGCTGTGCTCGTCGTCGACGTCGATGACAACCTGCTCGTAGGGCTCCTCGCGGGTGCCGTCCGGGCCGTCGCGGAAGAGGACGCGGGGGCGCGAGATGGTGAGCTCGAAGCCTTCGCGGCGCATCGTCTCGATGAGGACGCCAAGCTGGAGCTCGCCGCGGCCGGCGACTTCGAAGCTGTCCTTGTCGGCGCTTTCGGTGATCTTGAAGGAGACGTTGCCTTCCGCTTCGCGCTCCAGGCGGTCGCGGATCATGCGGCTCGTCACCTTGGTGCCTTCGCGGCCGGCCATTGGCGAGTCGTTGACGGTGAAGGTCATGGCGAGCGTGGGGGGATCGATCTTCTGGGCGTGGAGCGGCTCGGTGACGCCCGGCTCGACGATCGAGTTTGAGACGGTCGCCTTGGTCAGGCCCGCGATCGCGACGATGTCGCCGGCGCCGGCTTCCTCGACGGGCACGCGCTCGATGCCGCGGAAGGCGAAGAGCTTGGTGGCGCGGCCTTCCTCGACGAGCTTGCCGTCGGCGTCGATCGACTTGATCGGCATGTTGACGCGCAGCTTGCCGCTGGCGATGCGGCCGGTCAGCACGCGGCCGACGAAATTGTCGCGGTCGAGGAGGGTCGCGAGCATCTTGAAGGGGCCGTCGGGATCGGCGTCGGGCTCGGGGATGTGCTTCAGGATGGTCTCGAACATCGGGGTGAGATCGCCCGAGCGGACGTCGTCGGTGAGGCCGGCATAGCCGTTGCGGCCCGAAGCGTAGAGGACGGGGAAATCGAGCTGCTCGTCATTCGCCTCGAGGCTTAAAAAGAGCTCGAAACATTCGTCGAGCACTTCGGCGGGGCGGGCGTCCGGGCGGTCGATCTTGTTGACGACCACGATAGGCTTCAGGCCGAGGGCCAGCGCCTTGCCGGTCACGAACTTTGTCTGCGGCATCGGGCCTTCGGCGGCATCGACGAGGAGGATGACGCCGTCGACCATCGACAGGATGCGCTCGACCTCGGCGCCGAAATCGGCGTGGCCGGGCGTGTCGACGATGTTGATGTGCGTGGTCGTGCCGTCATGGTCCCACTCGACCGACGTGCACTTGGCGAGGATGGTGATTCCGCGCTCTTTTTCGAGGTCGTTCGAATCCATCGCCCGCTCTTCCACGCGCTGGTTGTCGCGGAAGGTGCCGGACTGGCGGAACAGCTGGTCGACCAGGGTGGTCTTGCCGTGATCGACGTGCGCGATGATGGCCACGTTGCGGAGGCTCATGGGACTATAACTCTTTTAGGCGGGGGATAGGTTCCCGCCCCCGTAGCGGGAATGCTGCGCCGCAACAAGTGGGGCGGGAACGGCTCGGCGCGTATGGGGCCCCGCTTCAGCGGCGGCGGCCCCGCCCGGCGGGCGCAGGCGGCGTCGGAGAAAGATCGTAGGCTTCGTAATCCGACAGCCGCTCGTAATTGAGCTCGCAGACGCCCGCCTGCGGCGAGACCATCAGCCTGATGCGGTTCTGCTCGGGCCGGTCGTGCCAGATGAGCAGCCGGAACAGGATCTGGTCGCTGACCGTCAGCGGCGGGCCGTGCCGCGCGACAAGGCCCTCGGCGATTTCGCGGCACTCGCCCGAGCGGCGCTCCAATGCGATGTGCGCCAGGCCGGCCTCGTCATAATGATAGGTGGAGCGGAAACGGGCGTTGCCCATGCGGTACTCCCCGACATTGCCGATCCGCTTTCCACCGAGCCGGTGGCCAGGGCTGCCGCGGCTGAGCGGCGCCGCACCGGCCATGGCGGCGGCGACCTCCTCGGGCGTCATGTTCCAGCGCGTGCCGTGCCACTCGGCCGCGGCCGGGGCGGCCGCGAACAAAGCGCCGGCGGCCGCTGCGGCGGCGATCGCGCCGCGGCGCCCGAAGCCTCCGGAATTGCTGCGCATCGGGTGTCCCTTCAAATGTCCTGAGGAAACTCAGTTCGCCGCTTCGGCGGGCGGGATCGCGATGAGCTCGACGGTGAAGAGCAAGGTGGCGCCGCCGGGGATCGGGCCGCGGCCGGTGTAGCCGTAGGCGAGGGCCGCTGGGATGGCGAATTCGAAGGTTTCGCCGACCTGCATGAGCGGCACGCCCTCCTGCCAGCCGCGGATCAGGCGGGGGAGCGGAAAGGTGGCGGGCGTGCCGCGGGCGACCGAACTGTCGAACTCGGCGCCGTCGATGAAGCGGCCGACATAGTGGATGGTGACGGTGTCGGTGGGGCTCGGGCGCGGGCCGGTCGCGGTGCCGCCGGTCCTGCGGTAGCGAAGGCCGCTCGCGGTGCTGCGCCAGCCTTCGGACGCGCTCAGCGCGTAGATAAAGGCGTGCTGGCGGTTGTGATAGTCGGCGTCGCCGACGACGGGCGCGGGCGTGGGTTGCTGGGCGGGCGCGGGCGCCGCGGAGAGTGCGATCGCGGATGCTGCCGCTGCGGCCAGGTACTTCGTCATATTGCTCTCCCGATCTCTGAGTGCGGAGTTCTCACAATCGAGGCGTCGGCTCAAGTAGAGGGTCGCTCCGCCGAACCCTCCTCGCCGTCATTCCCTCGAAAGCGGGAAACCAGCGGGCGCTTGTCGAGAAGGGCGGTGCGCGCGGCGAGGCCCACTGGATCCCCGCTTTCGCGGGGATGACGACCTTGGGCGGGCGTAAGTGCTTGACTGTGCAGCGGCTTTGGCGGCTCATGCGCAGAACGGGGAGATGGTGATGCGCAGATCGAAATATGCGGCCGCGGCGGCTGCGGCGGCGATGTTGGTGGCCCAGCCCTGCTTCGCTGCCGGCGCGTTTCAGGGCGACGGCGCGTCGGAGCGGCGGAGCGGGGCGTTCGCGGGGGTGCGGCTTCGTCTGCCGCTCGGCGAGGGCAATCCGGAGCGGCCGTCGGCGCGGCTGCAGCTCACCACCTCCCATGAGTATCGCAATGCGGCCGGTGCCACGGTTCGCACCATCCGGCCGGACGGGGTCGAGTTGGGGCTTCGGGAACGCGGCGCCGTTTCCTGGAGGATCGGCGGGCAGGACATCGGACGCCGGGATGAGCGGCTCGGCATCAATGGATCGACCAAGACGCTCCTCACCATCGGGGTCATCATCGTCGCGGTCGTGGTCCTCATTCCCGTGCTCACCGCCGACGAGTTACCCGTCCCCGACTTCAACGACCAGGATTGATCGCGCACTAAGCCGCGGGTCACCGCGTCAGGCGCTCGAGGAGGTCGACGCCGCGTTCGAGGGCGCGGCGTTCGCTTTCGGCAAGGCTCGCGAGGCGGTCGGCGATGGCCGCGACGCGGCGGCGGCGGCCTGCTTCGAGGACCGCCCTCCCCTCCTCCGTCGCGGCGATGCGGACCATGCGGCGGTCGGCGGGATCGGTCTCGCGCGTGACGAGGCCGGCGGCGACGAGGGCGTCGACGATGCGGGTCATGGTCGGCGCGCGGACCTGCTCTTCGGCGGCGAGGGCGCTGAGCGAAAGCGGGCCGGCGAAAACCACCACCGACAAGGCCGACAGGCGCGGGGCGCTGAGGCCGGTCGCATCGTCCTCGCGCCGCGCCAGGCGCAGCAGCCGGATCGCCGCCTTGTGCAGCCTGGCCGCAGTTTCGTCGGGCGCCGCCATTCGTTAGCTTGCCTAATCGTTGCTATTTGCTAAATATTAGCCGCGACTCGCCACTGGACGCAAGGGAGCATCGAACATGGCCGCCGCCTCTCCGCACAAGATCGCGCAGATCGCCGTCGCCGTCGGCGACATCGAGCGCGCCAAGGCCTTCTACCGCGACGTGCTCGGGCTCGAATGGCTGGGCGACGCGCCGCCGGGGCTTTCCTTCTTCCGCTGCGGCGAGGTGCGGCTGATGCTGAGCAAGGCGGAAGGGCCGGACACGGCGGGGAATTCGATTCTCTATTACGGCGTCCATGATGCGGCGGCGGCGTGGGAGGCGATGGCGGCGCAGGGCGTGGCGTTCGAGCAGGAGCCGCATGTGGTGGGGCGGCTCGGGGACACGGAAGTGACGCTGGCGATCTGCAGGGACAGCGAGGGGAATCTGCTCGGCCTGATGAGCGAGCGCAAGGTGGGGTGAAAACGGCCCGTCATTCCCGCGAAAGCGGGAATCCAGCGGGCGTACCTCGACGCTCGCAGCGGGCGGAGAAGCTCACTGGATCCCCGCTTTCGCGGGGATGACGGGCAGGTGCTTGCAAGAGACCCTGCCGCGGGCCTACCGGCGACTAACCCCAGTCGGAGACCTCCCATGCTCGACCGCCGCGCTTTTCTCGCTTCCACCGGATCGCTTGCCCTTCTCGCCGCGTCCGGTTGCGCGACGCGGCCTCGGGAGAGTGCGGAGGAGCGGGACCGGGCGCTCGACCGGATGCTGCAGGCCTGGTTCGACGAGGACCTGCGCGAAAGCCCGACGTTCGCGACCAATCTCGGGCTCGATACGGGCGAGCTCGCCGGGCTTCGCGGGCAGCTCGGCGACAGCAGCCGGGCGAAGCTCGCCGAGGAGCGGGCGCAGGCGGTGGCACGGCACCGGCAGCTCTCGGAGTTCGGGCGCAGCGGCCTCAGCCCCGACGGGCAGCTCAGCTACGACATCGCCATGTTCCGC
>DASQND010000162.1:0-22112 GCA_035645215.1 Allosphingosinicella sp.
CCGGTGGTGCGGGAGGATTGAGTAGTGGGCGCGTCGCCAAACGCCCTGCCGTCATGCCGGACTTGATCCGGCATCCACCTTCTTCTTCACCGCGGCGCCACCAAGAAGAAGGTGGACCCCGGATCAAGTCCGGGGTGACGCTTCCCCTTGGGATGGCCGCCGGCGCCTACCCGCCCAGCTTGCCGAACCGTTCCTCGAAGCCGTCCGTGTCGCCGCGGGCGAGGTAGGCGGCCTGCTCGGCGAGGCGGTCGCGGGCGATGCGGCCGCGGAAGGGGCCGAGCTTGTCGTCCAGCATCGCGATCTCGGTCGCGCCCATGCCCGCGAGCTGGGCGTAGCGGGTGATGCCGAGCTCCCGGAGGCGCACGGCGAGCTTGGGGCCGCAGCCCTTGAGCTTCTGGAGATCGTCGCTGCCGTCCGGGTCGTGGCCGTCGACGCCCAGCACATCCGACACCACGTCGCGCGCGGCGGCCGACATTTCGTCGGCAACGCCGGCGCCGGGCGGGATCGTCTCGGCCGCCTGGGGAGGCGGAGCGGGCGCGGGCACGGCGGGCGGCGGCGGGGCCTGGCGCAGGTAGGGCCGCTCGTCGCGGGCGCGTTCGCTCAGGACCGGCGGGCGCTTCGCCTTCGCCCGCGAGGATCGGATGACGACCAAGGCGAGCAGCGCCACGGCGAGAACCGCGACGACGATCGAGATGATGAGAAAGGTGTCGTTGCCCTCGGTCATTGAGCGTCGGTTCCCGGATTTTTGGTTGGCGCGGCGGCGGCGCGGCGGAAGGTCCAGCGCGCGGCGGCGAGGCCGATCAGCAGCGAAGCGAGGATCGGCAGGATATTGGCCCAGAGGAGCGTCGTCATCGGCTGGTCCTCAATCGAGATAGGAGGTGCGCTTGCGGCGCGTGAACAGGTAGCGGCCGATCCCGAGCCCGATCCCGAAGGCGAGGGCGCAGAGCAGCAGGGTCTCGAGTATGAGCGGCATCACGCGCTTGTTTTCGTCGTTCCACCTGATGCCGGAGACGCCCGGGATGGTCTCCATCCGCTCGTTGATGCCGGGATAGTCGTCGAGGCCTTCCTTCTGGAAGCTGTCGGCCTCGCCCCGTAGCAGCACGATGCGGGCGAGAGGCTCGCGGTGCATGGCGGCGGTGACATTCGGAAGCTGCGCCGACTTCAGGCGAAGCTGCGCTCGCGCCTCCAGCGCGTTCACGAAGCGCTCGCCGCCGCCATATGGGCCGTGGTGCAGCCAGCCGGCGAGCAAAGCGACGGCGAGACCGACCAGTATCTTCGTCCAGGGTGGCATCGGTGTTCCTCGTGTTCGGCGACGGTCTTAGCGGGGAAGGAAGCGGAGGTCAGCCCTCCCGCGCAATCTCGCGCCAGCCGATGTCGCGGCGGCAGAAACCGGACGGAAAGTCGATCGCGTCGACGGCGGCATAGGCCGCGCGCTGCGCCTCGGCGACGGCCGCGCCGCGCGCCGTGACGGAAAGGACGCGGCCGCCGCTCGCGACCAGTTCGCCATCCTTGAGGCGGGTGCCGGCCTGAAAGACCCTGGCGCCTTCCACGCGGTCCAGCCCCGAGATGCGGCCGCCCGCCTCCGCCGCTCCGGGATAGCCCTTGGCGGCGAGCACCACGGTGAGCGCCGCGTCCTCCGAGAAACGCGGCGGCTCGGCTGCGGCGAGGCGGCCATCGGCGGCGGCGAGCATCAAAGCGAGGAGGTCGGTTTCGAGGCGCATCGCCAGCACCTGGCATTCGGGATCGCCGAAGCGGGCATTGTATTCGATGAGCTTCGGCCCTTGGGCGGTCAGCATCAGCCCGGCATAAAGCACGCCGTTATAGGGCGCGCCCTGCCGGGCCATGGCGCGGATGGTGGGGAGGACGATCTCCTCCATCGTGCGCGCCTCGATTTCGGGCGTGAAGATGGAGGCGGGGCTGTAGGCGCCCATGCCGCCGGTGTTGGGGCCGGTGTCGCCATCGCCGACGCGCTTGTGGTCCTGCGCCGAGCCGAAGGGGAGAACGGTCTCGCCGTCCGTCACCACGAAGAAGCTCACCTCCTCGCCTTCCAGGAACTCCTCGATCACGACGGAGCCGCCGGTTCCTGCGAAGATCGAGGCGAGCGCCGCGTCGGCTTCGCCCGCATCGGCGGCGATGACGACGCCCTTGCCGGCGGCGAGCCCGTCCGCCTTGATCACGACCGGGAAGGAGAAGTCGCCGAGCGCGGCTTCGGCCGCGAGCCGGTCGGAAGCACGGGCATAGCGCGCCGTCGGGATGTTCTCGCGCCGGCACAGGTCCTTGGTGAAGCCCTTGGAGCCTTCAAGCTGGGCGGGGATCTTGTTCGGGCCGAAGACCCGGAAGCCCATGGTGCGAAGGTTGTCGGCGAGGCCGTCGACCAGCGGCGCTTCGGGTCCGATGACGACGAGGCCGATCGAATGGCGGATGCAGAAGTCGGCGACGGCGCGGTGGTCGGCGGGGTCGATCGCGAAGAGTTCGGCGTGCTCGGCGATGCCGGGATTGCCGGGCGCCGCATAGAGCTTGCCCAGCATCGGCGATTGCGCCAGCGCCCATGCCAGCGCATGTTCGCGCGCGCCGGACCCGATGAGCAGTAGATTCATGACAGATTTCCCGAAGGCCGCCCCCAATACCGACGGCGCGGGGCTGTTAGCAACCGAGGCGCCGGGCGACAACGCGCCCGCTTTCTCCGTGAGCGAACTCTCCGGCGCCTTGAAGCGCACGGTGGAGGACAATTTCTCCCATGTGCGCGTCCGCGGCGAGGTTTCGGGCTTCAAGCGGCACAGCTCCGGCCATTGCTACCTGACGCTCAAGGACGAGAATGCCTGCATCGACGCGGTGATCTGGCGGGCGAGCGCGGGGTCGCTCCGCTTCCGGCCGGAAGACGGCGTCGAGGTGATCGCGACGGGGCGGCTCACCACCTTTCCGGGCCGGTCCAAATATCAGGTGGTGATCGAGCGGCTGGAGCTGGCCGGGCAGGGTGCGCTCATGGCGCTCCTCGACAAGCGCCGCCGCGCGCTCGCCGCGGAAGGTTTGTTCGACGAGGATCGCAAGAAGAAACTGCCGTTCAGCCCGAAGACGATCGGCGTCGTGACCTCGCCGACCGGCGCCGTGATCCGCGACATCCTCCACCGGCTCGCCGACCGCTGCCCGTGCCACGTCATCGTCTGGCCGGTGCCCGTGCAGGGCGAAGGCGCGGCGGCGCAGATCGCCGCGGCCGTGCGCGGCTTCGATGCGCTGCCGGAAGACGGACCCGTCACGCGGCCGGACCTCGTCATCGTCGCGCGCGGCGGCGGGTCGATCGAGGATCTCTGGGCTTTCAACGAGGAGGAGGTGGTGCGCGCGGTCGCCGCCTGCTCCATTCCGATCATCTCGGCCGTCGGCCACGAAACCGACACCTCGCTCTGCGACTTCGCCGCCGACGTCCGCGCCCCGACCCCGACCGCGGCGGCCGAAATGGCGGTGCCGGTCCGCCGCGACCTTCTCGGCCAGATGCGCGAACTCGGCCACCGCATGGAGCGCTGCGCCGCGCGCACGGTGGAGCGCGCCGACGAGCGCTACCGCGCTTTGGCCCTGCGGTGGCCGGAGCGCGACATGCTGCTCGGGCCCCAGCGCCAGAAGCTCGACGACATGGCCGATCGCCTGCCCCGCGCGCTCGGCGGGCGGCTCGACCGGGCACGCGGCGCGCTCGGCCATGCCGCCGGGGGGCTCAGGCCCGGCCTCCTCGAAGGCGCGCACCGCCGGGCGGCGGAGCGGCTCGCCGCTTTGTGGCGCGTCGCCGAGCTCGCCCACCCGAACCGGCCGCTCCAGCGCGGCTACGCGCGGGTGGAGGACCGCTCCGGAAAGACTTTGGTGTCAGCCGCGGCGGCGCGCGAGGTGGGGCTTCTCAAGCTTGTGTTCAGCGACGATGTGGTGGAGGCGAGCGTCGGCGACGCCGCCCCGCGCAAGCCCGCGAAGCGCGGCGCGCCGGAGCGCAAGCCCGAGCAGCCCACCCTGCTCTGAAGAGGATCGAATATGCTGATGTCGAGCCGGGGGCGGCCTGCCAAGCTCCATTACCTTCCCGGCACCTTCCGGGTGCTCGCCAATGGCGATCACGTCACCTGCGCCGTCACCGGCCAGCCGATCCCGCTCGACCAGCTTCGCTACTGGAGCGTCGAGCGCCAGGAGCCCTATGCGACGGCGGAAGCCTCGCTCAAGGCGGAAGGGCGCACATGAGGTTGGGCCTCGTCGCCCTCTGCGTCCTCGTATCCGCACCTGCCGCGGCGCAGGGACCGATCGCTCTCGAAGGCCAGGCTGTGCAGGGCGGCCTCGTCCGCGGCCGCGCGCCGGCGGGTACCGCGAACCTGTCGCTCGGCGACCAGCCTGTTGCGATGGCGCCGGACGGCCGCTTCATCATCGGTCTCGATCGCGACCAAATCCCATCCGCGACGCTCACCGCACGCCGCGCCGACGGGCGCACCGTCACGCAGCCGCTCGCCGTCGCGCCGCGCGCCTGGCGGATCGAGCATGTGAACATCTCGCAGCGGCCGCCCGCAATTCCCGACGAAGCCTATCGCCTCCGCCGCGAGCGCGAGACCGCCCGCATCCGCGAGGCGCGGGCGCAGCGCTCCGAGACAAACGGCTGGGCGCAGCCCTTCGTCTGGCCCTCCGTCGGGCGGATCAGCGGCTGGTTCGGATCGCAGCGAGTCTATCGCGGCGTGCCGGCCTCCTATCATTCGGGCGTGGACGTGGCGGGCGGCGCCGGCGCGCCGGTGGTGGCGCCCGCGGACGGGGTGGTCGTCCTCGCGGGCGCACCGATGTTCAGCCTCGAAGGCAATCTCGTCATCCTCGATCACGGCATGGGCCTCAACAGCGCCTTTCTCCACCTCGCGTCGAGCGACGTTTCGGTCGGGCAGCGGGTGCGACAGGGGCAGCGGATCGGGGCGATCGGCGCGACCGGACGCGCGACGGGCCCGCACCTCCACTGGAGCCTGATGTGGAACGGCGCGCGCCTCGATCCGCAGCTCGCCGCCGGACCGATGAGCGCACCGCGGCCATGAGCAGCGCAGCTTGAGCCGCGCTCGCGAGGTTGTCGCCCAAGCCGCGGCGGCGCGGCAGGCCGGGCGCACGGCCGAAGCGCGAACGATGCTCGAAGCCCTGCTCCGCGACGAGCCCGGCTCGCCCCACGCCTGGAACCTCCTCGGCGTGATCCAAATCGAAGCGGGCGAGATCGAGGGCGCGCGCACCAGCTTCGCGGCGCTGGCGCGGCTCGATCCCAAGCCGCCGGTCGTGTGGCTGAACCTCGGCCGCGCCCATGAGGCGGCGGGGGATCACGCGGCGGCGCTCCGGGCCTTCGACGAAGCACTGGCGCGCGAAGCCTATTTCCTCCCGGCGCTCCTCGCCAAGAGCCGGGCGCTCGCCGCCCTCGGGCGCGAGGCGGAGGCGCTGGCGCTCACCCGCGCATTCCTCGCCGGCATCCCGGGCGACGATGCCTTTCCGCCCGCCATCCGGGCCCAGCTCGCCGACGCCCGCGCGTTCGTCGCGGCGCAGGCCGAGCGCAGCGCCGACCGCTATCTCGCCGCCATCGCCGAAGTGGAGGCGGCCTATCCGGGCGCCGACCTCGTCCGGGCGCGCGGCTATGCCGAGCACCGCGCCGGGCGCCGCAAGATCTACCAGCAGCAGCCCACCGGCGGGCATTTCCCCTTCCTCCCCGCCTTCGAATATTTCGACCGCGCCCTTTTCCCATGGTTCGAAGCGCTGGAAGGGCGGACGGCGGCGATCCGCACCGAGCTGCTCTCGCTCTGGGCGGAGGAGGATCCGTCCTTCCGCCCCTACGTCGCCTACGACGCGGCGGCGCCGGTCAACCAATGGGCCGAGCTCAACCACAGCCCGCGCTGGAGCGCCTGGTTCCTGTGGGAGGACGGGGTCAGGAACGACGCCCACTGCGCCCGCTGCCCGGCCACCGCCGCCGCGCTCGAAAAGGTGCCGCTCCTCGACATCGCGGGCAAGGCGCCGTCGGTCATGTTCTCGGTGCTTCAGCCCAGAACCCGCATCCCGGCGCATACGGGCACGAGCAACGCCCGCACTACCGTCCACCTGCCGCTCGTCGTGCCGGAAGGCTGCGGCTTCCGGGTCGGCGCGGAGACGCGGCAATGGCGCGAGGGCGAAGCCTGGGCGTTCGACGACACGATCGAGCACGAAGCCTGGAACGACAGCGACGCCCCGCGCGCGCTCCTGATCCTCGACGTCTGGAACCCGCTCCTCAGCGAAGCGGAGCGCGCTGCGGTGCGGCTGGTCGGCTGAAGGCCGCCTCCGGCGTCAGTTCATCCGGCGCATGCGGATCGCCGTCTGGTTGTTCACGTTGGCGAGATAGGAGCCCATGGCGGCGCGGCGGATGCGGATCGGCTGTCCCTGGCGCGGCCGGACATTGAGGTTCATGCTGTCGATCTGCAGCCAGCGGGCGCCGTCGGCGAGTTCGATGATCCATTTGCCGTTGGCGTTCTGCGTCGCCGAGCGGATCGTCGTCTCGATGCGCGACGCTTCCTCCTCGTCCTGGTTGTCGTCGCCGAAGATGCCGAGATTGGGGACGGTGAGACCGAAGAGCGAGCGGCGGGTGCGGCGCACCTGGGTGCGGTCCATGGCGAGAAGCTCGCCGCTGGCCTGCGCCTGGTCGAGCGTCGCGACTTCGCGGTCGTAGCAGGCGAGGCGTTCCGCCTCGGCGGCGATGGCGCGGCACTGGACGACGCGGCTCAGCACCGCCGGCCGCTCCTGGCCGGGGACCTGCCGCTGGGCCTGCGCAGCCGGGGCGAGGCCGGCGAGGAGCGCGGCCGCGGCGGCGATCCGCAGTGGCGTGAAGCTGATGGTCATGTGGCAAACTTTCCGCAAAAGGAGGCGCGAAGGGAAGGTTAGGCGCGGAGCGGCGCGGCACGCAAGGCGGGTCGAGGCGGGCCCGTTTTCATTGTGACCTTTTTGCTACAGGGCCGTACCAACTGCTCGCGGCGGGAGGCCTCCCATTGCCTTGCTCTCGCCCTTCTGCCTACACCGGAGAGTGAAAGCGGCTTTTTGCGGCCGTTTTCGCCGTTCGCGCAGGACCAGCAAGAGTTGGCGGCGCGGAGGCGGGATGAAATTTATCGTCAGATCCGACGGCCCTCACCGTCGTTTGCTAGGGGACTTAAAATGCGATCAACTCTTCGTCAGCGCCTGATGGCGTCGACCCTGATTTTCGGAACGGCGACGTTTGCCAGCCCTGCCTGGGCGCAGCCGGTCGACGACGAGACCCAGGAAAATGCGGCTTCGCCGGTGGCCGATCCGACGCAATCGTCGGGCCAGAACGTCAACCAGGTCGATGAAGACATCTTCGTCACCGGTTCGCGCATCCGTCGTCCGGATCTGACCTCGAGCAGCCCGCTCACCGTAGTGCAGGACGAAGAGTTCTCGCTCTCCGGCACCGTCAACGTCGAGCAGGTGATCAACACCCTGCCGCAGGTCATTCCGGGCTCCACGTCCTTCTCGAACAACCCCGGCGGCGGCGTCGCGACGCTGAACCTTCGCGGTCTCGGCGAGCAGCGCAACCTCGTCCTGGTCAACGGCCGCCGCTACATTTTCTATGATGCGAGCCAGATCGTCGATCTCAACACCATCCCGGCGTTCCTGATCGACAGCGTCGACGTCGTCACGGGCGGCGCCTCGGCGGTTTACGGTTCGGACGCCCTCGTCGGCGTCGTGAACTTCCGCCTGCGCACCGACCTCGAAGGCATCACGGCCGGCGCCCAGTACAACATCACCGAGGAAGGCGACGGCCGCCGCTACAACGGCTACGTCGCGATCGGCAGCCAGATGGCCGACGGCCGCGGCCACGTCGCGGCTTATGCGGAATATTACAACCGCGGCTCGATCTTCCAGGGCGACCGCGCGTTCTCGCGCTTCGCGCTTTCGGACAATGCGACCAGCACGGGGCTTCAGCCGGGCGGTTCGGCAGGCGTCCCGCAGGGCCGCTTCACCGCGGCGTCCACCCTCGCAATCGGCACCAACGGCAACTGCAGCGCGGCAAACGGTCCGATCGTCGATTGCGCCACCATTGCCGCGGGCACGAACTTCACCGGCCTCGGCGCCTTCTTCTTCGAGCCGGGCCGTCAGCGCGCGTTCGTCAGCGGTCCCGACTCGTACAATTACGCGCCGTCCAACTACCTCATGGTTCCCCAGGAGCGCTGGACGCTCGGCGGCTACGCCGAATATGAGGTCGTCGAGAACGTCAACGCCTATACGGAAGTGGCGTTCATCAACAACCGCGTGCAGAACGAGCTCGCGCCGACGCCGATCACGCAGAACATCAACTTCAACATCGCCACGGCCTGCACCCAGGTGGACGCGGCGACCTGCGCCACGCTCCAGCAGATCGGTGCCAACCAGCAGGCGGCCATCGCTCTTGCGGCGGCGCGCGGTGCAGCGAACCCGTTCGGCGTCAACGGGAGCGGCGCCGGCCAGATCGCCGCGCTGCAGCCGGGCCAGGTCCGTCTTCAGGCGAACACCCGCACGGCGGCGATCTCGAACCGCAACTCGTCCGACGACCGGAACGCGTTCCGCGCGCTGGTCGGCCTGCGCGGCAACGTGTCGGAGGACCTCACCTACGACGCATACTATATGTTCGCCCGCACCCGGAACTCGAACATCCAGATCGGCAACATCTCGCGTTCGCGTTTCATCACGAACGTGCAGAACGGCACCTGCAACATCTTCGGTGCCGATCAGCTGAGCGACGCCTGCCGCAACAACATCGGAATCACTGCGCAGAACACGGAAATCTCGCAGCTTCAGGTCGCTCAGGCGAGCATCGCCGGGTCGCTGTTCACGACCCCCTGGGCCAACGATGCCATCGGCTTCGCGACCGGCGTGGAATGGCGCAGCATGAGCGCCAGCTTCATTCCTGACACGGCGCTTTCTTCGGGTGACGTCGCCGGCTTCAACGCCGGTCAGCCGACGGCCGGCGGATACAACGTCAAGGAAGTCTTCGGCGAGGTCCGTATTCCTCTCGTCCAGGACAGCCTCTTCCATCGTTTCGAGGTGACCGGCGCGGCCCGTTACTCCGACTATTCGCTCGACGCGGTGGGCGGCGTGTACACCTACGCCGTCGGCGCCGAATTCGCGCCGGTCCGGGACATCACCTTCCGCGGCCAGTATCAGCGCGCGGTTCGTGCTCCGAACGTCCAGGAGCTGTTCGGCGGCCAGTCCGTCGGCTTCCCGGCGGCGACCGATCCTTGTTCGAACCGCAACACGACGCAGCGGACCGAAATCGTCCGCGCGCTCTGCATCGCGCAGGGCGTTCCGCAGTCGGCGGTGTTCACGCAGGGGATCCAGCCGAACGACCAGATCCAGGGCGCGTTCGGCGGCAATCCGAACCTCGAGGAGGAGGTGGGCGACACCTACACCGCCGGTGTGGTGCTGCGTCCGCGCTTCATCCCGCGGCTGAACATCGCAGTCGATTATTATGACATCAGGATCGACAATGCGATTGCGACTGCGGGCGGCGGCGTCGCCAACATTCTGAACCTGTGCTTCTTCACCATTCAGAATGCCAATTCCGCCATCTGCCAGCTGATCTCGCGCGACCCGTCGGGTGTGATCTCCGGCCCGCCGAACGTCGTGTCGGCGAACAACGCCAACCTGTCGTCGATCACCACCAAGGGCATCGACTTCCAGGTCGATTACACCCAGCCGCTCGGCTTCAGCATGACCGGCGCCGGCGAGTCGCGGCTGAACTTCTTCTTCCTCGGCAATTACAGCTGGGAGAACAACTTCACGCCGCTGGTCGATCTTCCCGACGAGGTCGACGAGTGCGCAGGCCGCTTCGGCCAGCTGTGCGGCGATCCCACGCCGCGCTGGAAGTGGTCGAGCCGCCTGTCGCTGATCGACGGTCCGGTCACCACCAGCGTTCGGTGGCGCCATGTTGGACGGACGAGAGACGAGGGTGGTTTCTTCGTCGACACCATCGGCGCCTACGATCTCTTCGATCTGTCCTTCTCGGTGAATGCCGGCGATCACATGACGCTGAACTTCGGCGTGAACAACCTGTTCGACAAGAACCCGCCGATCATCGGCTCGAACCAGGAGCAGGCGAACACCTTCCCGGGCACGTTCGACGTTCTTGGCCGCGACTTCTTCGTCTCGGCGAACGTTCGCTTCTAAGGCGAGACGCGACGACGAACCGGGGGCGGCGAAGCAATTCGCCGCCCCTTTTCGTTCGCCTGAATGGCAGGAGGATGGAGCAGAGCATGCCCGCCGACGTCGGCTACCGGCTGAACCCTGCCCTCGACCAGGACGCGCTCGCCCGCCGCTTCGCCGATGCGGGGCGCCTCAACATCGCGGATTTCCTCGCGCCCGAGGGTGCGGCGCGGCTCCACGCCCTGCTTCGCGCGAGCCGCGAATGGCGGCTCGTCGTCAACCAGGGCGACAAGGTGTTCGAGCTCGACCGCACGGCGCAGGCGGCGCTGGATCAAGCGGCCAAAGCCTCGCTCGAGTCGGCCGTCCATGCCGCCGCGCGCTACGACTTCCAATATATGTTCGAATCGATCCGCGTTCCCGACGAGGAAGAGGAAAGGCGCGCACGCGGCGACGCCCTGGCCGAATTCGCCGGCTTCCTTTCCTCGCCGCCGGTCGTGGGCCTGCTGCGGCGGATCACCGGCCGGGAGGGGATCGATTTCGCCGACGCGCAGGCGACGGCCTACGGCCTCGGCCACTTCCTCAGCGCTCATGACGACGCGATCGAGGGGAAGAACCGCCACGCCGCCTACGTCTTCAGCCTGACTCCGGCCTGGCGCCCGGAATGGGGCGGCCTCCTGCTCTTCCACGGCGAAGATGGCCACATCGCCGAAGCCTATGTGCCCAGGTTCAACAGCCTCACCCTTTTCGCCGTCCCGCAGGCCCACAGCGTCAGCATGGTCGCCCCCTTCGCGGCGGCACGGCGCTACTCGGTGACCGGCTGGCTGCGCGGGCGCGGCAGCGTTCGAGATGGCTGACAGCGTAGGTGCGCGAATATCCCGGACGGCTGGAAGGCGGGCATTCGGCTCAGACGCGTCCCGGCCCGGCTCTGCCGGCGGCTTTCCACTGCAGCGCAATCTCGCAGACGATAAACGGAACGATCCAGTTTACCCAGATTGCCGCGGTGACGCCCTCCGGTCCGAGATCCGGGAAAAGGTTCAAGTTCGTGGCGATCCGGCAGCCGACGAAGGTCCATGTGAGGACGTAGCTCCGGATCATCCAGTCTCGGTGGACGAGGAACCGCCGGTTGCGGGCCGCCCGCAAAGCCATGCCTGCGACGGCAAGCCACGCCGCGGCCAGGGTGCCGGTCGCGACATAGAGGCTGCGGGGTTCATGCGGGGCTTCGAGGGAGAGCAGCAAGGCGGAGACCGCCATGATGCTGCCGAGGCCGAGATACGAATAGCCGAACCAACGATGCCGTTTGAAGGCCCGCCGGGTCCAGCCGATGTAGAGTGCGCCGCCCCCGGCGACGATGACGCTCAGGCCGCCGATCACATGAAGGTAGAGCGTCACGCCATGCCGGGCATGTTCGGGGGCTTCGCTCCTGTCGAGGATCGGAATGGCGAAGAACCAGAGAACCGGCAGCGCCGTCAGGATGGCGCCTGCCAGCAATAGCCCCGGAACCTTCGCAACCAGCGGACGCGAAGCCATGTGCGATACCCCCTCATTGGCGTGTTAAGCTTTGGCGTCGACGTCTGCAATGTCCCCTTGGGAACGGGCGCGGACATTGCTGTGTCCCCGTAGGGGGGGGGCCGCCCACAACCACGAACGCGGCTTTCTCGTCGAAGCGACCAGGCCGGGCATCGAATACCGGGCGAGAAGCGCCGCGCCGATCCGCTTGGCCGATTAGCTCGAAGCGCGTCGGGTGCGACCTGGCGGCACTCACCGCGATCCACCCAGAGGCGTGGATCAGCATGCGAAACCCTCCCCCTCGTCCGCTAGCGAGCGATCGTGCGCTTTCCACCCGTGGCGGACGTTCGGTGGCGCCCGCTTCCGCATGCATTGCGGACATTGCGGCCATTGCAGCGTCAGGGCCGAAGGAGAGGATCGCGGGCTTGTCGAAACTGATGACGAAGTGCCGGAGCCGACCAATCGCGTGGTGCAGCTCCTTGCCATCGCCGATCGCCGCGAGCCGCGCGAAACCCCGAGGTGCGCGAGCAGCAATCCGGCCCGGCCTTGAGTGCGCCCGGAAGAGGAGCGGCCCGTCCCGAAGGCGCGGCGGCTCTCGTATCGGGGCGGCAGCGGTGCTAGGCGGCGGGCGAAGCGGCGAGGATGGAAGAGGACGTGTCCGGCGAAATTCCCCTGTTCGAGATCAATCCCGGCCTCCGGCGCGAAACGCTGGCCGCCGAATTCGCGCGCGACGGGCGGGTGCAGGTCCGCGACTTCCTGACGGAGCCTGCGGCGCGCACCATCCACCGCGTGCTTTCGCGCGAAACGCCCTGGGGCCTTGCCTACCGCGCCGGCGCCGACGGCCCGCACGGGCTTCGCCGCCACGAGCTCGCCGCGCGGCAGCCGGAGTTGGAGGCGGTGACATCGCGCATCGTCGCGGCGATGCGCGGGCGGGACTATGCCTTCGCCTACGCGCAATATCAGCTGCTCACCGCCTATCAGGAGAATTGGGGGCAGCATGAAGCGCTCCACCTCCTGATGGAGCATATCAACGCCGCGCCGCTCATGGACCTCGTGCGCGACGTGACCGGCATACCGAGCCTCTTCAAGGCGGACGCGCAGGCGACGCTCTACGGCCCCAATCACTTCCTCGGCATGCACGACGACAGCCATGTCGGCGAAGGCTGGCAGGTCGCCTATGTGATGAACTTCTGCGCCGAGGACTGGCGGCCGGACTGGGGCGGCTATCTCATGTTCTACGACGAGGACGGGGACGCGGTCGCCGGCTACCGGCCGCGCTTCAACGCCTTGAACATGTTCCGTGTGCCGCAGAAGCACAACGTCACCTACGTGCCCTCCTTCGCGCCGGTCGCACGTTTCGCGATCACCGGCTGGTTCCGCGACCGCTAGAAACCTCGCGGTTCGGCTCAGGTGCGCCTGACGCCGGAGAGGAACCAGGCGAAGGTGCGGCCCGAGCTTCGCTCCGCGACCGTCGATGCAGGCTCCATGTCGAGGCCGGCGGCATGCAGCTCCTCCGCGATCAGGGCGATCCGGTCCCCGTCGCAGGCGGCGCGCTCCAGGGTCTCGATGCGGGCGATCTCGTTCAAAGCCTTGCTTTCCAGCGTGGCGAAGACTTCCAGCGATTCCCCGGGCGGCTTGACGCGGCCCATCTCCAGCGTGTGGAGGATCGCGGTCAGGAATTCGTGCCCGACGGACTGGCCGGGGAAGAGCCGCTGCGCCTCCTCCGGCGCGTTACGGAAGGCGGGCGGCGTCGGGATGGCGGCGATGCGCCGCGCCGCGACGAGGCCGCGCGCCTTGGCGAGATAGCCGCCCGGCGCCAGCGCCCAGCGCAGCGCGTCGCGGCGCGGCAGATTGTGGGCGACGATCGGGCCGTCCTTCCTGTGGATGAGGAGCCCGAGCGCGCCCCCGGGCGCGAGGAGCCGCCCGACTTCGCGTGCGATGGCAGCGGTGTCGCCATATTCGTAGCCGAACTGGCTGACGAGCGCGTCGAAGGCCGCGTCTTCGAACGGAAGCGTCTCCATCGGAACGCCGGCGCGAAGGGAGATGCCGGCCGGCGCGGGCGGAAGGGTCGGCGCGGAATCGACGCCGGTCAGGAGGAGGTCGGCCCGCGCCTCCCGGATTTTCTTCAGGACCGCGCCGTCGCCGGTGGCGAGATCGAGGAGGCGCGCGCCGGGCGGCAGTTCGCGGACGAAGTGGTGCCACGCCTCGCGCTGGGCGGCGTCGATCTCCTGGAGGGCGTTGGGCAGGCAGGCGGGCTGGCGCTCGCCCGATTTCTGCGCCCAGAAATCCGCCCAGGCCTTGCGATTGTCCGTGCCCGTCATTCCGCCACCACGTCGAAGGCGACGGTGAGTCGCTCGCCTTGTGAGAATGGGCGCGTGCCATGGAAGAGGAAGCTGGGGAAGAGCGCGATCCTTCCGGGCTTCGGCTCGATGCGGGCGAGCGGCGCCAGCGACAGGCCGAGCTCCGCCGGCGCGCCGCCGAGCTCCAGCCAGCCTTCCATCGGTCCCTTCGGCTCCGGTACGACGAAATAACAAGCCGACGACAGCGCGCCGGCCGAATGGAAATGGGCGACGTGGAAGCCGCCGCCGGTGAGCCGCACCGACCAGGAGCCGGCGACGCGCGGGCGCCCGCCGCGGTGGCGGAGCAGCGGGTGGGCGGGATCGTGGGGCGGGAGCCGGTCCCAGTAGGCGCGGACCGCGTCCTCGATCGCGGCGCGCAGTCGGACGATCTCCGGCTCTTCCCGGGCGAAAAGGGCGCCGCGAGTCTGGGTGCCGCCGCGCAGGGACTGGCCGATCGGATGGGCGCGGGTGAGGTGAAGGCCGCGCAGGCGCTCGGCCGTCCCGGCAAGCGCGGCGTCATCGAAAGGGAGGGCCTGCGCAGCGAGGAAGCCGGGTTGTTCGAGGAGCCAGGCGGCGCGCGGATCGCCGTTGAGGCGCCAGAGGACGCCGGTCAGCGCCCAGGCACCGACGTCCCACGGCGCTTCGGCGCGGGCGCGGCCGGCGAGCACTGAGGCGCGGTCGAACTCGCCGGTTCGGGTCCGGTGCCTCGCTTCGACGAGGCTGCGGCCGGGCAGGTCCGGCATGGCGGCGAACAGGCGGTCGGCGCGCGCGATCTCGCCGGCTTCGGAAGCGCGCAAAGCCTCGATCAGCATGAGCTCCGGGTCGTCATTGCCGAGCGCCGCGCGGGCGCGGGCGGCGGCGTTTGCGGCTTCGGCGTGGAGGTCGGCTTCGGCGAGCGCGGAGGCGTAAGCGAGCCACAGGGCGCGGTCGCCCGGCGCCGCGGCGAGCGCGGCGTCGAGGCCGCGCGCGAAGGCACGGCCCTCGCCCGCCTCCCAGCGCATGCGGGCGAGCACCTTCTGGCCCTGCGCCCAGGCGGGCGCGGCCGCGACGGCGGCGGCGAGGGTGGGGACCGCGTCCGGATCGCCCTGCATCTCCAAGGCCTCGGCGAGGTCGAGCAGCACTTGCGGGTCGCCCGGGCGCAGGGCGGCGGCGCGGCGGTAGAGAGCGGGCGCCTCGTCCTCGCCGCGCTCCATCGCGACGCGGGCGCGGCCGTAGGCGGCGATCGGGCGGTTCGGCTCGGCGGCGAGGGAAGCGTCGTAGGCGGCGGCGGCGTCGGCGAGGCGGCCGAGGTCGCGCAGCACGCTGCCGCGGGCGGACTGGACGCGGGCATCGGCGGGGCGCGCGGCGACGGCGATGTCGAGGTCGGCAAGCGCCTCGTCGGAGCGGCCGAGCTTCTGGAGCAGGAGGGCGCGGTTGTAGCGGGCGTCGTGGTGCGCGGGCGCCGCGGCGAGGGCCCTTGCGTAGGCGGCGAGAGCGGCGTCCGTGTCGCCGGCGTCGGCGAGGAAGTTGGCATAATTGCCGAGGATGGCAGGGTCGTCGGAGGCGCTCTGGAGGGCGGCTTCGAAGGCCGACCGGGCAGCGGCGGCGTCGCCGCGGCGGCGTTCGGTCAGCGCGAGGAGGTGGAGGATCGCCGGGTGCGGGGCGGCGATGCGGCGAACGGCGAGGAGATCGGCGCGCGCCGCGTCGTAGCGCCCGGCGGCGAAGGCCTGCTCGGCGCGCGCGAAAAGGGTGGCGGGATCGAGGGACGGCTGCATCGCCGCCCCTCGATGCCGCTTAGGCCGCTTCCTGTCTAGGAGCGGTGGGAGAGGTCGGCCCCTCGGGCGTCAGCCGCAGCGCGCCTTCGCCTTCCTCGACGTGCACGGTAACGCCGTCCGGCACCTCGCCGCGGAGGATCGCGTCGGCGAGCGGGTCCTGCACGTATTTCTGCACCGCGCGCTTCAGCGGCCGGGCGCCGTAGACCGGATCGTAGCCGACCCGGCCGAGCCAGGCGCGGGCGCCGTCGGTCAGGTCGAGGCGGACCTTGCGGTCGTCGAGCAGCTTCTGGACGCGGGCGACCTGGATGTCGACGATCGGGCCCATATGCTCGGCGTAGAGGCGGTGGAAGAGGATGATCTCATCCAGCCGGTTCAGGAATTCCGGGCGGAAGTGGCCGCGGACGACCTCCATCACCTGCGGCTCGACGTCCTCCACCTTCTGCCCGTCGACGAGGCCGGTCAGATACTGGCTGCCGAGGTTGGAGGTGAGGACGATGATCGTGTTGGTGAAGTCCACCGTCCGGCCCTGGCCGTCGGTCAGGCGGCCGTCGTCCAGCACCTGGAGGAGGATGTTGAAGACGTCGCCATGCGCCTTTTCGACCTCGTCGAAGAGCACGACCTGATAGGGGCGGCGCCTGACCGCCTCTGTGAGCACGCCGCCTTCCTCATAGCCGACATAGCCGGGAGGCGCGCCGATCAGGCGCGCGACGCTGTGCTTCTCGATGAACTCCGACATGTCGATGCGGACCATGGCATTGGGATCGTCGAACAGGAATTCGGCGAGTGCCTTGGTGAGCTCGGTCTTGCCGACGCCCGTCGGCCCGAGGAACAGGAAGGAGCCCAGGGGCCGGTTCGGGTCCTGAAGGCCGGCGCGGGAGCGGCGCACCGCGGTCGAGACCGCCTTGACCGCCTGGTCCTGGCCGATGACGCGCTTGCCGATCGTGGCCTCCATCTGGAGGAGCTTTTCGCGCTCGCCCGCCAGCATCCGCTCCACCGGAATGCCGGTCCAGCGCGCGACCACGCCGGCAATGTCCTCGCCCGTCACTTCCTCGCGCAGCATGGCGGTGGAGGTGGCGGCGGCGGCTTCGGCGAGCTGCTTTTCCAGGCTCGGGATGGTGCCGTATTGGAGCTCGCCCGCCTTGGCGAGATCGCCGGCGCGCTGCGCCTGCTCGAGCTCCAGCCGGGCATGGTCGAGCTGCTCCTTCACCTTGGCGCCGGCGGCGATCTTCTCCTTCTCGGCCTGCCAACGCTGGGTGAGCTCGGCCGACTGCTGCTCGAGGTTGGCGAGTTCGGTTTCGAGCGCCGCAAGGCGGTCCTTGGACGCCCGGTCGGTCTCCTTCTTGAGCGCCTCCCGCTCGATCTTGAGCTGGATGATGCGCCGATCGAGATTTTCGATCTCCTCCGGCTTGGACTCGACCTCCATGCGCAGGCGCGAGGCGGCCTCGTCCATGAGGTCGATCGCCTTGTCGGGGAGGAAGCGGTCGGAGATGTAGCGGTTGGAGAGCGTCGCCGACGCGACGATCGCGCCGTCGGTGATGCGGACGCCGTGGTGGAGCTCGTATTTCTCCTTGAGCCCGCGAAGGATCGAGATCGTGTCCTCGACCGTCGGCTCGCCGATGAAGACGGGCTGGAAGCGCCGCTGCAGCGCCGGGTCCTTCTCCACGTGCTTGCGATATTCGTCGAGCGTGGTCGCGCCGATGCAGTGCAGCTCGCCGCGGGCAAGGGCGGGCTTGAGGAGGTTCGACGCATCCATCGCGCCTTCGGATTTGCCGGCGCCGACCAGCGTGTGCATCTCGTCGATGAAGAGGATGATGTCGCCTTCGCCCTGCTTCACTTCGTCGAGCACGCCTTTCAAGCGCTCCTCGAACTCGCCGCGATATTTGGCGCCGGCGATGAGGCTGCCCATGTCGAGCCCCATCAGCTTGCGGTCTTTGAGGCTGTCCGGCACGTCGCCGTTGGCGATGCGGAGCGCCAGGCCTTCGGCGATCGCCGTCTTGCCGACGCCCGGCTCGCCGATCAGCACCGGATTGTTCTTGGTCCGCCGGGCGAGGATTTGGACGGTGCGGCGAATTTCCTCGTCGCGGCCGATGACGGGATCGAGTTTGCCGTCGCGCGCGGCTTGCGTCAGGTCCCGGGCGAACTTCTTGAGCGCATCGTAGCGGTCCTCGGCGGACTGGGTATCCGCCGTCCGCCCGCCGCGAAGCTCGTTGATCGCAGCGTTGAGCGCTTCCGGCTTCACGCCCGCGTCGGTCAGCGCTTTCCCCGCATCGGTCTTCGACATGACGAGGGCGAGCAGCAGCCGCTCGAGGGTGACGTAGCTGTCGCCCGCTTTTTGCGCGATCTGCTCGGCGCTATCGAGCACCCGCATGATCTCGCCGTCGAGCCCCGGCGCCTGCGTGGCGCCCGAGCCGGAAACGACCGGGATCTTGGCGAGCGCTTCGTCGGTCTCGCGCCGCGCCGCTTCGGCGCTGCCGCCGGCGCGTGCGATCAGGCCCGAGGCCATGCCCTGCTCGTCTTCGAGCAATGCCTTCAGGAGATGGGCCGGCGCGATCCGCTGATGGTTCAACCGGACCGCGACGGTCTGGGCCGCCTGCAGAAAGCCGCGCGCCCGTTCGGTGAATTTTTCGAGGTTCATAAGCTGCCCCTAAATTGCTGTGTCGGCAGAAATGTAGTGTTGCCGATCTGCAACACAAGAGGGTGCGCCCATCATGCCCGAAGCGGCCGCGAGAATCCTGTTGATTCGGTTCGGGGGAGGGCTAGGACCATCCACAAAAGAAAATGAGAGGGATGAACGATGCGGAAGCTCCTGACGGCACTCGCACTTTGCTCCGGTTTTGCGCTGTCGGCCTGCGCCACGAGCGGCGGCGGCGCACGCGGCGCGGACGAAGCGGCATCGCTGCGGCCGGTCGCAGGACCCGCGGCCCTGCTCCGGCGGGTGGACATCCCGCACCAGACCTTCACGCTCGACAATGGCCTCCGCGTCATCGTCCATGAGGACAGGAAGGCGCCGATCGTCGCGGTCAGCGTCTGGTACAATGTCGGGTCCAAGGACGAACCCCGCGGCCGCACCGGCTTCGCGCATTTGTTCGAGCATCTGATGTTCAACGGTTCGGAGAACGCGCCCGGCGACTATTTCGCGCCGCTGCGCGAGATCGGCGCGACCGAACTCAACGGCACCACCTCGTTCGACCGCACCAATTATTTCCAGAACGTGCCGACCACCGCGCTCGAGCGGGCCCTGTTCCTCGAGAGCGACCGGATGGGCTACCTGCTAGGCGCCGTCACCCAGCAGAACCTCACCAACCAGATCGGCGTCGTCCAGAACGAGAAGCGCCAGGGCGACAACCAGCCCTTCGGCCTCGTCGGCTACCGCCTGTTCGAGACCCTGTTCCCGAACGGGCATCCCTACAGCCACACCCCGATCGGCTCGATGGCCGATCTCGACGCGGCGACGCTGAACACGGTGAGCGACTGGTTCCGGAGCAATTACGGGCCGAACAACGCGGTCCTCGTCCTCGCGGGCGACGTCGATGCCGCGACCGCGCGGCCGCTCGTCGAGCGCTATTTCGGCGCCATCCAGCGCGGCCCGGTGAACAATCCGGCGGAAGCCGACGTGCCGACCCTTCCCGCCCGCGTCGACCAGGTCATGACCGACCGGGTTTCCAACACGCGGCTTTACCGCAGCTGGGCGATCCCCGGCATGCTCCATGAGGATGCGGAGGCCCTGCAGGTCGCCGCCACGGTGCTCGGCGGCCTCGCCTCCTCGCGGCTCGACAACGCGCTGGTGCGCGGCGAGCAGACGGCGGTCGCGGTCAGCGCCGGCGCCTCGCCGATGCACCGCGTCGGCATCTTCTCCGTGCAGGTGGATGTGAAGCCCGGCCAGGATCCGGACGCGGTCGCCGCCCGGCTCGACCAGATCGTCGCCGACTTCATCCGCACCGGCCCGACCGAGGACGAAGTGCAGCGCACCGTGATGCGGGCCGTCTCCAGCCGCGTCCAGGGGCTGGAGCAGGTCGGCGGCTTCGGCGGCAAGGCCGTCGCGCTCGCCGAAGGCATGCTCTACGCCAACGACCCCGCGCTCTACCGCCGCCGCCTGCAGCGCTTCGCGGCGGTGACGCCCGAAGCGGCGCGCGCGGCGATGCAGCGCTGGCTGACCCGCCCGGTCTATGCCCTGCGCGTGAACCCCGGCGACCGGCCGGCTTACGAGGAAGCGGGCAGCGTCCGCGGCGCGGCGAACACCACGGGCGGAGCGGGCCAGCCCGCGCGCGCCAATGCGACCACCATGGGCCAGCCCGGGCAGGGCACCGGCCAGCAGGCCGCGCAGCCCGGCACGGCCCAGGCTCCGGGTCAGAGCCAGCCGGCTCCGGCCGCCCAGGCTCCGCAGGCGGCGAACGCCCAGGCGGCGCGCGTCGGCGCCCGGCAGATGCCGGCGGTGACGTCCACTCCGGAGCTCGACTTCCCCGCCGTCGAGCGGGCGCGGCTCTCGAACGGCATCGAGATCGTCTATGCGCGCCGCTCGGCCGTTCCGGTCACCCGCGTCGCGATCGAGTTCGACGCCGGCATCGCCGCCGATCCGGGCGACCGGCTCGGCACGCAGAACCTGATGCTGAACCTGATGGAAGAAGGGACGACCACCAGGAACAGCGTCCAGCTCGCGGAAGCGCAGGAGCGGCTCGGTGTGACCATCGCGACCGGCGCCACCGTCGACCGCACGGCCGTCACCATGTCGGCGATGAGCCCGAACCTTGCGCCGTCGCTGACGCTTCTCGCCGACATCGTCCGCAACCCGGCCTTCGCGCCGGCCGAAGTCGAGCGGCTTCGCGCCCAGCAGCTCGCGTCGATCGCGGCCGAGCTTACCCAGCCGCAGGCGATCGCCCAGCGGGCGCTGCCGCAGCTCCTCTA
This sequence comes from Allosphingosinicella sp., assembly GCA_035645215.1. GTDB lineage: Bacteria > Pseudomonadota > Alphaproteobacteria > Sphingomonadales > Sphingomonadaceae > Allosphingosinicella. Next base: position 20,633 of record DASQND010000162.1, read on the forward strand.
CGGCGCCGAGCATCCGTACGGCCGGCCCTTCACCGGGACGGGCGATGCCGCCGCGGTTCGAGCGCTCACTCGCGAGGAGCTCGTGGCGTTCCACCAGCGCTGGATCCGTCCGGACAATGCGCGGATCTTCGCGGTCGGCGACATGCCGCTCGCGCAGCTCGTGCCGCTGCTCGAGCAGCGCTTCGGCAACTGGGCGTCGCCGGCCGGCGTGCAGCGCGGCGTCAAGGTGTTCGATGCGCGTCCGTCGGAAGTCACCCGCTCGCGCATCGTGCTGATCGACCGGCCGCAATCGCCGCAGTCGATCATCATGGGCGCGCAGCTCCTCCCCGTCCGCGGCACCGAGGATCTCCTCGCCTTTAACGCGGCGAACGAAGTGCTCGGCGCGAACTTCCTCGCGCGCATCAACATGGAGCTTCGCGAGCGGCGCGGCTGGTCCTACGGCGCGCGCGGCGCCCCGAACCTGTTTGAGCACCAGGTGCCCTACATCATCTCGGCGCCGGTCCAGGCGGACCGCACCGGCGAATCGATCCAGGCCACGATCGAGCAGGTGAAGAGCTTCCTGACCCGCGAGGGCGTGACGTCGGCGGAATTGAACCGGACGGTGCTCGGCAACACGCGCCAGCTTCCGGGGCAGTTCGAAACGTCGGCCTCGATCCTGACGGCACTGCGCTCGAACGCGCTCTACCGGCGGCCGGACAATTATTGGGAAACGGTGGCGGACCGCTACCGCTCGATGACCCAGGCGCAGCTCGACCGCGAGGCGCGCCGGGTGATCGATCCGAACAACTGGCTCTGGGTCGTCGTCGGCGACGCGTCCCGCGTGCGCCCGCAGCTCGAGCGCCTGCGCCTGCCGATCACGGTGATGCAGCCGCAGTAAGCGGGCAATCCTAAGAGAATGAAGCTGAGGGGCCGGGGTAACTCCCGGCCTCTTTGTTGTGGGGCTGTGCCTGCACGCAAGGCCGTAGCCGAACCCCTCCCCCTCAATGGGGAGGGCTTTCAGGCTTAGGCGCCGAGCTTCCCTACAAGCCTCGTCACGTGGCCCATCTTCCGGCCTGGGCGCGGCTCGCCCTTGCCGTAGAGGTGGAGGTGGGCGGTTGGGTCGCCGAGAATTTCCAGCCAGCGCTCCGCCTCGTCGCCGATCAGATTTTCCATCCGCACTTCCTCGGCAGCCAGCGCGCAGGAGCCGAGCGGCAGGCCGCAGACGGCGCGGATGTGGTTCTCGAACTGCGAGGTCAAGGCGCCCTCGATCGTCCAGTGGCCGCTATTGTGGACGCGTGGCGCCATCTCGTTGAACACCGCGCCGTCCGTCGCGGCGAAGAATTCGAGCGCGAGGATGCCGACATGGCCGAGCGCGTCGGCGATGCGCAGCGAAAGCGCGCGGGCTTCCTCGACATGCGCGGCGAGATCGGAGCCCGCGGGGACGAGGCAGCGCTCGAGGATGCCCTTTTCGTGGACGTTGCGCGGCGCGTCCCAGAAGACG
>DASQND010000163.1:0-3850 GCA_035645215.1 Allosphingosinicella sp.
GCCAGCGCGATATAGTTGATGTCGTGCCCGGCAGCCTCGGCCAGCGGCCCGTCCTGCCCCCAGCCGGTCAGCCGCCCGTAGACGAGCCGCGGATTGCCCTGGAGCAGCAGCTCGGGGCCGAGGCCGAGGCGCTCCATCACGCCGGGGCGGAAGCCCTCGATCAGGCCGTCGGCATCCCCGGCGAGCGCCCGCACGCGGGCGGCACCCTCCTCGCTCTTGAGGTCGAGCCGGATCGTCTCGGCGCGGCTCCGCGCCAGAATGTCGAACTCCCGCGGGATGACGGGCGGACGGTCGTCGCGCTCGATCCGGATCACTTCTGCGCCGTGATCGGCGAGCATCATCGCGGCGAAGGGCGCGGGCGCGAGGCCTGCCAGTTCCACGATCCTGATCCCAACGAGAACCCCGCCCATGGGGCCCCTGATACGGACGGCGCCCCGCTTCTGCCAGAGGCGAAGCGGGAACGCATGGCCGCGAAACGCGAATATCGCTGGCGCACCCGCTAAGCGTCGGGCATTCAAGCGAAACGGCGTGGGGCCGGGGGGACGTTGAATATCATGGTACAGGCATATACGCGCCGGGGCGGCGAGCTCGTTGCGAGCACCACCGCAACCACTCTTCTCACGGCGTCGGCGGTCTCGTACCTGCCGGGCGGGGGCTTCGTCGTCGCCTGGGCGAACCAAAGCAACGGCGCGGTGCGCGTCCAGCGCTACGACGCGGCCGGCGCGAAGCTGGGCGGCGAAATCCTGATCAGCACCTCCACGAGCGCTACCCACAGCCTCAACGAGGTGTCGGTCACCGGGCTTTCGAATGGCGGGTTCGTCGTCGGCTGGCAGAACAATTCGGAAGGCGGAACCTTCGGCGACTACGGCGCCCTCGGGCAGCTCTTCGACGCGGCCGGCGCGAAGATCGGCGGGGAGTTCGCCTTCGCCCCGGCCGCGGCCGGTTACCAGGGCAGCCCCGACGTGACGCGCCTCAGCGGCGGCGGCTTCGTCGCCACCTGGGTCGAGGGCGACGGCGCGGGCCATGGCACCAGGGGGCAGATCTTCAACGCACAGGGCGTGCGCGTGGGCAATGTCTTCGCCGTCAATACGACGCTTGCGAACAACCAGCTCCACCCTGCGGTCGCGGGCGACGCGGCCGGCGGGTTCGTCGCCGTCTGGCAGGACAGCACGGGCGGCGACTTTGCCGGCATCGCCATCCGGGCGCAGCGCTTCGACGCGGCCGGCCAGAAGGTCGGCGCCGAGACGCAGGTCAACCACCTTTCGAGCAACGTCGTGCGCGCCGACGTGACGGTGCTCGCCTCGGGCGGCTATGTCGTCACCTGGGAAAACCGGACCAACAACGCCTACGACGTCAAGGCGCGTGTCTTCGATGCGGCCGGGCAGCCGCTCGGCGCGGAGTTCCTGGTCAATACCGGAACGGCGAGCGAGCAGGGCAATGCGGCGGTCGCGAGCCTGCCCTGGGGCGGCTTCGTGGTGACGTGGCACGATTTCAGCCAGCAGAATGGCGACCCGAGCGGCGCCGTGCGCGGGCAGGTCTTCGACGCGGCCGGCGCCAAGGTCGGCACCGAGTTCCTGGTCAACAGCGTCGTCGCGCAGGACCAGATCTATCCCGACGTGACGGTGCTCGATTCGGGCTCGATCGTCTTCAGCTGGACCGATTATTCGACCGCGTCGATCAAGGCGCAGATCTTCGATCCGGCCGGCGCGCCGACCGACATTTCCCTTTCGCGCACCACCCTCAGCGAAGCCGCCGTAGAAGGCATCGCCGTCGCCGTCATCTCTTCCGACGCGGCGGAAAACGCGTCTCCCATCTATACGCTCGTCTCCGACAGCACCGGCGGCGCCTTCGCGATCGAGGGCAACAGGCTCGTCGTGGCCGACAGCGCGAAGCTCGATTTCGAGACGGCGCCGGGCGCCAGCGTCACCATCCGCGTCAGCGATGCCAACGGCAATTCCTACCAGGAGACGATCGCGCTGACGCTGACCGATTCCCGCGACGAAGTGCGCTACGACGCAGGGGCGGAGTTCCTGGTGAACAGCGTCCAGGCGGGCGACCAATATGCGGGATCGGTGGCCGCATTCGCCGGCGGCTTCGTCTTCACCTGGTATTCGGACGGCGACATCCGCGCCCAGCTCTTCGCCGCGGACGGAAGCAGGATCGGCGGGGAATTCGCGCCGGCGACCTATCAGGTCAACATGCAGATCGGTCCGAGCGCCGCATCGCTCGCCTCCGGCGGCTTCGCGATCGCCTGGGGCGATTCGAGCCAGGGCGGCGGCGACACCAGCCTCTACGCCGTCAAGATGCAGATGTTCGACGCCGCCGGGGCCAGGGTCGGCGGCGAGCTGCTCGTCAACGAGACCACCGATCAGTTCCAGTATCAGCCGAGCATCGCCGCGCTGAAGGGAGGCGGCATCGTCGTCGCCTGGACCGACGAATCCTCATCCCAGGGCAACATCAAGGCGCGGCTCTACGACGATGCCGGCAAGGCCCTGACCGGCGAGTTCACCGTCAACACCTCGCTCCAGTTCCAGCAGTCCGCGCCGAGCGCCGCCGCCCTCGCGGGGGGCGGCTTCGTCATAAGCTGGTACGACCAGGGCGCGATCGGGAGCGACGGCGGCGGCGGCTCCGTCAAGGCGCAGATATTCGATGCGGCCGGGAAGAAGGTCGGCGGCGAATTCCTCGTCCCCACCGACACGGGCGGCGAGCAGAGCGACGCATCGGTGACGGGGCTCGCCTTCGGCGGGTTCGTCGTCACCTGGAGCGATCACACCGGCTTCTATTATCCTCAGGACAGCGACGTGAAGGGCCAGATGTTCGACGCCGCGGGGAACCGGGTCGGCGGCGAGTTCCTGGTCGCGGCGAATACGGCCGGAGACCAGTTCGACGCCCAGGTGACGGCGCTCGGCTGGGGCGGCTTCGCGGTGAGCTGGGCCGATTCCGGCCCGGAAGGCGACGGCAGCGGCTCGGCCGTGCGGGTCCAGATCTGCGATTCGACCGGCATGCGGATCGGCGAGCCGGCGCTGCTCAACGTCGTGACGCTGCGCGGCCAGTCGAGCCCCGCAATGGCCGCCATCGCCGGCGACGCGCTGGTCGTCGGCTGGACGGACTTCGGCGGCGACGGCGGCGGGACGGCCTCACCGGGGGTGCGCGCCCGCATCCTGGCGCTCCCGGATTATCCGGCGGTCGCGCGCGCGGACCTCCTCGAGACCGATGAAAACCTGCCCCTTTCCGGAAGCGTCTTCGCCGACAACGGCCGCGGCGCCGACAGCGATCCGGACGGGCCGCCGCTCGCCGTCGCCGCCGTGAACGGCCTCGCCGCGAACGTCGGACAGACGATCCAGCTCGCGTCGGGCGCGCTCCTGCGGGTCAATGCCGACGGCACGTTCCGCTACGATCCGAACGGCGTCTTCGATGCGCTCGCCGGCCGCGGCTCCGGCGCGTCCAACGTGCGCGGCGAGGACCGTTTCACCTACACGCTGCGCGACGGCACCACGGCCGCCGCGACCGTGACGATCCACGGCGTCTATTCGCAGGGCGACACGCTGATCGGCACGGCGGGGAACGACACGATCACCGGCAGCGGCTTCGACGAGACGCTGAGGGGCCTGGGCGGCGACGACATCCTGATCGGGGGCGGAGGCAACGACCTTCTCGACGGCGGCGCCGGCGACGACATCTATTATATAGACGATGCGGGCGACACGATCGTCGATTCCTCGGGCTATGACGAGGTGCGCACGACGCTCGCTTCCTACAGCCTCCTTTCCAAGCCGATCGAGCGCCTGACCGGCCTTCTCGACACCGGCCAGACGCTGATCGGCGGCGGCGGCGTCAACTTCATCACCGG
>DASQND010000164.1:0-14212 GCA_035645215.1 Allosphingosinicella sp.
CGCGGCCCCGGCGCGGGCGGGCGCGGCTTCGGCGGGGGACGCGGCGGCTTCGGCGGAGGCGGCGGCGGCCGCGGCGGCTTCGGCGGCGGCGGGCCCTTCGGAGGCGGACCGGGCGGCGGGCGGCTGCAGCTCGGCCTTTTCCACACCCTTCATCTCGAAAACGAGATCCTGATCCGGGACGGCGTTCCCGTCCTCGATCTCCTGAACGGCTCCGCGACGGGGAACCGCGGCGGCCAGCCGCGCCACGAAGTCGAGCTCCAGGCCGGCATCTTCAAGGACGGCCTCGGCGCGCGCCTCACCGGCAACTGGCAGAGCGGCACCTTCGTGCGCGGGACGCCGGACGCGGGCGGCGGCGGCACGCGCAGCGACCTCTTCTTTTCGGACTTTTCGACGGTGAACCTGCGCCTCTTCGCCGATCTCGGGCAGCAGCGCTCGCTGGTCCGCTCCGTCCCCTTCTTCCGCGGCTCCCGAGTGACGGTGGCGGTCGACAATCTGTTCGACAGCCGGCTCCAGGTCCGCGACGGGGCCGGCGCGACTCCGTTCAGCTTCCAGGGCGATTTCCTCGACCCCCTCGGCCGCTCGGTGCGCTTCACCTTCCGCAAGCTCTTCTTCTGAGCCCCGCGCCGCGCTAGCGCGGGCACCATGGACGCCGAGCCCTTCGACCGCGCCTTGCGGCGCCTGCGCCGCGACCGCGCCGCGCGCATCGGGGGCGATGCCGACTATCTCCTGCGCCGCGCCGCCGACGAGCTCGGCCACCGACTCGGCGCCGTCACCCGCGAATTCCGCCGCGCCCTCGTGCTCGGCAACGGGAGCCCCGCGCTCGCCGCCATGCTGGCGGAGCGCGGGATCGACGTCACGCGCGCCGATCCCGGCTCCGCTTTTGCGGCGGGCGGCGTGCAGTGCGACGAGGACCGGCTCCCCTTCGCGGACGGCGTGTTCGACCTCGTTCTCTCGGTGGGCGTGCTCGACGGCGTCAACGACCTTCCGGGCGCCCTCACCCTCGTGCGCCGGGCGCTGAAGCCCGACGGCCTCTTCCTCGGCGCCTTCGCCGGCGCCGGGAGCCTGCCGCGCCTGCGCCGGGCGATGCACGCCGCCGAGGAGGCCGAGGGCGCCCCCGCCGCGCCGCGAATCCACCCGCAGGTCGATCTGCGCGCCGCCGGCGATCTTCTTTCCCGCGCCGGGTTCGCGCTCCCCGTCGTCGACGCCGAGGGCGTGACGGTCCGCTTCTCCTCGTTTCGGCGCCTCGTCGCGGACCTTCGCGCCATGGCCGCGACGAACCTGCTGCGCAGCCGCGCGCGCCGTCCCCTGACCCGCCTCGGCTTCGCCGCCGCCGCCGCCGATTTCGAAAGCCAGGCGGATCCCGAGGGCAAGACCGGGGAGCGCTTCGAGATCGTCTACCTGATCGGCTGGGCGCCTGCGCCGGACCAGCCCAGGCCCGCGCGCCGCGGCAGCGCCACCATCTCCCTCGCCGACGCCTTGAAGCCGAGAAGCTAGAGCAGGGATTCGAGCCGGTCGATCAGCGGCTCGTCGGCCGGCGGCATCGGAAGGCCGCGCATCTCGTTTGGACGGGACCATTTGAGCGCGGTGGCGTGCAGGGCCCGCGGCTCGCCGGTCCATTCGCGGCAGATGTAGAGGAGCAGGACCAGATGCCGCTCGCCGAGCGGCGCGCTCGCGAAGCAGGCGGGGACGATCCGGTCGGCCGCGACCTCGATGCCCAGCTCCTCGCGAAGCTCCCGGGCCAGCGCCGCTTCGGGCCGCTCCCCATCCTCCACTTTCCCGCCGGGAAATTCCCAGAGACCGGCCATCGCCTTTCCCTCCGGCCGCTGCTGGAGGAGGACGCGCCCCTCCTTGTCCGCGAGCGCTGCGGCGACGACCAGCATCGTCGGAATTTTTTGCAACCGGAGAGCCCTTGCTAGGATTTGCTTAACCCTCCCCCGACTACGCCCGAGGCTCGGAGAATGCCACCTGCTCGGGGAAGGAAGAGGCTGTGCACAATATGGTTCGGCTGGCACGCGACGAACGCGGTGCGACGGCCATCGAATACGGGCTGATCCTCGCCTTGGTCTTTCTCGCCATGATCGTCGGCGTCACCGCTTTCGGCCAAGGGGCGATCGCGATGTGGACCGGCGTCGCCGAGAATATTCAGGAAGCCCGCGAAGAAGGCTGAATATTCGCCGGCCCGTTAGGAATTTTGAAACTTCCCTCCCGTAGATCAACTGGAGCTGACCCAAGCCAGAACAGGGGAAGCCTGGAAGTGTGGACTTCCAAAGCTTTGGAACCAAGGAGACCGGACATGTTCATTCGTAAGCTGATCAAGGACAAGAAGGGCGCCACCGCCATCGAATACGGCCTGATCGCCGCCCTCATCGCCGTCGCCGCCATCACCGCCATGGGCGCGCTCGGCGACGAGCTGACCGCGACCTTCACCGAGACCGCCGCCTGTATGCAGGGCGTCGACACGGAAGGCTGCGAGCAGTAATCGCGCCAACCGCGTAACGATTTCGGGCGGCGGAACCATGTTCCGCCGCCCGATTTCGTTTGCGGGGGATTTGAGGGAAGACCCAGCGGCGAGCGGCCGCGCCGCCGCCCCTCCCTTTTAGGACCGGCGCGTGCCGTAGACGACGATCTTGACCCGGTCGCCCGGCCGGAGCGCCGCATTGGCTGTGAGGCCGTTCAGCGCCATGAAGCGCTCCTGCTGGAAGGTCGTATAGGCCATCCGCCCGGAAAGGCTCTGGACCGTGTCCCGTGCGCCGACGGTATGGACCTGGAGGACCCGCGGCCGGATCGCCGCCGCCTCCTGCGCCGACAGGCGCCTCACGGAACCCACCATCGACTCGAACGGGCCGATGCCGCCCCCGCCGCGCGTGATCGTCGCGAAGTGGAAGGCCTGGTTGTTCGAGAATTGATAGGCGACGACGCTCACGTCGACGACGCCCTGCTGGCTCTGCACCCGCGCCGTCGAATAGGCCGCCGGGATCCCGTTGATCGTCGTCTGCTGCGGCCGCCCGTATTGGATGCGCTGCTGCTGGCCGCCGAGCGCCTGGAAGACCTGGCCGACATAGGTTTCGAGATTGCCGTTGAAGGCGGCGGTCGAGAATTGCGCCTGGCCCGCCTGGCCCACGATGGTGACGGCGCGCGCGCCGTTCTGCATCTGGAAGCCGGTCGGGATGGTGAAGGCGAGCTTCAGGTCCGGATGGATGAAGTCGCGGCCTTCGATGATGCCCTGGGCCGGGTCGTCGTCGAAATACATGCCGTTGATCGCGGCGAGATGCTGCTCGCGGTTGCGCATGCCCTGGCCGACGCGGCCGGTCTGCTGCGCCGCGCGCGTCGAGCGGGTGACCCGCTCGCTGCTGAGCGGGTGGCTGCGCGCCCAGGACGGGGTGGAGCGCTGGTCGGCGTTGCGGCCCTGGAAGCGTGCCTCGAGGTCGCTCCACGCGCCGAGCGAGGCGAGCATCGTCGCCGACGCCGCCGGATCGTAGCCCGCCGCCGTCATGTAGCGGACGCCGAGCGCGTCGGCCTCCAGCTCCTGGTTGCGGTTGTAGCGGAGCGTCACGACCTGCCCCGCCTGGCCGGCGATCTGGGCGAGCTGGCCGGAGCCGGTCACCACGCCGACGACGAGCGCGCCGAGCTGGCTCAGGAGGCCGCTCCTCTGCCGCTCCTGGCTGTGCCGCGCCGTGATGTGGCCCGCTTCGTGGCCGATCACGGAGGCGAGCTCCGCTTCGTCGTTCATCAGGCCGAGGAGCTGGCGCGTGAAATAGAGATAGCCGCCCGGCACCGCGAAGGCGTTCATGACCGGCGAGTTGAGCGTGGTCACCCGGAAGGCCTGGCCGCCGCCAGTGATGTTGGTCTGCGACGTCACCCGCGTTCCGACGTTGCGGACATAATTGCTGACCTGCGGGTTCGCCTCGCCGCCGAACTCCTGGACGAGCGCCGGATGCTGCTGCGCCGCCTGAGCCTGGGTGGACTGCGAAATGCTGCGCGAGCGGGTCTGCGCGTCGCCGCTGCTCGCGCCTGCCATGCAGGCGACCGAGACGGAGAGCGCCATGAGCGCCTTGGATTTCATGGGTGGGTACTCCTTACACAAGACTGAAAGTCGTGAATGGAGAACACCATTACGGAGGCGATTGTTCCTTTATCTGAGGTTCAGCTTGGGGGCCGCTGCGCTCACGCGAGGCGCAATCGGAAGCTGCAGGAATAGCCCACCCGTTCGGGGGGAGATGCTGGAGCCCCTCCGAACCGGTCTCAGCCGATCGCCAGGAACTTCTGGCGGCGCTGGGCGCGCAGTTCGTCGGGAGACATTTGCACGAGCTGGTCGAGCTCCTGCGCGATCGCATCGCCGAGCGTGGCGACGGCGGCGGAAGGCGCGCGGTGGGCGCCGCCGACGGGCTCGATCACCACCCGCTCGATGACTCCGAGCTGCTTCAGATGCTCGGCCGTGATCCGCATCGCCTCGGCGGCGTCCGACGCGCGCTCGGCGGTCCGCCACAGGATCGAGGCGCAGCCTTCGGGCGAGATCACCGAATAGACGCTGTGCTCCAGCATCAGCACGCGGTTCGCCGCCGCGATGGCGATCGCGCCGCCGGAGCCGCCCTCGCCGACGATGGCGGCGATGAGCGGCACGCGCAGCGACAGGCATTTCTCGGTCGAGCGGGCGATCGCTTCGGCCTGGCCGCGCTCCTCCGCCTGGACTCCCGGGAACGCGCCGGACGTGTCGACGAGCGAGACGACGGGGATCCCGAAACGGTCGGCGAGGTCCATCAGGCGGATCGCCTTGCGATAGCCTTCGGGCTTCGCCATTCCGAAATTGTGGCGCAGACGGCTTGCCGTGTCGTCGCCCTTTTCGTGGCCGATCAGCATGACCTTGCGGCCGCGGAAGCGCCCGAGGCCGCCGATGATCGCCTGGTCGTCGCCGAAATTTCGGTCGCCCGCGAGCATCACGAAGTCCTCGACCAAGGCCGAGACGTAGTCCTTGAAGTGCGGCCGCTCCGGGTGCCGCGCGACCTGAGTCTTCTGCCAGGGGGTGAGGCGCGCATAGGTGTCACGCAGAAGGCGTTCGGCCTTGGCTTCGAGCCGGTCAATCTCCGCTTCGATGTTGAGCTCGCCGGCGGACGCGGTTTCCCGAAGCTCGGCGACGCGCGCTTCGAGCTCGGCGATGGGTTTTTCGAAATCGAGGAAGGTGGCCATGGAGCGCGCCGGTTAGGACGCCGCGTCCGGCGCGTCAACGCGTGCGCGCCCGCGTGGGCCCCCCCGCGGGCGTTCAAGCCTTTGGGCGTCGGCGAGCGGATGGCGCTGGTTGACGAGGTCGATGAGGCGGCGGCTGTCGACATGGGTGTAGATCTGCGTCGTCGCGATGTCGGCGTGGCCGAGCAGCATCTGGAGCGCGCGAAGATCGGCGCCGCCTTCGAGGAGGTGGGTGGCGAAGGCGTGGCGCAGGACGTGCGGGCTGATCCGCTCGGGCGGAATGCCGGCGGCGGCGGCGAGCTCCTGGACGAGCTGGTAGAGGCGGACGCGGCTCAAATGCTTCTTGCCGGACGGGAAGAGGAACGGCTGGTCGCGCGGCACCAGCGCCGACCATTCCGCCACGGCGGCGCGGGCCCGGTCCGAGATCGGCACCAGCCGCTCGCGGCCGCCCTTGCCTTTCAGGATCAGGAACGGCCGGTCGGGGGAAATGGCGTTCCTCGGCAGCGACACGAGTTCGGTGGCGCGAAGGCCCGAGCCGTAGAGAAGTTCGATGAGCGCGGAGAGGCGGAGCGCTTCGGGGCCGCCCTCCGCCTTGCGCCGCTCGATCTCGTCGAACAGGCGGTCGACGGCGGCGCGGTCGAGCACCTTGGGGAGCGGGCGCTCGGCGGCGGGGCGCGGCAAAGCGGCGGAGGGATCGTCGGCGCGCAGGCCCTCGTCGTGGAGGAAGCCGTAGAAGCGGCGCAGCGCGGCGGCCTTGCGGGCGACGGTCGCGCGCTTGAGCGGCCGCCATGCTTCGGCGAGACCCTCGATGCGATCGGGCGGGGCCGAGGACAGGTCGCCGCCGAGCAGCTCGGAAGCGCCGCGCAGGTCGCGCTCGTAGGCGAGGAGCGTGTTGCGCGCGGCACCCGCTTCGGCGGCCATCATTTCGAGGAACGACGCAATCAGCCGCCCGTCCTCGCCGCCGCTCACAGCCTGGTCAGCGCTTCGGCCGCGATCATCCGCGCTTCGAACTCCATGCCGACGAGCCGCAGCGCCCGCGTGATCCGGTACAGGTGGGACGCGGGCACCCTGCCCCAGTCGCCCGCCTGCATGCCGACGGCGGCGAGCAGGGCGACGGTGCCGGTCTGGCGGGCGCGGATCGCGTCGTCGAGCGCGCGGGTCCAGGCATCGTCGCGGCCGATCGGCATGCGCAGATCCGAGGCCCAGGACGAGGCTTCGTCGGCGGTGAGGCGGTCGAGGCCGGCGAGCCCCGCGACCAGCATCTGAGTCCGGCGGTCGTCGCGGCTCTCGTCGGCGGCCTGGAAGGTCTCGACCACGTCTCCGGCCGCGCCCGGTTTGGCCGGGGCGCCGAGGGCGAGCAGGGCGGCGGCGAGCGGATCGGTATCGGCGGCGGCGACCACGTCCGTCCAGCGGGCCGCATCGGTGTCGAAGCCCGCGCTCAGCATGGCGGCGATCAGCTCGTCCGCATCCTCGGCCCGCGCCTCGGACGGACGAATGAGCGCGGCCGCGCGGGCGGTGAGGACCTTGCGGCCGTAGCGCTGCACCGGCCCGTTGCCGTCGTCCCAGAGATCGCGCAGGGCGCGGATGCGCTCCGCCTCGTTGCCGTGGGTGTAGGCGATGCGGAGGCGGCCGTAGGGGGTGTTCTCGACCTCGTCCTCATTCTCGGCGTCGAAGGCGAGGCTGTAGAGCTCCACCAGGGCGTTGTTCGAAAAGACTCCGAGGGCCGCGGCGGCGAAGGCGGGCTCCACGCGCTGCGCGACCGGAACCATCGGCGCGCGCGCGTACCAGGCCTGCATCCTGAGATCCGCGCCGCGCAGGAGCGGCTCCGGGACGGTCATTCCGGTCGCCGCGGCGAGGCCGAGGCGCCAGGGCGTGAGCTGCTCGACTTCGTCCCACTCGATGCTGACGGCGCGGCGCGTGTCCGTCCCGGCGCCCACCACCTTTTCGGCGAGGAGGAGGTCGGCGCCCGACACCGCGCGGCTGCCGCGCACCCGGTCGATGGCCTCGCTCGCCCGCGCCGCTTCGCCGGCGAGCGCGGCGCAGATCGCGTCCGCCATCCGCCAGACCGGCTGGTCGCCGAGCGCGCGGCCCGGCTGGACCAGCGGGCAGAGCGCGGCCGGGTCCCCGGTAGCGAGCGCGGTGTCGAGCCCGGCCTGGATCATGAGCGGCGTGTAGTTGACCACGTCCACCGACTGGACGAGCGAGCGCGCCGCATCGGCCTCGCCCATCCTCAGGAGCAGCGCGGCGCGCCGGGCGACCCAGTCCACCGGATCGACCCCGGCGGGCGCGGGGATGCGCGACATGAGCGCTCGGCGAAGCAGCATCGATTGCCAGCGCGACGGCAGAGGCGCCTCGAGCTCGCGCATCAGGCTGGCGAGAAAGGCGCCCCGCGCGGTGCCGAAGGCGTTCGGGCCGAGGCCCCAATTGGCCTCGTCGAGGACGCCGACGACGTCCACCGGCCGCGCGAGGTCGGCCGGGACGTCGAGCGTGTAGGTCGGGCGGGTCGGGCGCAGCTCGCGAAGGTCCTCGGCCGCCGAATCGGTGACGTCCGGCAGATCCTCGCGCGCCGACGAGGGCACCCGGACCGGCGCGTCGGGCTCGGCGGCGTTGCCGGGCTCGGCGGGCGCGGAAGGCTCCGCGGCCTTTGGCTCCGCCGGCTCCTGCTTGGCCTTGGGCGCGGGCTCGGCGGGGTCGCCGAAGCCCGGCGGCAGGATCGATTCGGGTCTGTCCTGCCCGAGCGCCGGGCCGAACGCGGGAATGCCGGCGGCGAGCGCCGCGACGCCCGCGACGAGCAGGAGCTTATTTCGCAAGCGCCGCATTGGTGACGTCCTGCTCGATGGTGCGCGTCGGCACTTCGGTGTCCATCGTCGAGAGCCAGACCAGCAAGCCGATCAGGGCGAATAGGAGGACGAGGAGGATGGCCGGAAGCGGCGAACGGCGCCGCCGCGGCATCGGGGACAAGCTTGAATATCTGCGCATGGCGCGCCTTTTGCCCGACCGGCCCGGCCTCTGTATAGCCCCCGCCTTCATGGAGAGCGCCCTTCCCGCACCCCCTTTTGCGCCCAGCCGTTCGATCGTGCTCGTCGGCCTGATGGGCGCGGGCAAGTCGACGGTCGGGAAACGGCTCGCACGGCGGCTCGGCCTCCCCTTCGTCGACGCCGACGAGGAGATCGAGCGGGCGGCGGACCACACAATCAGCGAAATCTTCGACCGCTTCGGCGAGCCTGCGTTTCGCGACGGCGAGCGCCGGGTCATCGCGCGGCTGATCGAAGGGCCGCCGAAGGTGATCGCGACCGGCGGCGGCGCCTTCATGCACGAGGCGACCCGGGCGCTGATCCTGGATCGCTGCACCGCCGTCTGGCTGGACGCCGACATCGAGACGCTCGCGGCGCGAGTCGGCCGGCGCGACACGCGGCCGCTTCTGCGGGAGCGGGAGCCCCGGGCCGTGCTCGAGGATCTCGCGGCGCGGCGCAACCCCGTATACGCGCAGGCGCATCTGAGGGTGCCCACCGAACCGGTGCCGCACGAGCAGGTGGTGGAGCGGATACTGCAGGCGCTCAAGGCGCGGGAGAGAGAATGAAGCGGGTGGAGGTCGCGCTCGGCGCGCGCAGCTACGACATCTGGATCGGCGACGGCGTCCTCGGAGACGCGCGCGCGCTGCTCGGCGAGCGCATCCGGGGCGAGCGGGTCGCCGTGGTGACGGACGAGACGGTCTGGGCGGCGCAGGGCGAGCGGCTGCGCGCCGCGCTGGGCGGATTCGATCTCGACGTGATCGCGGTGCCGGCGGGCGAGCGAAGCAAGAGCTGGGAAGGGCTGTCCGACGTTTTGGACCGGCTGCTCGCGCTCGGCATCGAACGTTCGGACACGATCCTTGCCTTCGGCGGCGGGATGGTGGGGGACCTTGCGGGCTTCGCCGCGTCGCTCCTGAAGCGCGGCTGTTCCTATGTGCAGGTGCCGACGACCCTCCTCGCCCAGGTCGATTCGTCGGTGGGCGGCAAGACGGCGATCAACGTGCCGGCGGGGAAGAACCTCGTCGGGGCGTTTCACCAGCCGAGCATGGTGCTGATCGACCCGGCGACGCTCGAGACGCTGCCGCCGCGCGAGCTTCGTGCCGGCTATGCGGAGGTCGTGAAGTACGGGCTGATCGGCGACGAGGCTTTCTTTGCCTGGTGCGAGGCGTATGGCGCGGCGCTGCTCGGCGGCGACGTTTGCGACCGCCTTTACGCCATCGAAGCCTGCGTCCGCGCCAAGGCCGGGATCGTCGCCGAGGACGAGCGCGAGACGACGGGACGCCGGGCGCTCCTCAATCTCGGCCATACGTTCGGCCATGCGCTGGAAGCCGAGACGGGCTTCTCCGACCGGCTTCTCCACGGCGAAGCGGTGGCGCTCGGCATGGCGCTCGCCTTTCGATTCTCGGCGCGGCGCGGGCTCTGCGCGCCAGCCGATGCCGAGCGCGTGGAAGCGCATCTCGCCGCTTCCGGCCTGCCGACGCGGCTCGACATCGGTACGCCCGCCGCGCTGGTCGAGCACATGCGATCCGACAAGAAGGCGGCGGGCGGGCGGGTGCCCTTCATCCTCGCCCGCGAGATCGGCGGGGCGTTCGTGGATCATTCGGTCGAGCCGGAGGAGGTCGAGGGCTTTCTGTCGTCCGAGCTCGGCTGAGCGTCCTCGATCCGGTTGTCCGGGCTGAAGATCAGCTCGCGCAAAGCCCGGATGTCGCCCGAGCTCGACTGAAGCTCCAGCCGCTGCCGGTCGCGGTCGCGGTAGTCGGCGACGACTCGCTCGGCCTCCTCTTCGTAGATGCCGAGCGCGAGCAAAGCGTCGCGGCCCATGCCGACCGCCGATTCGAAGACCTCGCGGACCACGCTCGTCACGTCGAGATGGGCGAGTTCCATATGGTGGCGCCGGTCGTAGGCGCGGACGAACACCCGCGCCTGGGGAAAGGCTTCGAGGATCGGTTCCAGCCGCCGCGCCGGCATCGGCGTGCCGTCGTCCTGGCAGAAGAGGATCGCTTCGGCTTCGGCGGCACCGGCGAGGCGGAGGAGATCGAGGCGGGTCCCGTCGCCATAATAGACCTTCATCCCGAAGCTGCCCGACATTTCGATCTGGCTGGGCTTGGAATCGATCAGTGTGACGCCGATGCCCTTCGCCATCATGATCTGCGACACCGTCTGGCCGAAGCGGCCGTAGCCGACGACGACGGCGCGAGTCTCCGGCGACTCCTCCGGCCCGTCGAGGTCGACCGGGGCGCGGAGCGAAGCGCGGCGGTCGAGCTTGTCGTTCAGCATCATCAGGAAGGGCGTCGTTGCCATGGAGAGCGTCACGATGGCGCCGAACAGGCTCGCCGCCTCCGCTTCGATGAGGACCGCGCGCTGGGCAGCGGCGAAGAGGACGAAGGCGAACTCGCCGCCCTGGCTCAGCAGCAGGCCGAGCTTGACCGCGCGGCGGGTCTCGACGCCGGAGGCGCGGGCGATGGCGAACAGGATCGCCGCCTTGATCGCGACCAGGGCCGCCGCCATGCCGATGACGAACATCGGGCTTTCGACGATGGCGTCGAGATCGAGCATCATCCCGATCGACACGAAGAACAGGCCGAGCAGGATCGACCGGAAGGGATCGATGTCGGCTTCGAGCTCGTGCCGGTAGGGCGAATCGGCGAGCATCACGCCGGCGATGAAGGCGCCGAGCGCGGTCGAGAGATGCAGCGCCTCCATGACGGCGGCGCTGGCGAGGACGATGAACAGGCCGGCGACGATGAACAGTTCGCGCTCGCTGATCCTGCCGACGAGGCGGAAGAGCGGGTTGATGACGAAATGGCCGACGACGACCAGCCCGGCGATGGCGAGGACGGTGTAGACGGCGAGCTGCCAGCCCGGCGGAGTCGAAGGGTCCGCGGGTGCGCGCGACAGTGCGGCGATGATCGTGATCAGCGGGACAATCGAGAGGTCCTGGAAGAGCAGGATCGAAAAGGCGCGCTCGCCGGGGCGGGTGTTGATCTCGCCCGACGCGCGCAGGCTCGGCAGCACCTGCGCGGTCGAGGACAAAGCGAGCGGCAGGCCGATGGCGAGCGCCGCGGCGAAGCTGAAACCGGTGACCCCGTAAATCAGCGCGGATATGGCGATGCCGCTCAGCGCGACCTGGAGGAAGCCGAGCCCGAATATGTCGCGCCTGAGGCGAAGGAGGCGGCTCGGGTTCAGCTCCAGCCCGACGAGGAAGAGGAGGAGCACGATCCCGAAGTCGGCGATGTGCAGCATCTCGCCCGGCGCGCCGATGAGGCCGAGCCCGTCCGGGCCGACGACGGCGCCGGCGACGAGATAGCCGAGGACGGCGCCGAGACCCAGGCGCCGGAACAGCATCACGAACGCCATCGCCGCGCCGAGCATGACGACGGCGTCGCGCAGGAGGAGCGCGGTGACGTGCGCCGCTTCGCCGTTCATGGGCGCGCCGCCTTTTCCGCAGCCTCGGCCGCGGCTTCGAAAGCGAGGAGGATGGAGGCGTGGCGGGCGGCGTAGCGGCGGGCTTCGGCGAAGATGCCGAGGCCGGGCCAATCGCCCGGGTCGTCGCGCTCGCCTTTGAGGTAGGCGGCGAGCGCATTCCGCGCCTCCGTTAGCTCCTCCGGCGAGCGCCCGAGTGCATGCGCGCCCATCAGCGATGCCGAGGCCTGGCCGAGCGCACAGGCCTTCACGTCCTGGGCGAACGCGGCGACCCTCCCCTCCCCGTCCAGCCGCACGTCGACGGCGACGCTGCTGCCGCAGACGGGGGAGGACCTGCTCGCGCTGCCTTCCGGCCGTTCCAGATGGCCGAGATGCGGGATCGATGAAGCGAGGCGGAGTATGTCGCGATTGTAGAGTGCGGCGGTCACGGGGCGCCTATAAGACGCGGCCCGCGGCTGCGCCATGGGGCGCGATTCGGCGGCGGAAGTTGACCGAGTTGAAGCCGCGTCCTGGCCGAAGCGGTCAACTTCGGGGCTCCGCGGGAGTCCTCGCGCGGGTT
Source organism: Allosphingosinicella sp. (assembly GCA_035645215.1). GTDB lineage: Bacteria > Pseudomonadota > Alphaproteobacteria > Sphingomonadales > Sphingomonadaceae > Allosphingosinicella. The sequence goes on from DASQND010000164.1 coordinate 12,175, forward strand.
CGGTCGAGGACAAAAGGCGCATCTGGCGCAGCATCGGGAGACCCCGCCCGAGCAAACCCTAATCGTCAAGTGGGATGTCCTCCCCATCGGGAGATGGGGAGGGGAACCATGCGAAGCATGGTGGAGGGGTAGATGGCGCGGACTGCAAGGGTTCACGCCGGACCCGCCCGGCTCCTGCGCCTTCTACCCCTCCCCCACCCTTCGGGTGGTCCCCCTCCCCCCGCTTCGCGCGGGGAGGATGCTAGGCCCGCCGCCAGATGGTGCCGGTGGGGCCGTCTTCGAGGACCACGCCTTCCCGAGCCAGCTCGGCCCGGATCCGGTCCGCTTCGGCGAAGTCGCGGTTCTTCTTGGCGGCGGTGCGGGCGGCGACGAGGGCGTCGATGCTTGTGTCGCCTTCGCCCTGGAACCAGGTGGCGGCGCTGTCGCCGAGCAGGCCGAGGAGGTTCGCGGAGGCTTTCAGCACCGCCGCATCCGCGATGGCCGAGAGACGCGAGACGGCGAGCGGCGTGTTGAGATCGTCCGCCAGGGCTTCGAGGACGCCCGGGTCCACCTCGCCCGCTTCGGCATCGCCGCCGGCGCGATAGAGGCGATCCAGCGTCGCCTTGGACTGCGCGATGAGCTGGCCCGACCATTCCAGCGGCTGGCGGTAATGCGCCGACAGCAATGCGAAACGCAGGGTCTCCCCCTTGTGCCCCTCACCCAGCAGCTCGCCGACCGTCACCACGTTGCCGAGGCTCTTCGACATCTTCTCCGAGCCGGCCACCGAAAGGAAACCGTTGTGCAGCCAATAGCGGGCGAGCGGCGCGCCGGCGTGCGCGCAGCGGCTCTGGGCGAGCTCGTTCTCGTGGTGCGGGAAGATGAGGTCGAGCCCGCCGGCGTGGATGTCGATCGTCTGCCCGAGATGCTGCTCGATCATCGCCGAGCATTCGATGTGCCAGCCGGGGCGGCCGCGGCCCCAGGGCGAGTCCCAGCCGATGACGTGCGGCTCGGAGGGCTTCCAGAGGACGAAATCCGCCGGGTCCTTCTTGTAGCTGGCGACTTCCACGCGGGCGCCGGCGATCATCGCGTCGCGGTCGCGGCGGCCGAGCGCGCCATAGTCCGGGTCGGAGGGCACGTTGAAGAGGACGTGGCGGTCCGCCTCATAGGCGTGGCCCGCCTCGACCAGCCGCGCGATCATCGCGACCATGGCGGCGACATGCTCGGTGGCGCGCGGACCGATGGTCGGCGGGCGGACGCCGAGCGCGCCCATGTCGGCGAGGTAGAAGTCCTCGTAGCGGGCGGTGATCGCGGAGGGATCGACGCCTTCTTCGCGCGCCGCGTCGATGATCTTGTCGTCGACGTCGGTGACGTTGCGCGCATAGACGAGCGCGTCTTCGCCGTAGCTGTGGCGGAGCAGGCGGGCGAGGACGTCGAACACGACGGCGGGCCGCGCATTGCCGATATGGGCGCGATTGTAGACCGTCGGGCCGCACACATACATCGTCACCCGCGCCGGATCCGCGGGCTCGAAGACGCGCTTTTCCCGCGCCATGGTGTCATGCAGGCGGATCACGGCGTCGTCCGGGCGTCGTTCCCGATGGCGTTTTCGTCGGCCGTTTCTTCGGCAGGCGCCGGCCCGCGCCGCCATTCGACGAAGTCGACGATCGCGCGCCCGCTGGCGTTGAGCAGCGGATAGGTGCGGCTGTCCGCCATCCACGCCGGCCGCGGCCCCTGCCGCCCCGCCCAGATGTCGTAGACGAGGTTGGCGGCGAGATAGAGGAGGGTCGCGACGATCAGGCCCTTCAAGGCGCCGAAGCCCGCGCCGAGTATCCGGTCGACCGGCCCGATCACCGAGCGCTTGGCCGCGCCGCCGAGCTTCCAGGCCAGCAATTTGCCGGTGATGAAGACGATCCCGAAGATGAGCGCGAAGGCGAGCACCGCCGCGCCGGCCCAGCTTCCGACGGTGCTTTCCAGCGCCGCGGTCACCGGCGTGTGCATGAGCTTCAGCGCAGCGATGCCGACCACCCACGAGGCGAGCGCGATGATCTCCGCGACGAAG
>DASQND010000165.1:0-13271 GCA_035645215.1 Allosphingosinicella sp.
TGCACCGCCTTCAGCACGGCATAATCGCCGCAGCCCGGGCACCAGCGCACTTCCTGGTCGGTCGCGAAATCCTTCGCGGTGAGCTTCGTCAGTTCGTTCATGATGCGCTTCCGTAAAGCAGATACCAGATCAGCCCGCACACGATGACGAGCAAAAGGATGAGGCGGATGAGGGCGGGGGTGTTCATGCGTAATATCCTCCCCATCGAAGATGGGGAGGGGGACCATGCGAAGCATGGTGGAGGGGTAGAAGGCGAGGCCTCGTCAGTACCCCTCCACCACCCTTCGGGTGGTCCCCCTCCCCACCGCTGCGCGGCAGGGAGGATGAGGTGAGCCCCCCCCTCATCCCAGCGCCTCCTCGATCGCGGTCTCGATTTCGGCGATCTTGAAGGGCTGGCCGGAGACTTTGCTGACTGAGCGGGCGTCGACCAGATACTGGTCGCGCAGCAGCGTCTTCAATTGCCCCTTGTTCATCTCGGGAACGATCACCCGCTCGTAGCTTCTCAGCAATTCGCCCAGATTCTTCGGCAGCGGCCAGATGTGGCGGATGTGGATGTGGCTGACGTCGAGGCCGTTCTTGCGCGCGCGGCGCACCGCCTGGTGAATGGGGCCGAAGGTCGAGCCCCAGCCGACCACCGCCAGCTTCCCCGAAGTCTCGCCGAGGCAAACGGCCTGCTCCGGGATCGTGTCCGCCACCCCGGCCACCTTGTCGTGGCGGATGTCGGTCATCGCCTGGTGGTTCTCCGGCGCATAATCGATGTGGCCGGTGCCGACATTCTTCTCGATGCCGCCGATCCGGTGGCGAAGGCCGTACGTCCCCGGCTTGATCCAGACGCGGGCGAGCTTTTCGTCGCGGGCGTAGGGGTTGACCTTCTCCCCTTCCGCCGGCGCGTCGGTGAAATGCTCCACCGGGAACGGCGCATACGTGCTCATGTCCGGCACGCGCCACGGCTCGGCGGCGTTGGCGATGTAGCCGTCGGTGAGCAGCATCACCGGCGTCATGTACTGCGTCGCGATCCGCACCGCCTCGATCGCGCAGTCGAACGCGTCGGCCGGCGAGCGCGAGGCGATGACCGGCATCGGCGCGTCGCCGTTGCGCCCGTAGACCGCCTGGTAGAGGTCCGACTGCTCGGTCTTGGTCGGGAGCCCCGTCGAAGGCCCGCCGCGCTGGGAATTGACGATGACGAGCGGAAGCTCGGTCATGATCGCAAGCCCCATCGCCTCCTGCTTGAGCGCAATGCCCGGTCCGGACGAGGACGTCACGCCGAGCTGCCCCGCGAAGCTCGCGCCAATCGCCGCACCGATGGCCGCGATCTCGTCCTCCGCCTGGAAGGTCGTGACTCGGTATTCCTTGAGCCGCGACAGATGGTGGAGGATCGCCGAAGCGGGCGTGATCGGATAGCCGCCGAAGAACATCGGCAGGCCCGCAAGCTGCGCCCCCGCGACGAGCCCGATCGAGATCGCCTCGGCGCCCGTGACGGTCCGGTAAAGCCCCGGCTCGGCCGGCGCCGGCTCGAGATGGTGCTGGTGGATCTGCCCGCCGATCTCGACCGTCTCGCCGTAGGCGTGGCCGGCGTTCAGCGCCGCGATATTCGCTTCGGCAAGTTCGGGCTTCTTGGCGAACTTGGATTTGAGCCAGTCGACGATCGGCTGCCGGTCCCGGTCGAACATCCAGAGCGCGAGGCCCAAAGTCCACATGTTCTTGGACCGAAGCGCTTCCTTGTTGCCGAGCCCGAACGGCTTCACCGCCTCGAGGGTGAGCTGCGAGATGTTGAACTTGATGACCTGCCACTTGGCGAGAGACTCGTCCTCGAGCGGGTTCGTCTCGTATCCCGCCTTGGCGAGGTTCCGGGCGCCGAACTCGCCCTCGTCGGCGATGATCAGGCCGCCGGGCTTCAAGTCCGCGACGTTCACCTTGAGCGCCGCCGGGTTCATCGCGATCAGGACGTCCGGCTGGTCGCCCGCGGTTTCGATCGCCGAGGAGCCGAAATTGATCTGGAAGGCGGAGACGCCGAAGGTCGTCCCCTGCGGCGCGCGGATCTCCGCCGGAAAGTCCGGAAAGGTCGCGAGGTCGTTGCCCGCAAGCGCGGTCGACATGGTGAACTGGCCGCCGGTGAGCTGCATGCCGTCGCCGCTGTCGCCGGCGAAGCGCACGACGACGTTTTCGAGCGGCGGGTTGGCGGCCGCTTCTTCCGGGGTCACGAGATGGGTGGCTGTCGCCATCTTGTTCTTGTCCTAGAGGCTGTTTCGCCGCCCTCTTTAGCGGGGGCGGCGTCTCACCCCAAGGTAGAAGTTCGCACGGCCTCTGCAACGGCAGGCGGCGAGAAAAGCGCGCCCAGCGTCAGGATCGAGCGCGCATGGCGCCGCGCCACCTCCAGCGCGTCCGCGCCGTAGCCGCCGCCGAGCGTCCCCGCGAGCGGGATGCCTCGCGCCTTGGCCATCCCGCCGACGAACCCGTCCCGCGCGTCCAGCCCCTCCTCAGTCAGCGCCAGCCGCCCAAGCCTGTCGCCGCCATAGGGGTCTACGCCGCCCTGGTAGAGGATCAGCGACGGCCGGAACCGCTCGACCAGCGGCACCAGCGTCTCCTCGAGCGCCGCGAAGTAATCCGCATCCCCCGTCCCGTCCGGCAGCGCCACATCCACGGTCGAGACGGCTTTGCGCACCGGAAAGTTCTTCTCGGCATGAATCGAGTAAGTTGCGATCTCCGGCCGGTCCGCGGTCAGCGCCGCCGTGCCGTCGCCCTGGTGCACGTCGACGTCGACGACCAGCACTCGCTCCGCCATCCCCTCCTCGGTGAGCCGCACCGCCGCCACGGCAAGATCGTTGAACACGCAGTAGCCCGCGCCGCTGTCGTGCAGCGCATGGTGGCTCCCGCCGGCATTGTTCACCGCGAAGCCGCGCCGCATCGCCTCCAGCGCCGCCCGGTACGTCCCGCCCGGCACCACCTGCGCCCGCCGCGCCACGACCTCGGTGACCGGAAACCCGATCCGCCGCTCCTTCTCCTTCGGCACCGCCGCCGCCAGCACTTCGGCCACGTATTCCGGGCTATGCACCCGCTCCAGCCATGCACGGGGCATCGGCTCCGGCTCGATCCAGTCCACTCGAACCCCGCTCTCGGCCAGCAGGCCGCGGACGAGGCCGTTCTTGTTCCAACGGTAGCGCTTGTCGGCCACAGCCGGCGCGACATAGTCGGGGTGATGGACGACGGCGAACATTGTCCCTAGCTAGGCGCCGCCACCCTCCTTGCCTACGGGAGCCGTCCTTGTCCGAGCCCTATGTGCGTCCAGACGTGCGCCAATTCCTCGATTTCCTGAACGCGCTCCCCGGCCCTCGGAGCCACGAAGTCGGCCCGGCGGAAGCGCGCGAAATGATGCTCCGCTCCCGCCACGTCGCCGACGCGCCGACGGGCGAGCTCGCCCTCATCCGCGACCTTTCCTGCCCCGGCCCCGCGGGCGAGATTCCGCTGCGCCTCTACGACGCCCGCGAAGAGCGCGGCCCCGGCCCGCTGCTCGTCTTCTTCCACGGCGGCGGCTTCGTTCTCGGAAATCTTGAGACGCACGAGCCCTTCTGCGCCGAAATCGCCCGCCTCCTCGACCTGCCGGTTCTTTCGGTCGACTACCGCCTCGCCCCCGAGCACCCCTTCCCCGCCGGCGCCGAGGATTGCATCGCCGCCGCCCGCTGGGCAGCCGCCTCGCCCGCCGAACTCGGCCTTGAGGTCACCGGCCTCGTCCCCTGCGGCGACAGCGCCGGCGGCAATTTCGCCATCGTCGTCAGCCTCTCGCTCCGCGACGAACCCGCCGCCGCGCCCGTCCTCGCGCAATGGCCGATCTACCCCGCCGCGGACCCGGCAAAAGGCTATCCGAGCTTCGAGGATTTCGCCGAAGGCTATCTCCTGACCCGCGCCGGCATGCGCTGGTTCGACGAATGCTACGGCCCCGACAAGGCCGACTGGCGCTATGCCCCCCTCCTCAAGACCCAGGCCGGCCTCCCGCCGACCCTCGTCCTGACCGCCAGCCTCGATCCCATCCGCGACCAGGGCCGAGCCTATGCCGCCGCCTGCGCCGAGGCCGGGGTCGACACCGTTTTCATCGAAGCCAAAGGCACCATCCACGGCTTCATAAACCTGAGGAAAGCGGTGCCGAGTTCGAACGAAGACATCGCCCGCTGCGTCGCGGCCCTGAAGCTGCTCCTCGCGAAGGCGCCAAGCGGATGAACCTCTTGAGCCGTCACCCCGGACTTGATCCGGGGTCCACCTTCTTCTTCAGGGCCGCTGAAAAAGAAGGTGGATGCCGGATCAAGTCCGGCATGACGATGTGCTTCTTCCGTTCCCACCAGCTACGGTGCCGCTCATCATGACAGACCCCTCCTCCCTCCCCTACCGTCCCGGCGCCGGCGTCATGCTGGTCAATCGCGAGGGCAAGGTCTTCGTCGCCCAGCGCGTCGATTCCACCCTCGAAGCCTGGCAGATGCCCCAGGGGGGCCTCGACCAGGGCGAGGAACCGCAAGACGGCGCCCTTCGCGAACTTGAGGAGGAAACCGGCATCCCCCGGTTCAAGGTCGAAATCATCGCCCGCGCGCCGGAGCCGCTCACCTACGATCTCCCGCCGGACCTCGTCGGCAAGCTCTGGAAGGGCAAGTGGCGCGGCCAGGAGCAGCACTGGTTCCTCGCCCGATTTCTCGGCGAGGATGAGGACGTGAACATCGAAACCGAACACCCCGAATTCCGCGCCTGGAAATGGTGCGAGCCGGACGATCTTCCGAAGATGATCGTGCCCTTCAAGCGCGACTTGTACGAAGCCGTGCTGAACGCCTTTCGCGACAAGATCTGACCGAGACCGTCATCCCGGCGAAGGCCGGGATCTCAGGGGGTGAAGGGTGCCGGCGCCTATGGAGCGCTGCACATCCGCCTGCGCTTCTCACCCGCTGAGATCGCGGCCTTCGCCGGGATGACGTGTGCTGCACGGATCGCCCCCCTTCCAATGTAGGATTTCCTCCTCCACCGTCCCCGCCATGCGCGCCCGACTCGCCGCCCCCTCCGCCATCCGCCGCACAAGCACAGCCACTTACCCGGGAGACCCCCCGCGCAATCCATGTGAATCTCGTGCCAGTTGTCACCTTTGGCCCCTCTGGCCTCCCGCCCGCTCCCCCGCTAGAGCCTGCCGCATGCGGGGCCTGAACCACATCGAAGCGCAGGCGACCCGGCGCGCCGCGGCCGAGCCGATGCTGGACCAAGTGTTCGCCTGGTCCGCGATCAACAGCGGCTCGCGCAACCTCGCCGGCCTTGCCCGCATGGCCACCGTCTATGCCGACGCCTTTTCCGCCCTCCCCGGCGACCTCACCCTACGGGACCCCGCCCCGGCCGAGCAGGTCGATACGAACGGCACCGCCCACGTGCTCGACCACGGCCGCAATCTCCACCTCCAGGTCCGCCCCGAAGCCCCCGTCCAGCTCCTCTTCACCGGCCACATGGACACCGTCTTCGCCGCCGATCACCCGTTCCAGAGCGTCTTCTGGCGCGAGGAAGGCAAGGTCCTCGGCGGCCCCGGAGTCGCCGACATGAAGGGCGGCCTCGCCGTCATGCTCGCCGCGCTGAAAGCCATCGAAGCCTCCGAGCTCGCCCCCCGCCTCGGCTACGAGATCGTCATCAACGCCGACGAGGAGGTCGGCTCCCCCGGCTCCGCCCCGCTCATCGCCGCCGCCGCCCGCGGCAAGAAGGCCGCTTTCACCTACGAGCCTTCCGCGCTCCCCGACGGCACGCTCGCCGGCGCCCGCCCGGGCAGCGGCAACTTCTCCCTCGTCGTCACCGGCCGAAGCGCCCACGCGGGCCGCAACCCGGAAGACGGCCGCAACGCCCTCCTCGCCGCCGCCGACCTCGCTTTGCGCCTCGAGAAAGCGCGTGCCCCCGGCCTTTCCGTCAACCCCGCCCGGATCGACGGCGGCGCGCCCAACAACGTCGTCCCGGACGGCGCGGTCCTCCGCGTCAACATGCGCCCCGCCACCGCCGAGCTCGAAGCCGCCGCCCGCGAAGCGATCCGCCGCGCCGTCGCCGAAGTCGAGGCCGAGCGCGGCGTCACAGTCCACGTCCACGGCAGCTTCGGGCGCCCGCCCAAGCCGCTGACGCCCGAATCGCAAGCCCTCTTCCGCCTCGTCGCCGCGGCCGGCGCGGACCTCGGCCAGACCATAAGCTGGCGCGACACCGGCGGCGTCTGCGACGGCAACAACATCGCCGCCTGCGGTGTCCCCGTCGTCGATACGATGGGCGTGCGCGGCGGCGCCATCCATTCCGCAGATGAATATCTGATCGTCGAGAGCCTCGCCGAGCGCGCGTCACTGTCCGCGCTCGCCATATTGAGGCTCGCACAAGGGGAGAATTTGTGAGCTTCAGGGTCCGCCCCGTCCGCAGCGACGATTTCGACGCCGTCTACGAAATGGCGAAGCTGACCGGCGGCGGCTTCACCAATCTGCCGCCCGACCGCGGCGTCCTCGTCGACAAGATCATCCGCTCCGAGCACGCCTTCTCCCGCGAAAGCGGCGGCCCGTCCGACGACCTCTTCATGTTCGTCCTCGAAAACGTCGACACAGGCCAGATCCGCGGCACCTGCCAGGTCTTCGGCCAGGTCGGCACCGAGAACCCCTTCTATTCCTATCGCAAGTCGACCCTCACCCAGACCTCCAAGGGGCTGGGCCGCACCTTCCGCAACGAGATGCTGACCCTCGTCACCGATTTCGACGGCTGCTCGGAAGTGGGCGGCCTGTTCCTTCATCCCGGCGAGCGCGCCGGCGGCCTCGGCATGCTGCTCGCCCGAAGCCGCTACCTCTTCATCAAGCTCCACCGCGAGCGCTTCGCCGACAAGGTCCTCGCCGAGCTTCGCGGCGTCATCGACGAAAGCGGCGGCTCGCCCTTCTGGGACGCGATCGCCGGCCGCTTCTTCGGCATGGGCTTTCGCGAAGCCGACGAGTTCAACGCCACCCACGGCACCCAGTTCATCGCCGATCTCATGCCCAAGACGCCGATCTACACGGCCATGCTCCCCGAAAGCGCCCGCTCGGTCATGGGCGTCCCCCACCCTTCCGGCCGCGCCGCGATGAAGATGCTGGAGCGCGAAGGCTTCGTCCACGATTGCTATGTCGACATCTTCGACGGCGGCCCGACCATGGCGGTGCGGACCGACGAGATCCGCACCATCCGCGAAAGCCGGGAGGAGACGATCTCCACCGTGATCGATCCCCAGGAAGGCGGCCAGACGATGCTCGTCGCCGCGGGCGAGCGGATGACATTCGCCTGCTGCTGGGCGCAGGTGAAGGCGCAAAGCGACGGCGGCATGGCCCTCGACGCGAAAAGCGCGGCCGCTCTCAACGTCGCGCCAGGCGACAAATTCCTGGCGATCGGCCGATGAACATCCGCGAGATCAACTTCGACGGCATCATCGGCCCGAGCCACAATTACAGCGGCCTCAGCCTCGGCAACCTCGCCTCCACGACCAACAAGGGCGCCGTCTCGCACCCCCGCGCCGCCGCGCTCCAGGGCATCGACAAGATGCGCCACAACCTCCGCCTCGGCCTCGCCCAGGGCTTCTTCCTCCCCCACCCGCGCCCCGACCGCGACTGGCTCGCCGAGCTCGGCACCAGCATCGATGAAGTCCCGCCCTCGCTCCGCCCCGCCGCCTTCTCCGCCTCGGCGATGTGGGCCGCCAACGCCGCCACCGTCTCGCCCGCGCCCGACTGCGCCGACGGCCGCACCCACCTCACCGCCGCGAATTTGAGCACCATGGCGCACCGCAGCCACGAATGGCCGGCGACGCTGAAGCAGCTCCGCCTCGCCTTCGCCGACGAGACGCACTTCGCCGTGCACGCCCCAATTCCCGGCACATACGGGGACGAAGGCGCGGCCAACCACATGCGCATCGCCGCAAGCCACGGCGCGCCCGGCGTCGAGATCTTCGTCTACGGCAAGCGCGGCGGCGACTTTCCCGCCCGCCAGCATCTCGAAGCGTGCCGCGCCGTCGCCCGTTTCCACGCCCTCGATCCCGAGCGCACCCTCTTCGTCGCCCAGTCCGAAGAAGCGATCGCCGCGGGGGCCTTTCACAACGACGTCGTCGCCGTCGCCAACGAGAACGTCCTCTTCGCCCACGAGAAAGCCTTCGAGGACCGCCCCGCTTTCTACGCCGAGCTGCGCCGCCTCGTCCCCGAAGTCGAGATTGTCGAAGTCCCCGAAGCCGCCGTGCCGCTCACCGACGCGATCAAATCCTACCTCTTCAACGCGCAGCTCGTGACGCTCCCCGGCGGCGGCGGCATGGGCCTCATCCTCCCCGAGGAGGCGCGCGAAACGCCGAACGTCTGGACCTGGCTCCAGCAGATGCTCGCCGGCAACGGCCCGATCCGCCGCCTCTTCGTCGTGGACGTGCGCCAGTCGATGGCGAATGGCGGCGGCCCCGCGTGCCTGCGTCTGCGCGTCGCCGCCGATCCCGCCGCCATCGACCCCCGCTTCCTCGCCCACGAGGCGAAGCTCGACCTCCTATCGGACATCATCGCGCGCCATTGGCCCGAGCATATCGCCCCCGACGATCTCCTCACGCCCGACTTGTGGGCGCGGATGGAAGAGGCGCGCGCGGCCCTGAACGCCGCTCTGGGCCTTTCCGAACTCGATTGATGCGCCGCTTGCCAATCCCCTCCGCAGCCCTTCTAATCGGCCGAAAGACGAGGGGATGATTATGAAGACATTCTGGCTGGCCGCGGCCGCCGCGACCGCTCTGGCCTCCGCCGCCGCGGCTGCGCAGCAGGCGCCCACGCCTGCGGGACAAAGCGTCCAGCAGCAGTTCGACGCGGCCGGGGACGCTTACGAGAACAACCGCTTCGCCGAGGCGCTTGCGATCCTCGAAACGCTCGAGCGGCGCCTGGCGGACACGCCGCGCAGCCTTGCCATCGTCCGCGTCCGCAAGGGTCAGGCGCTCCACCGCCTGAACCGCCTGCGCGAGGCCGAGACGACCTTGCGCGCCGCCCTTCCGCTCCTCCCCCCCGCCGACGCGTCGCTGAACGAGGACCGCTTCCTCGGCTACGTCTCCCTCGCGCGCGTGTCCGAGCTGCGGCTCGACTACCGCGAAGCCGCGGCGCAGTACCGCACGGCCCACGGGATCGAAGTGCCGCCCGCGATCAGGCTCTCCGTCTATCGCGGGCTGGTTCAAACCCAGATGTTCCACGACGCCCCCGCCGCCCTCGCCGCCGCGGACGAAGCGCTCCGGATCGCGGCGGTGACCAACCCCGCCGACGGCGAAATCGAAGGGACGCTGCGGACTCTGCGCGGCCGCGTGCTCCTCAACATGGGCCGCATTCCCGAAGCGCGCGAGGAGCTCGAGCGCGCCACGCGCAGCCTCGGCGGACTCGGCCGGCGGGTGAACCTTCGCGACATCACCGCCCGCTCGGATCTCGCCATCGCCGCCCTGCTCGGCCGCGACCCCGAGGCGGCGCGGCGCTATCTCGCCTTGACCGGCGCCGGGCGGATGGAGCGTTCGATGCTCCCCCTCACCGGCCGCATGCCGCTGCCCCGGTGCGGCAACGGCCTGGCGCCGGGCGACGTCACCGTGCTCGAGCTCGCCATCCGCGAAGACGGCGCCGTCGTCGGCACGACGCCAGTCTACGCGTCCGCCCAGGGCGACGCCGCGGTGCGCATGGCCCGCGCCGCGCTCGACTGGGCCTGGCTTCCCGAGGAGCTCGCGGGGATGGATCCCCTGTTCCGCGCCGGCGTGCGCGTCGAAGTGCGCTGCTCGAATTCGGTCTGGGCGGGCGACGAGGCGCTCGCGCCGGCCCGGGAGGCGGCGGCGCGCTGGTCCGCCGCCACGTCGGTGCCGCTGGAGGTCCGGCCCGCGCGCAACCAGACGCTGCCGCAGATGCGGGCCGAGCTCGCCGCCGCCGAGGCCCGGCACGGCGCGTCTTCGCCCCATCTCCTGCGCCCCCTGTCCCGCCTTGCCGCGCGCGACGACCTTTCCGGCCGCGACCGGGAGCGCTTTCTGGAGCGCGCGCTCGGCATCGCCATCGCGGCACGCGCACCGGGTCCCTATGTCGCCGGCCTCGCCTTGAGCCTCGCCGAGGAGAAGGGCGGAACGCCGGACTATGCGGCGCTGATGCGCGTCCCCGGCCTCCTCGACGATCCGGACACGGCAGCGGAATTCTACGCGGGCGCCTCCGACCGTCTCTATGCCGCTGGGCGGGAGCGCGATGCGGCCGCGATGCTGGCGCGGCTGGAGGCCGTCCCCGGCCTTGCGCCCGATCATATGGGGCGGATCGATCTCGTCGGCCGGCGCGCCGCGCTTGCCGCGGCGGGGGGAAATCCCGCGCCCGCGGCTGCGTTCCCCATCGGCAGCCCCACCGCGCACTCCGCCTGCCAGGTTCCGCCGAGGCGGCGGAGCGGCACCGGCGGCGAAGGCGATTTCCCCAACGACGCCATGCGGTGGGGCTTCGAAGGGTTCGTGGCGGTGGAGGCGCAGGTCGGCACGCCCGGACGCCCGGAACAGATCCGCACCGTCATCGCCTACCCGCCCTTCGTGTTCGGAGAGGCGGCGGAACGGATCGTGGAGCGCTTCCGCTTCGATCCCGCCGCGGCGCCGGGCGGCGTCGCCTGCGCGACGATGAACCAGCGCGTCGTCTTCCGTCTCCCGGACCGCCCGAGATAGGCCACGCCGATGCACGACTGCCCCCGCCCGCCCGTGCCCAGGGGCCGAGGCCCCGCCGGCAACCCGGCGGGCGGCGGGTGCGTTTCCGCCGCGTCAACGGGAGAGAGACATGCCTGCCCAGTCGAAAGCCCAGCAGCGCGCCGCCGGCGCCGCATTGTCCGCCAAACGCGGGGACACGCCCAAGTCGAAGCTCAAGGGTCCTTCGAAGGACATGGCCGAAACGATGAGCGAGAAGCAGCTCGAGGAACTCGCCTCGACGAAGCGCAAGGGCAAGCCGGAGCATGCCGGCGGCTGATCAGTTGGTCTTTTGCCGGTAGTTGTGCGCGCGCTGTTCCATTTCCTTGTTGCGCACGTCCTCGCGATCGCGTGCGGCTTCGACCAGCCGGCGGCGCTCGGCTTCATCTTCGGCGATCATCTTGTTGAAATGCGCGTCCAGCGCCGCCGGATCGGGCTCCGAATCGCCCCGGTTGCAGGCCGAAACGGCCAGCGCCGCGGCAAGGAGGAGCGCGGCGCGGCGGATCGTCTTCAAATCATGCATCAGGCGCGAACGTTCCGCCGCGCGAATGGCTGCACGGGCTTGTGTGCGCAAAGCCGCGTCACGTCGTCAGTTCCGCGATTTCGGAAAGCGGCATGGTCCAGACATGGCCGCCCCGCTCGTCCACCACTTCCACGATCTGCTGGCTCCAATGGCGCCGCTCCCGCCCGGCGTCCGTGATGAGATCGCGCGCGTTCCGGTACGCGTGGTACCAGGCCGCTTCGGCGTCGGGCAGCGCGACGCCGCTTCGATCCTCGACCCGGGCCTTTCCGTGATGCAGATGGAAGAAGAAGTGCGGCATGGCGGTGAGAACCGGCGAGCCCTTGATACAGTTGCAGAAAAAGAGCCTAAACGCCTCGTTAACCACAAGAATTTTCCATCGCCTCGCTGGCGGGACGCAATGCGGGAGGAGATTCGATGCTGAAATTGTTCGGGCTCGCGGGAGCCGCCTTTCTCGTCCTGGCGAGCGCCGCGGCATCGGCGAGGCCCTTCACCGCCCGCGACCTTGCGATGCTCGATCGAGTCTCGGCCCCGCGCATCTCGGCCGACGGGCGCCACGTCGCCTACAATGTCCGAACCACCGACTGGGCGGGCAATCGCGGGCAGAACAGCCTCGTGGTCGCGCCCGCCGGCGGCGGCGAGCCCATCTTCCTCACCCGCGAGGAAGCGGCGCCGGGCAGCGCGCGCTGGTCCGCGGACGGACGCTGGCTCTACTTCCTGTCGTCGCGCTCGGGTTCCCGCCAGCTCTGGCGTTCGCGCGCCGACGGCTCCGAACGGCGGCAGATGACCGCGCTTCCCCTCGACGTCGCCGCCTTCCAGGTTGCGCGCGACGGCCGCCTTGCCGTCGTCGCCCTCGACGTCCACCCCGATTGCCCCACCCTCGCCTGCTCCAAGGCGCGCGACGAGGAAAACGCCCGCAGCCGCGCCACCGGCGTCCATGTCCGCAGCGGCGCGGGCCGCTTCTGGGACGGCTATGAGGACGAGCGTTACAGCGGCCTCTTCTCGGTCCGGCTGGACGGCGAAGGCGCGCCCGCCGAAGCGACCGCTTTGATGCGCGGCTTCCGCGCCGACATTCCCGAGCGCCCCGGCGGCGACGAAGCCAGCTTCGCGATCAGCGCCGACGCGCGGACAATCTGGTTCGCCAGCCGCGAGCCCGATGGCGAGCCCGGCGGCGGAGCGGCGCCGCGCCTCTGGAGCGTTCCGGCCGACGGATCGGCCGCGCCCCGCATCCTCCTTCGTCCGGAAGGCGGCATATCGCGGCCGATTCTCTCACCCGACGGCCGCCGCCTCGCCTATCTGGAAGCGACCGGCCCAGGGGCGGCCTACACCCGCTCCAAGGTCATGCTGCTCGATCTTCGCACCGGCCGCAGCCGCGAGCTTTCGCCCGGATTCGACACGAGCCTCAGCCGCATCGCCTGGTCTCCGGACGGCCGCTCCCTCCTCGCCGCCGGCGAGGAGCGCGGCCATGCCCCGCTTTATTCGATCGACGCCGCCACCGGGCGGGAAACCCGCCTCACCACCGAAGGGATCGTCAGCGACTTCGACGCGGCGGCCGGCGCGACCGTGTTCCTACGCGAGAGCCTCAGCAGCCCGCAGCAGGTCTTCGTCCGCCAGGACGCAGGCCCGGAGCGTCAGCTCACCCGCGCCGGCGCGGCAATCCTCGCCGAAGCCCCGCTCGGCCACTCGGAACGCTTCAGCTTCGCGGGCTGGAACGGCGAGACCGTCTATGGCTGGGTGACCCGCCCCGCCGATTACCAGCCCGGCCGCCGCTATCCGGTCGCGTTCCTGATTCACGGCGGCCCGCACGGCAGCTTCGGCAATGCCTGGTCCTATCGCTGGAACCCGCAGGTCTGGGCGGGCATGGGCTACGCGGTCGTCTCAGTCGATTTCCACGGCTCGTCGGGCTACGGCGAAGCCTTCGGCCGCTCGATCGTCGGCCATTGGGGCGACCGGCCGCTGGAGGACCTCCAGAAGGGCTGGGCCCACGCCCTCGCCGCCTATCCGTGGCTGGACGGCAGCCGCGCCTGCGCGCTCGGCGGCTCCTATGGCGGCTATATGGTGAACTGGATC
>DASQND010000166.1:0-20261 GCA_035645215.1 Allosphingosinicella sp.
TGTTGGTGCCGTAGGTGATGTCGGCCTGGTAGGCCTCGCTCCGCTCGACCGACCGCCAGTGGTTGAGGCGATCGTCGCCGTGCGGGATGGGGTCCTCGAATTCGGGATCGTAGATGCCGCCGAACTCGTGGCTGATGACCCCCACGCTGACGCCGAGCTTGTGGTAGACCGGCCCCATCCAGCCGCCGCCGATGCGCGAGAGGTAGTCGTTGGGCGTGACCAGGTGGCAGCCCCGGCCGAGGAGCGAGTTGAGGTAGAGGGGCAGCGAGGCGACCAGCGTCTTGCCCTCGCCGGTCTTCATCTCGGCGATTTCGCCCCTGTGGAGGACCATGCCGCCGATCATCTGGACGTCGTAATGGCGCTGGCCGAGCGTGCGCTTGGCGGCTTCGCGCACCGTGGCGAAGGCTTCGGGGAGGATTGCGTCGAGCGTCTCGCCTTCGGAAAGGCGGCCGCGGAAGATCTCCGTCTGGCGCGCCAGCTCCTCGTCGGTCATCGCCGACATGGTGGATTCGAGCGCGTTGATCTTCTCGACCGTCTTGCGGGCGGAGCGGACGTAGCGGTCGTTGGACGACCCGAAAATGGCTTTGGCAAATCCGCCGAGCATGGGAATCCCTGTCATGGTCTGAAGTGTGAGGCAGGCGCCGCTGTTCCGGCGCGCCCCTTGAAAATGCGGTTTCGAGAACGGACTTGCGCGCGGCGAGCCCGAAGGCGCGGCTATTCCAGCCGGCGTCCGTCGACCGCCGCTTCGCGCGGGGTGCGGCGCTCCACCTCTTCCGGCCAGGGCCGGTCGGCCGCGGCGACCGGTGCTGGCGCGATGCGGGGGGCGGAGACTTCCGCCGCCACTTCCGCAGCGCTGGCCGCGACCTCGACCGCGGCCGCCGCGGCAACGGCCGCGCGCTCGACGGGACGTCCGTCGAGGCTGCGGTCGCCCGAGATCAGGCCGGTGAGGCCGGCGAACATCGCCGAGATGATGAGCAGCAGTTCCAAAAGGTCGTTCTTCCGGGCGGGGCGCCGGACGCGGCGCCGCTCCGCCCCGACATAGTGGCTGCAGGCTCGCGCGTCCATAAGAAGGGCGGGATCGCGTGGGTCAACCTCTGCCGTCATTGCGAGGAGCGAAGCGACGAAGCAATCCAGCGGGTGGCGGAGACCCGCACGGCCTTCCGCTGGATTGCTTCGCTACGCTCGCAATGACGGCCGGGCGTACGCCTAAGGCGTCCGCCTCAGAGCTGCCCTTCCAGCCAGCTCTGGAGCTGGCTCTTGGGGGCGGCGCCGACCTTGGTGGCGGCGGGCTCGCCGTTCTTGAAGAGGATCATGGTCGGGATGCCGCGCACGCCGTAGCGGGCCGGGGTCACCGGGCTGTCGTCGATGTTCAGCTTGACGATGGTGACCTTCTCGCCGAGCTCGGTCGAAAGCTCCTCGAGCGCCGGGCCGATCATCCGGCAGGGGCCGCACCATTCCGCCCAGAAATCGACGAGCACGGGCGTCTCGCTGTTCAGCACTTCGAGGCCGAAATTGTCGTCGGTGACGGACTTGGTAGCCATGTCTTATGTTCTCCTGATGCGTTGCACGCGATGTAGGGAGCGGGGAGCCCGCGCTCAAGCGGCGGCGGCGGCGGTGCCGGGGAGCCAGGGCGCGAGCAGGTCCTCGCCGAGCGGATGGAGCACCGGACCCGACGTGTAGAGCAAGGCGGCTTCGACGCGCTTTTCCGGGAAGATAACGCGCAGCGCCGCGAGGTAGGCCGCCATCTGGCGCAGATGGGCGGTGGGGATGTCGCGCGGCGAAGCGGGAACGGCGCGGCCTGTCTTGAAATCGGCGACGAGCACGCGCTCCTCCCCGACAAGCAGCCGGTCGACCGTGCCGGCGACGACGTGGCCGCCTTCCACCACGGCGGCGATGGGCGCTTCGGCGAGGGCATCGGGGCCGAACAGGTCGGCGAAGCGCGGATCGGCGATGACCCGGCAGGCGTCTTCCACCATTGCGGCACGGAAAGCCCGGTCGGGGATGCCCGCCGAACGCTCCAGCCACCGGTCCGCGACGGCGGCGCGGTCCGTTTCGGGAACGTCGGGCAGGCGCTCGAAGAGGGAGTGGAGGCGCTTGCCGCGAAGCGCCGCCTGGCGCGCTTCGGGCGCGGGCGGCGCGTCGGGGACGTCGTCCTCCGGCGCTGCGGACGGCGCGAGCGGGCGCGGCGGGCGCGGTTCGGCGGGGGCGGCGCGGGCGAGCCAGTCGGGGAGCGCGGGCACGATTTCGGCTGCTCTCCGCTCCGCGCGCGCGGCGACTTCAGAATCGCCGAGCCGGCAGGAGCGGCCCCAGAGCGGATCCTCCGCCCATTGCGCTTCCAGGCCGTCGAGTGAAGCGGCGACGGCGGTGTACCAGCTCGCCGCCGGCGGCCCGTTGCGGTCGGCGGGGCCGAGCGCGCCGCCGATGTAGAGCCGTTCCTCGGCGCGGGTCAGCGCCACGTAGAGGAGGCGCCAGTGCTCCTCCCGGTCGAGCCGGTCGCGCGCTTCGATCTCGGATTTGAGTGGTTCGGCAAGCTCGTCCTTGCGCGGGCGGATGACGGGAATGGTCGGGCCGTCCTGGCCGGGCAAGGTGAAGGAGGCAATGGCGCGCATCCCGCCCTTGCGGTCCGGATCGGCGCAGGCGTCGGCGAGGATCAGGACCGGCGATTGCAGCCCCTTGGAGCCGTGCACGGTCATCACCCGCACCGCGTCGAGGGGCGCGGACGGATCGCGCACGATCTCGACGTCGCCGCGCGCGAACCAGTCGAGAAAGGCTTCCAGCGAGGGCGTGCCCGCATTCTCGAATTCGAGCGCGCCGGCGAGGAGTTCGTCGATCGGGTCGGAGGCTTCGGCTCCGAGCCGCTCGATCAGGCGCCGCCGGCCCTGGAGCTGGCCGGAGAGGATCGTCTCGAAGAAGAGATGCGGCGTCGCAAAGTCGGCCATGTTCAGCAAGGCGAGAAGGCCGTCTATCGTGTCGGTGCGGTGCGGCGCGCGGTCGCGGACGTTCTGCCAAAGCGAACCGGTGCGCTCATGCGCGACGGCGAACAGCTCGTCCTGGCTCCAGCCGAACAGCGGCGAGACGAGCAGGGCGGCGAGGTTCAGGTCGTCGAGCGGCTGGACGGCGAAGCGGGCCGCGGCGAGCAGGTCCTGGACGGCCAGCGGCGCGGAGAGCAGCAGGCGGTCGACGCCCGCGACCGGCACCTGCTCGGCGTGGAGCCGCGCCACGATCAGTGAGGCCAAGTCGCCCCGGCGGCGCACCAGGATGAGGATGTCCTCGGGGCGGAGCGCTCGCCCCTTGCTCTCGATATGGAAAGGATTGTCGAGCCACGACTTAATCTGGCGGGCGAGGCGCGAGGCGTAGCGGCGGACGGAGTCGCTGACCCAGCCTTCCTCGCCGGCTTCGTCCTCGGCTTCGGCGGCTTCGGAGGTGAAGGGCTGCCAGAGCGTCACCGAGCCGGGGCGCGTGCCGTGGTGGCTTTCGTGCGCGTTCGGCGCGCGGGGTAGGCCGAGCGCCTGGTGGCCGAGATCCGCGATCACCCGGTCGACCAGCTTCAGGATCGGCGGGGCGGAGCGGAAGCTCATGTCCATCGACAGATCTTTGAAGTCGCGCCCGACGCCCCTCGCCTCCCGATCGAACCAGGCGCGGGCGACGTCGAAGCTCGCCGGGTCCGTCCCCTGAAAGCCGAAGATCGCCTGCTTGTAGTCGCCCACCGTGAAGATCGTCCGGTGCCGCTCCCGGGCGCCTGCTCCCGCGAAATATTCGGACGCGATCGCGCGCACGATATTCCACTGCGCCTCGTTCGTGTCCTGCGCTTCGTCGACCAATATGTGGTCGGTGGCCTGGTCGAGCTTGTAGCGGACCCATTCGCCCATGCCGGGCTCGAGCAGGAGGCGTTCGGCCCAGCGGATGAGATCGTCGAAATCGACGACGCCGTGCGCGCGCTTGGCGGCGGCGTAGGCGGAGGCGAAGGTCTGGCCGGCGCGCAGGCCCGCGGAAAGGCAGGCGACCAGTGCCGCCAGCTTCTTCATGCGGGTGAGGCGCTGGCAGCATTCGACGAGGCGCGCGGCGTGCTCCCCGTAGTCCGGATCGGCCTTGAGGAGGCCGGCGGTGACCTTGCGCGGCTCGCCCGATTTGGTGAGGACGAGGGCGGCGATCTCTTCGAGGCTCTGCGCGCGGTCGGCGTTGGAGCGGCCCTGCCAGGCGGCGATGACGTCGCAGCAGCTGAGGCCCGTCGGCGTGCCCCACGCGCGGTTGGCGGCGTTGAGCTTTTGAAGCGTGGCGACGTCGAATACGTCGTCGCAGCATTGCTCGGCAATCGCTTCGTCGATGTCGCCGCTCGGGAGATCGAAGGCGCGGCGGAGGCGCGCCTCGATGCCTTCGCGCGGGCCCAAAGCGGCGAGCGCGTCGGGCCTGCGTGCGCAGGCCATCAGGAACGCTTCGGCACCCCCCTCGCCCATGCGGTGGCTGAGCGCCTGGAGATCGCGGATGAGCGGCAGGTCGCTGCCCTGCTCGGCGCGGACCAGAAGCTCGGCCAAGGTCGAGCGGGCGAGGATCTGCTCCTCGCGGCCCTCCAGCGGACGAAAGCCCGGCACCAGCCCCGCTTCGGCCGGGAAGGAGGCGAGGAGGCTCTGCGCAAAGGCGTGGATTGTCTGGATGCGCAGCCCCCCGCCCTTGGCGTCGAGCACTTTGGCGAAGAGGGTGCGGGCATTGCGCAGCGTCTCCGGGTCCGTCTTCTCGTCGAGCGCGAGGAGCTCGATCTTGAGATGTGCGTCCTTGAGGCGCACCCAGTAAGCGAGCCGCTCGTGGATGCGGTGCGCCATTTCGGCCGCGCCCGCCTTGGTGAAGGTGAGGCACAGGATGGTCGAGGGATCGACGCCGGCGAGGAGCACGCGAAGCACGCGCGACGTCAGGACGTGCGTCTTCCCCGTCCCCGCCGAGGCCGAAAGCGCCGCATGGTCGCGCGGCGAGGAGGCGGCGAGCTGGTCGCCCTTGAGGCGCGCGAGAGGCTTGAGGCGCCTGGTCATCGATCGTCGGGTCCCCGCATCGCCACGCTATAGCGGGGCGCAGCGCGAGACCTCAATGGCGCCGAGGTCTCCGCTGCCGTGCCGCGAAGCTCCTCGAAACGCCCGAATTTTCGGGATTGCAGTGGCGCGGCCGGCGTTCGAAACTGAGCCGGGACTCGGGGGACTTTGTAAATGATACCGGAATTGATCGCGACGGTGTTCGTCGGCCTGCTGGTCGTGGCCGCGACGGCGGCGGCCTTGAGCAGCATCCTGCTCCGGAACGCACCGCCGCTCCGGCGCTCGGCCGCGACCGCGATCGCCGCGTGGATCGTGGCATCGGTCGCCCTCCACTTCCTTCCCTCGGCCTATGAAGGAAAAGTCTGGGAGCGGCCGCTCTTCCTCCTCCCCTTCGCGGTCATCGTCTGGCTCGTCATGTGGCGGTCGTTCGCGCTCTACTGGGTGGACGATGCCGAGCTCCAGGCCGAAGCGGCGGCGGAGGAAGCGAAGGTCTGGCCGGCGCTCGCCGAACAGGCGCTGCCGGCTCCGGACGCGGCGCCCGAACGCCGCGGCCTTTGGGCGGTGCGCCATTGGCGGGGCGAGCTCAGCCTTCCCGTTTCCTATTGGGTGAACTCAGTCCTCGTCGTCTTTCTCGTCACCGTTCTCGCCGGCGCCCTGGTGCGCGGCGTGGAGACGGCCGGCGCGCCGCTCCAGGCGGTGGCCGCGGCCGCGCTCCTCTTTCTCGTCGGCACGCTTCTCCTATGGGCGTGGGGCGCGGTCGGCACCTGGCGCTCGGCGACCTGCCACGAGGATGGCGGCGGCTCGGGCGGCTGGGCGATCACGGCCCAGGTGATGGTCGCGCTCGGCGCATTCGCGACCTTTCTCCAGGTCCAGAACTATGCCTTCCAGAGCCTCGAATATGGCGTGCTCGCCTTCGGCGGCGACCCGCTCGGCGATGGGGCGGAAGTGACGCTGGAGGGGGACGGAACGATCCTCCGGATCGACGGCATGCTGACCTCCGGCACGTCCGGACGCTTTCGTGAGATCGCCCGCGAAGCGCCGCGCCTCCGGACGATCCTCCTCGACTCGCCCGGCGGCCGCCAGCTCGAAGCGCTGCGCATCGCCGAGACGATCAAGAGCCGCGGGCTTGCGACACGCGTCGAGCGCGAATGCCTTTCCGCCTGCACCTTCATCCTGCTCGCCGGCCGCGAGCGCACCGCAGACCGCTTCGCCCGCATCGGCTTCCACCAGCCCGACTTCCCGGGCTGGAGCGAGACGGAGCGCCGCCTGGGCATCCAGGAAATGGCGGAGGATTACCGCAAGGCCGGCCTCGACGAGCGCTTCGTCGCGCGCGCGATCGAGACGCCGTCAGAGGATATGTGGATGCCGCCGCACGGGGCGCTGGCCGAGGCGCGGGTGCTGACCGCGAAGGACACGGACGTGGCCGGCACGCCGCGCCTCTTCCGCGAGATGGAAGCGCTGGCGAAGCGCCTCAACGAGAGGCTCCCGGTCCAGATCGACCGCACCACGCGCTTCGATTCGGTGGAAGCCTTCGGGCCCACCCTCGTCCACTTCCTTACCGTGCAGCGCCCGCGCGAAGCGGTCGACCGGCCCCGCGCCCGCAGCGTCATTGCCCCGGCGGTGCTTCGCAACGTCTGCGCGGTCGAAGCCAATCTCGACGCGATGGAAGACGGCGCCGACTTCGTCTTCGTCTACCGCGACGCCGAGCAAAGCCCCCTCTTCCAGATCACGCTCGGGAGCTGCGGCGGCTGAGCCCCACAAGAGAAAGGCGCCCCCCGGATATCTTCCGAAAAGGCGCCTCCCCTCTCCCAAGACGGGTATTGTTTAGAGGTTGAAGTCGGTGACGAGGATGTCGGGCGTTCCGATGAAGATCATCGCGAAATCCGCATCGCCGCCGTCGACATTGCCGAGCACGACCTTGACCGGACCGGCGAATGGGCTGTCGCCGTCGACCCCGTCGATGTCGAAGCCGAGCGCGGCTTCCGCGGCCAGAACGTTGCCGAAGTGGCGGATCGAGATCTCGCCGATGCCCGGGTTCAGCGTGTGGACCAGCTTGAACGCCTGGTCTCCGGCTACGCCCGTGTTGGCGTCGATGCCGCTGAGGTCGATCTTGTCCACGCCCGACTGGAAGTCGAACACGATGTCCACCGAGATGTTGCCGAGCCTCGTCGCCGACTTCGTGGCGTTGATCTCGCCGACGAAGACGTCCGCGCCGGCCCCGCCGGTGAGGAAATCGACGCCGTCGCCGCCGATCAGCCGGTCGTTGCCCGCGCCGCCGTCGAGGCGGTTCGAGAGCGCGTTTCCGGTCAGCGTGTTGTCGAGGCCGTTGCCCGTGCCGTTGCGCGCGGCGCCGGTCAGGATCAGATGCTCGACATTGGCGCTGAGCGTGTAGCTGACCGAGCTCGAAACAGTGTCGATCCCTGCGCCTGCCGCCTCGGTGACGGTGTCGCCGGCATTGTCGACGAAGTAGAAGTCGTTGCCGAGGCCGCCCGCCATCGCATCCGCTCCGGCGCCGCCGTTCAGGACGTTGTCGAGCGCGTTGCCGGTGATGACGTTATTGAGCGCGTTGCCGGTGCCCCGGATGGCCGCCCCGGTGAGGACGAGGTTCTCGAGGTTGGCGCCGAGCGTGTAGTCGATCGAGGAGCGGACGGTGTCCGTGCCCTCGTTCGCCCGCTCCACGACCGCGTCGCCAACATTGTCCACAACATAGACGTCGTTGCCGAGGCCGCCGGCCATCCGGTCCGCGCCGGCGCCGCCGTCGAGGACGTTGTCGTTGGCGTTGCCGGTGATCCAATTGTCGAGGCCGTTGCCCGTGCCCGCGACAGCCGCGCCGGTGAGGACGAGGTTCTCCACATTGGCATTGAGCGTGTAGTCGATGGAGGAGCGGACGGTGTCGGTGCCTTCGCCTGCAAGCTCGACGACCATGTCGCCGGCATTGTCGACGACATAGGTGTCGTCGCCGAGGCCCGCCGCCATCCGGTCCGCACCGGCGCCCCCGTCGAGGACGTTGTCGCCGGCGTTTCCGGTGATCGCGTTGTCGAGCGCGTTGCCGGTACCGGCGATCGCCGCGCCGGTCAGGCGGAGGTTCTCGACATTGGCGGTGAGCGCGTAGCTGATCGAGCTGTTTACGGTGTCCGTACCTTCGCCCTCCAGTTCCGCGACCAGATCCCCGGCATCATCGACGACATAGGTGTCGTTCCCCGTGCCGCCGCTCATCGCATCGGCGCCGGCGCCGCCGTCGAGCAGGTCGTCGCCCGCGCCGCCGTCGAGCCGGTTGGCACCCGCATCGCCGGTCAGGGCGTCGTCGAAGGCCGATCCGGTCAGGTTCTCGATCCCGCTCAGCGAGTCGTTGCCAGCGCCGGTCGCCTGCGCGCCGGTAAGGCCGAGGTTCACCGTCACGCCGGCTGCAGCGTCGCTGTAGCTGGCCGTGTCGTTGCCGGCGCCGCCGACGAGGGTGTCGTCGCCGGCGCCGCCGCGCAGCACGTCGTCGCCGTTCCCGCCGTCGAGGACGTCGTTGCCGGCCAGGCCGACGAGCACGTCGTTGCCGTCGCCGCCGCTCAGCATATCGTTACCGGTAGCGCCGGTGATCGTCTCATCGCTGGCGAAGCCCGTGAGGTTCAGGTTTCCGATGAAGCCGTCGAAATTGTAGGCCGTGAAGCCGCCCGTATAGCCGTTGCTGATCGCGAAGACGGTGACGAAGCCGTTCGCCGCGCCCGCGCCGTCGCGATCGGTCTGAATCAGCAGGTCCGTGCCCGACTGAACCAGGCGCAGGTGGCCGCTGGCGAAGGCGTTGCTGTTCGCCGTGTAGCCGGTCAGACCCAGGTTCAGGAAGTTCGTCATCTCGAACTTGTCGCCCGCATTGCCGACCTGGAAGTCGGTCACGCGGTTGGTCCGGACGGTGGTCGCAACGTCCGTCGACGCCGCGGCACTGGCGCCCACGCCGAGCTGGATGATGTCCGCGCCTGCTCCCAGCGTGATCAGGTAGTTGTTGACGCTGGAAGCGCCGCGCATGCTGATGCTGACGATGTCGTCGCCGGTCCCGGCGTTGATGGTGGCGCTCGCCACGCCCGTCAGGACGATGCGATCGCTGCCCGCGCCACCGTCGACGGTGACGACGTCGATGTTGCGGTCGTTCGAAGTCGCGCCCAGCGCCAGATAGTTGGTGCCGGCCAGGCCCGCGGCGTTCGTCGCGAGCGCCACCGACAGCGTGCCCCCGCGCAGCTCGATGAAGTCGTTGCCCTCACCGCCGTCCATGTTGACGTTGGTCGCCACGGCCGTGGCGACCCGGGTCACCAGGATGCTGTCGTTGCCGCCATAGCCGAACAGGTTGTCGGTCTGGCTGAGAGCCGTCGCCGTCGCGATGACGGCGCTGTCGATGATCAGGTTGAACTCGTCGTTGCCGCGCAGGTTGTCGCCGTAGGCGGACCCGGTCAGATATTCGATGCCGATCAGGGTATCGAAGCCTTCGCCGCCGGTGTCCTGGGCCACGCCCTGGATCCTGAGATCGACGTTCACGGCCGCCGTCGAGTTGACGTAGGTGGCCGTGTCGAGCCCCTCGCCGCCGATCAGCGTGTCGTTGCCGAGGCCGCCGGACAGGGTGTCGTTTCCGTGCCAGCCGTCGAGGATGTCGTCGCCCTCGTTGCCGACCAGCGTGTCCAGCGTGCCGCCGCCCCGGACGACATCGTTGCCGAGCCCGCCGCGGAAGATGACGCGCTCGACGCTGATGAAGGCGCCCCTGGCGACCCCGTCGACCGAGATCAGGCTGTCGCCGGCCAGGTTGCCGAGATCGAAGGAGATCGCTCCGGTGCGGCCGGTATAATAAGCATAAGCGAGATCGGTGCCGTCGCCGCCGTCGAACGTGTCGTCGCCGCCGTCGTTGACGTAGACGGCGCTGAGCCCGGCGAGGGTGCCGTTGGCGATGCCGCCCACCAGGACGTCGTCGCCGTCGCCGCCGCGCAGCATGTCGTCGCCCATGCCGCCGACCAGCGTGTCGTTGCCCGCGCCGCCCTCGAGGACGTCGTTGCCGTCCTGCGTGCCCGCGCCGGTGTTGAAGGTGTTGACATAGTCGCCGAACATCACGTCGTTGCCGGCGCCGCCGACCAGCGTGTCGCCCAGGCCGCTCCCGACGATGAAGTCGGCGAGCGAGCCGCCGACCAGCCTGTTGGCCGTGCTGTTCCCGCCGGTGAGCGTGTTGCCGAACGCGGCCGCGCCGACCACGTTCTCCATGCCGATCAGCGTATCGGTTCCGCCGGAGGTGCCGGTGTTCTGGGCCGTCACGGTGTTGAGGTTGACCGTCACGGACGAGGTTGCGGCGGAATAGTCCACCGTGTCCGAACCGGCACCGCCGTTGTAGATGTCGTTGCCGCCGCCGTCGAAGAAGATGTTGTCGCCGGCATTGCCGGTGATGTTGTCGGCACCTGCGCCCGTGCGGACGTTCTCGAAATTGAGGATCGTCTTGGTGCCCGCGCCGGTCGCCTGCGCCGTGGTGAGCCCCAGGTTGACCGTGATCGCGGCGGTGCCGTTGCCGGTGAAGGACACGGTGTCCACGCCCGCGCCGCCGTCGAGGACGTCATTGCCCAGGCCGCCGTTGATGACGTTGGCGTTCGCGTCGCCGGTGAGGATGTCGGCGGCCGCGCCGCCGAGCAGGTTCTCGATGTTGCGCAGGGTGGCGATCGCCGCGCCGCCGACGCTGGCGGTTCCATCCGCCGCGCCGTTCAGCGTTGCCGTGACCGCGGCGTTGTAACCCGTGAAGGCAGCGGTGTCCGAACCGGCGCCGCCGTCCAGCAGGTCGACCGCGCCGCCCGCATTGGCACCCGGGTTGAGCGTGTCGTCGCCCGCGCCGCCCGAGAGCGTGTTCGCGCCGGCGTCGCCCGTCAGGCTGTCGTTGAAGGACGAGCCCAACAGGTTCTCGAACCCGGTGAGCGTGTCCGTCCCCGCGGTGCCCGTGTTCTGCGCGGAGCCCTGCAGGGCGAGGCTGACCGTCACGCCGGCGCTGGAGCCCGCATAGGAGGCGGTGTCGTTGCCGGCCCCGCCGGCCAGAACGTCGTTGCCGAGTCCGCCTTCGATCACGTTGTCGCCGCCGTTGCCGACGAGCGTGTCGTTCAAGGCCGAACCCACGAGGTTTTCGATGCCGGTGAGGGTGTCGCTGCCGGCGGCGACCGTGTCCTGGGCTACGCCCTGGATGTTCAGATCGACCGTGACGCCGGTCGTGGAGCCGCCGCTGAACGCGTGCGCGAACGAAGCGGTATCGTTGCCGTTGCCGCCGTCCAGGATGTCGTTCGCGAGCGTGCCCTGGAGGAAGTCGTTGCCCTCGCCGCCGTCCAGCACGGCCTTGCTGGTGTTGTTGGCCGTGAAGATGGTCGATCCGGCCGCGCCCTGGAGCGAGATGTGGAGCTGGTAGGTCTGACCCGCCACCATCGCCTGCGGATTGGTCGAGCCGGAGACCCAACGCCCGACCACGATGTAGTAGGTTCCGGGAGCGGCGAACGTATGCGTGATGTAGCCGTCGTCGCCGGTCGTCGAGCCGGGATCGCCCGGGCCGGTGTCGTTGGTGGCAAGCACGACTCCGTTGCTGTCGACGAGCTGGATGATGCTGTCGGTCAGGGTCCCGGTCCCGTCGATGTCGAAGATCGCCTGCGCGCCGGCCGCGGTCACCTCGATGCGATAATATTCGACCGTGCCCCCGGCTGCGGTGGCGTTGATCGTCGCGTGCGGGATGGTGGTCGCATTGGTGATGTTGGGATTGGCGTCGATATCGTAGGCGCCGGCCGTGTTCACAGCGGTCGCGATGCTGCCGTTGTTGGTCGACTGCGCCTTGGTGATGTCCGGCTTGGAGGGCGCCGTTTCGGGCGTGACCGAGAAGCTTGCGCTGACGGTGAAGCCGCCGCCGATCAGGCGATCGTTGCCGGCACCGCCCGAAAGGGTGTCCGTCCCGCCCGCGCCGCCGTGCAGCGTGTTGTCCTGGCTGTTGCCGATCAGCGTGTCGTTGCCGACGGTGCCGGTGACGTTCTCGATGCTGCGCAGGATATCGGTCTCGCCGCCGTGGCTGACGACGACGTCGGCCCCCGTGTCGTTGAGGGTGACGTTGACGCCCGTGATGTTCGTGAAAATCACGGTGTCGCTGCCGGCGCCGCCGTCCAGGATGTTGTCGGCGGTGTTGCCGATGAAGACGTCGTCGCCCGCGCCGCCCTTGGCGTTCTCGATGAGTGAGCGGCCGTCATTGTTGTAGAGCAGGGACATGGCGATGTTGCCGGGCGCCATCGCGACGCCGTTCTGGTACGACAGGTGGTTGGCGAGCTGGGCCTGATCGACGGTCGAGAACTGGCCCGGACGCAGGTCGATGCTGACCCCGCCCGCGTAGTTGCTGGCGTCGATCGTGTCGTTGCCGCCGCCGTCCCAGATGGTGAGAAGGATCTTGTTGCCGGAAGGAACGCCCTGGCCCACGCCGTTGATGAACATCTCGCCGGTGGTCTGGCTGAAGGTGTAGACGCTGTCGCCGGAGTTGGTCGCGAAGTTGGCGCCGTACATATATTGCAGCGCGGCAATATCGTACTGCATGTAGGTATGCGGCTGGTTCATCTTCTCGCCGGCGAAGCCGGAGGTTCCGGGCGCGGGGGTATAGGTCATCAGCGACCAGGCCTGGCCGTCGCGGTCCGCCGTCAGAGCCTGGGTGCCGAAACGCGGCGCGGTACCGAAGTAGAAGGAAAGATCGCTGTTGGTGTAGCTCTGGTGCCCGTGCTTCAGGCCCATGGTGTGGCCGATCTCGTGGAGCATCGTGGAGAAGCCCCACGTTCCCTTCACCTGCAGATCATAATAGGGCTGGCTGGTGCGGCCGAACCAGATGTCGCCGGCAACGCCGCGCGTGTCCGACGGGAAGCCGCCATAAGCAGAGCCCACATCGGCGTCGCCACTCTGCGAAATACGGAAGTGGGCGTGGATCGTGTCGGTCTCGACGATCTCGGTGAAGGTGAGGCCGGTCAGCGCGGCGATCTGGGCGAAGCCCGCGCGCGCCGCCGCCTGCTGCAGCGAGCCGAGCTCCAGGTGATAGAGGCTGACGCCGTTGCTGTCATAGCCCAGGCCATTGTAGTTCGAGCCCGAGGTCGGAAAGCTGAAGGTCAGCTCGTGGACGCCCCACTTCGAGCCGATCAGCGTGGCATCGACGTTGCGGTCGCCGGTGATGGAACGGCTTCCGTCCGGGTTGGTGTACAGCGGCAGCAGTACTCCGATGTTCCCACTCTCCGGGTTGGCGTCGGTGATGCCGCCCTTGGAGGCCGTTGCGTCGGCCTTGCCGGACTCGCCGCCGGCTTCACGGAAGCTCTGGCAGGCGGCGCAGCCGCAGCCCTCGACGATCGTCACGTGAGCAACTTCGCTCAGGGGGTCCGAGGAGCCAGGAACCAGATCGCCGGCGCCCGCGTTGTTGCTGAGTTCGGAAGTGCTCATTGATGTTCCCCCCTGTGTGTAGCGCGGCGGCAAAGGTCGTGCTCCGCAGAAAAAGCGGTGCCTGTCGTACCGGTGACGGCGCTAAGTCGCTCGCGTATTTACGGAAAGTTTACACTGGTCAAGCGGCGCGGTCCGGCCCCTGGGTGCGGGCTCGCGGGAACGGGACGAAGCGAGGCAGATCGACGCCGAGTCGAGGAACTAGTTAGGGCGGGTGCTCACGATGGAATCGAGCCCGAACGGCAAGTCGTTGAAAATGTTAGAGGATCGTCAGCGCCCGATCCCGGCCCTGCCGCGGCGGCGATTCGCCGGCAGGAGCCTCGGCCGTTCGGGGCCTCCTGGTCTCGGATCGCTTGTTGACGGCGTATTCAAACCTGCGCTGTGCGCGGCGGCCGGCATTTTGCTACCGCTCGCCGCCTGCACTCAATCGCCTGAGGAAGCCGCAATGCCCATCCCGAGTCCGGCTCCAGCATCCACCGTCCGCAGTCCAGGTGACGCAGGTCCCGCGGGCGCTGGTGCGGGCGCTGCCGGTGCGGCTGCGCCGGGCGGCGGTGACCCGCGGCAGGCCGCTTTCGGGCCGAGCCCGGAGCCGGTGTCTGCGGAGAATTCTCCCCCGGCTCTGCCGGCGGACTCGCCCGCCGAGGCCGAGGGACGGCGGACCTTATCGACGGCCTTCGTCATGATTGGTCCCGACGGCCATCTTACGGTGGAGCTCCGCAGCGGTCGCGTGCTGGTTCTTCGCGACGTAGTGATGCGCGCGAAGGACTATTGCGGCGCGCAAGTGCTCGGCGGCCGACCGGGAACGAGATATTGCGGCGGATATGCCGAAGTCGCAGCGGCCCGGCCGGGCGGGACGACGGCTGCGGAATAGCCGCATCCGGCCGACTCCGGCGCCTCCGGCCTGTGGACTAGCGCATCGTCACGCGCACCACGTTGCCTCGGTCGCTGGTGATCTGAACCGGCCGGCCTTGGCGGAAGCGCTGCGTATAGGGCCAGCATTCGCGAAACGTCTGCCGCCAGGTGAAGCAGAGCTCGCGCGGGCGGAGGCTCCACTGGCCTTCGGTTTCGCGATCGTTGAACCGCGCGGTGACGACCCCGTCGCGGCGGAAGCGGAGCACGGTCGTCTGCCCGTTCGCCGCCACCACGTCGAGCGAGCGGCCGACGAATTCCGGCTCTTCCGACCCGCGCTCCGGGCGCTCGCGGCCGCCGCCGCCCATGGCGCAGCCGGCGAGCGAGGCGGCGAGGCAGAGGGTGACGGCGATCTGTCTGGTCATTCGAATGGCTCCTGGGTTCCGGGCCGTAACGAACGCGCCCTGCCTACGGTTCAATGTCTTGCAGGGATCAACCAGTAAGTCCGAGCCTTTCGCGGCGCATCCAGCGCCCGATCATCAGCACCGAGACCGAGGCGAGGCCGATGGCCAGGCCGGTCCAGATGCCGACGCCGCCCCAGCCGAGGCCGAAGCCGAGCGCCACGCCGCTGCCGAGCCCGACGCCCCAATAGCCGAGCAGCGCATAGGCCATCGGCACCCGCGTGTCGGAGAGGCCGCGCAGCATTCCGGCGCCCACCACCTGCGCGCCGTCGAAGATCTGGAAGAGCGCGGCGACGAACAGGAATGAGATGGCGAGGCGGGAGACGGCGGCGCTCGCCGGATCGGCGGGATCGAGGAAGATGCCGACCAGGCTCGCCGGCGACGAGATCATGAGCAAAGCCATGAGGCTCATGAAGCCGACGGACAAGGCGAAGGCGGTCCAGCCGGCGCGGGCGATGCCTTCCGGGTCCTGCCGGCCCTTGGCGAGGCCGACGCGGACCGTCACCGCCTGGGCGAGTCCGAGCGGGACCATGAAGGTGAGCGACGCGATCTGGATGGCGACGGCGTGGGCCGCGAGCGACTCCGCGCCGAGGATTCCCATCAGGAAGACGGCGGCGTTGAAGACGGTGATCTCGAGGCCGAGCGTGATCGCGATCGGGAGGCCGATGCGCCATATTTCGCGGAAGCGCTCCCAGTCCGGGCGCCAGAAACGGCCGAACAGGCGGTAACGGCGGAACTTCCTGTCGAGCATGACGACCGCGGCGAGGCCCATGAACATGAAGAGGCTGGCGCTCGCACTGCCGATGCCGGCGCCCTGAAGGCCGAGAGCGGGAAGCCCGAACTTCCCGAAGATGAGGGCGTAGTTGATGAGCGCGTTGTAGGCCACTGCGACGAGGCCGACCGTGAGCGACCAGACCGGCCGCTCGAGAGCCGAGATGAAGGCGCGCAGCACCAGGTAGAAGAGATAGGGAAGCATGCCCCACATGAGCGCACGCACGAAGGTCTGCGCATCGAGGGCGAGTTCCGGATCCTGCCCGATTGCGATGAGCAGGACCCTGGTGTTCCACATGATCGCCCAGACGGGGACCATGAGCGCCACCGCGGCCCACATCGCCTGGCGGACGGTACGGCGGACGTCGCGGACGCTGTGGCGCCGCGCGCCAAGCTCCTGCGCCAGCATCGGCGCGGCGGCGGTCATGAGGCCCATGCCGAAAATCAGGAATGCGAAGTAGACGTTGATGCCGAGCGTCGCGGCGGCGAGCGTTCGGGGGCCGGCCCAGCCGAGGAGGACGACGTCGGTCGCGTGGATCAGCGACTGGGCGACGTTGGTGAGGATGAGCGGCCAGGCGAGCGCCAGAGTCGCGCGGGCTTCGCCGCGCCAGAGACGGCGGCTTCGGGTTTTGCTCTCTTCCTGCACGGGCGCGCCACTAGCAACAGCGGGGCGCGGGCACCATGTGCCGCGTCATGATACCGCTTTCCGTCCTCGATCTCGCGCCCATCGCCGAAGGCTCCGACGCCGGGCGGGCGCTGCGCAACGCCCTCGATCTCGCCCGCCGTGCCGAGCGGCTCGGCTATCGCCGCTTCTGGATGGCGGAGCATCATTCGATGCCGGGCATCGCCAGCGCCGCGACGGCGACGGCGCTCGCCTTTGTCGGCGCGGGAACGGAGACGATCCGGATCGGCGCGGGCGGGATCATGCTCCCGAACCACGCGCCCTTGGTGATCGCCGAACAGTTCGGGACGCTCGACGCGCTCTTTCCGGGGCGGATCGACCTGGGGCTCGGCCGCGCGCCGGGCACCGACCGCGCGGCCGCCTATGCGCTGCGCCGCAACCTTGCGTCGGACGAAAACCAGTTCCCGCGCGATGTCGTCGAGCTGATGGATTATTTCCGGCACGATCCGGAGCGGAAGGTTCGGGCGATCCCAGGCGAGGGCCAGGAGGTCGATTTCTGGATCCTGGGATCCAGCCTGTTCGGGGCGCAGCTCGCGGCGATGCTCGGGCTGCCCTACGCATTCGCGTCGCACTTCGCGCCCGCGGCGATGATGGATGCGGTGCATGTCTACCGGTCGAGCTTCCGCCCGTCGGCGCAGCTCGCCGAGCCTTATGTGATGCTCGGCTTCAACGTGTTCGCGGCGGACACGGACGAGGAGGCCCAGCTTCTCGCCACGTCGGTTCAGCAGGCCTTCGTGGCGCTGCGCACCGGGCGGGCGGGCAAGCTGCAGCCGCCCGTCGCCGGCTATGCGGAGACGCTGCCGCCCCAGGCGAAGGCGATGCTCGACGACGCTCTGTCATGCTCAGCGATCGGATCGCCGGAAACGGT
This sequence comes from Allosphingosinicella sp., assembly GCA_035645215.1. Taxonomy (GTDB): domain Bacteria; phylum Pseudomonadota; class Alphaproteobacteria; order Sphingomonadales; family Sphingomonadaceae; genus Allosphingosinicella. Next base: position 17,086 of record DASQND010000166.1, read on the forward strand.
GGAGCGGCAGATGCGTGCGTTCGGGGAGCGGACGGGCGCCGACGAGCTGATGATCGTGTCTCAGATCTTCGATCACGAGGCGCGGCTCAGATCGTACGGGATCGCGGCGCAGGCCGCGGCGGCTTAAGCGGCGACGGGTTCGTGCTCGGCCGAGAAGCGCAGCGTCGTGACCTTGGTCGAGCCGGCCGCGCGCGGGAGCGGGAGCGGCTCGCCGGCGGCTTCGTAGGCTTCGAGCGCGGCCTCGAGCGCCTTCAGCCCTTCCTCGCACGCTTCCTCGTCGTCGCGGCCGCAGCCGATCGCTTCGGGAACGTCCGGGAAGCTGGCGATCACCATGCCGTCATAGCGCGTGGCGAGCCGAAGGGCGTAGGTGAGCATGATCGTCTCCGTTTCAACCGAGAGTCTGCAAGCGGCTACGCAGGTACAGGCAGCGGGCGAATGTGCATGAGGGAGGGCCCCGCCGTCAAGCGAGCGACCGCACCGTTTTGGTGCGACCTGGGCGACTAGGACGTGCGGCGCGGCAGGGTGAAGGTGAACCTTGCCCCTTGCCCCGGGGCGCTTTCGACGGTGATGTCGCCACCCATGGCGCGTGCCAGGCGCCTCGCGATGTAGAGGCCGAGGCCGGTGCCGCCGGGCTCGTTGGGATCGACGCGTTCGAACTTGTCGAAGATGCGGGACTGGTCTTCCGGCGCGATGCCCTTCCCCTGGTCGGCGACGACGATCGAGGCGAAATCCCCTTCTTCTTCCGTCCGGATCCAGACGGCGCCCCCTTCGGGCGTGTAGCGCACCGCATTGGCGATGAGGTTCATCATGACCTGGAGCGAGCGCTTGAATTCGCCGGTGACGGGCAGACGCTCGTCCTCGCCCGGGCGGTCGATCCGGACCTTGCGGTCTGCGGCGCGGACGGCAAGCAGGCCGGCGGCGCGGCGGGCGACGTCGGCCAGATCCATCGGCTCGACGTCGGGCGCATAGTCCGGCCGCTCGATCGCCTGGAGATCGACGAGGTCGTCGACGAGGGCGAGGAGATGGCGCGCGGCGGCGGCGATGTCGCAGGCGTAGGAGGCGTAGTCGGTCTGCAGCGGCCCGTCCGGCTGGGCGCTGATGGTCTCGGCATTGAAGATGATCTGATCGAGCGGGAGGCGGAGAGCCTTGTCGAGCCGTTCGCCGAAGGCGGGCTTGCCGGCGGGGAGGTCCGCGGGCCAGCCGCCGCCGTCGTCGTTCGCCGGGAGGCCGGCGGGCTGCGCGCGGACGGTGGAGGCCGAGCCGCGGAAGCCGGCGAAGCGCCCCATGCCGTCGATCAGGGGAACGCCGGAGAGCGCGTAGCGGGCGTGGGAGCCGGTCCTGAGCTCGGCGGCCTGGCCTTCGAAGCGCGACTGCTCGGCAAGCGCGGAGAGGATGGGGAGCGAGCCGTCGGCGCTTTCGCGGAAGCGGAAGAGGCGGGTCAGCTGCTTGCCGATCATCTCGCCGGGCGCGCGGCCGATGGCGGCGGCGGCACCGGCGGACAGGCTGGTGAGGCGGAGGCTTTCGTCCGTTTCCCACATCCAGTCGGCGGCGGCGCGGAGGAAATCGGCCTCGCGCTCGGTGCCGCGGGCGTCGGGCGAAGACGAGGATGCGGCGGCGCGTTCGGTCCAGCCGGTGATCGCGAGCGCGACGTCGCGGCCCTGCGGTTCGGCGCGAACCCAGAGATCGAGATCGCGGTCGCCGTCGGCGGCGATGGCGGCGCGGGAGATGGCGATGCCGAGCCGGCGCGCGAGGCGGGCGAGCGCGGCGATCTGCGGAACGGCGAGGACGCCCCCTTCCCTCCCGCCCGCGCGGCGGTGGAGGGCGAGCAAAGCCGGATCGGCCGAGACCAGGCGGCCGTCGGCGTCGACGCGGCCGAGGACTGGCCTGGGCTCAGCCATGGCCGCGCCGCCGCTCATGCCGCTTCCGCCGGAGGACGGGTGCGGGTCGAGAGGCGCGCCACCGAAGCGCGGTAGCCGGGGTCCGCCTGCCAGAGCCTGAGCACGTCACGGGCGTCATCCTCGTCCACCCCGTCGAAGAGCTCAAGCTGCGCTTCGGTCGCATCGGCTTCCGAGCCGGAGAAAAGGCGGCCGTGAGCGTTCAGGAGCAGGAGGATCGCCGCGGCGTCCGGCCGGGCAGTGCCGGCGGCGCGGAGGAGCAAAGCGGGGCCGCGTCCGCGCGGGTCGGAAAGGACTTCCCAGGCTGCGGCATAATCGAGGGACGCGAGCGCGGCGGCACCGGCGACGAAGAGCGGCAGCGCGCCTTCGCCGAGCAGGCGGGCGAGGAGCGCGCCGTTGAGGCGCCCGGCGCGATGGAGGCGGCGGGCCAGGCGCATGGCGCGGGCTTCGAAGCCGTCGCCTTCATCGTATCCGGCGAGGAGCGCGGAGGCGGCCTGCTCGATCGCGCCGTCGACGGCGGCGATCCGGTGCTGCTGGACGATGTAATGGCGAAGCGCCGCGGCGACGAGCCAGACCAGGCGGTGCTGGAGATCGGCGGGAAGCTCGACCCGGCCCATCACCGGCTCCTGGAAGCGGTCGAAGCGGCGGCTGCGGGCGGTGACGAGGTCCATCGCTTCGGCGACGACGTCGGGATCGGGATCGCGGATCAGCTCCAGGAGATATTCGTCGTTGCCGCCCGCCGCATAGGCTTTCCAGAAGCGGTGCTCCTCGACGCGGCGGACGAGGATGGTGCCGAGCTCGGCGTCGCGCAGGACCGAGGCGCGCTCGAGGATCGGCAGGGCGATGGGGACGTGGGCGGAGGAAAGGGCGGCGTGCAGCCCCTCCTCGGTCCGGAAATGCTCGGCGAGCGCGGCGCGGAGGCTGTCCTCGATGCCGCCGACGAGGCGGGTGAGGAGCGACGCGGCGGTGACGCGCTGCCATTCGGTGAGGCGGGACCCTTCGGGAAGGAGCAGATCGGCCGAAGCCACGGCGAAACGCTCGCGCGCGGCCGCCAACAGCAGCCGTGCGGCGTCGCTTTGGCTCTCGCGCCTCTCTCGCCCCAGGTCGGACATCCTTCGCTACCTAAGCGGGCAAGGTTAAATCGCCGCTAATCCTGATCGTCCTCGGCACTCTGCGGCGGGACCGGAGCGGCATGCACCCAGCGCTGCGCCCAGAAGAAGGAGCCGACCGCATAAGCGAACAAGGCGAAGAGCCCGGCGAGCCACATGCCGAGCAAGGCGA
>DASQND010000167.1:0-1688 GCA_035645215.1 Allosphingosinicella sp.
GACGTCAAAGCCGTCCCCGGCGGCGCGGGCGCGGCTCTTCGACTCCTCGGGGAGACCGATGACGACGGGAACGCCGCTGTCGCGCAGGTTCAGCGCCTGGGCGCGGCCCTGGTTGCCGTAGCCGATCACGGCCACGCGCCGCGCCCGGATCAGCTCCGGATCGGCATCTTCATCACGGTAGACGCGCATCGAGATCGGCTAGGGCAAGTTCGATCCCGGCGCAATCGAGCGGCGCCGTGAAGAGCGGCCAGTGCGCCGGCGGCTGGCGCGAGAACCAGGTGTACTGGCGCTTGGCATATTGGCGGGTCGCGATTCGGCCGAGCTCCAGCGCCCGATCGCGCGTCGTCTCGCCGCGCAGAAACGCCGCGATTTCGCGGACGCCGATCGCGCGCATGGCCGGAAGCATCGGGTCGAGATTTCGCGCCAAGAGCGAACGAACCTCTGCAAGCCCCTCTTCAGACATCATATTCCGGAAACGCTCGTCGCAGCGGGCGCCCAGCCAGTCGCGGGGCGGAAGGAGCACCAGCGGAACGAGCGAGACGCTCCCGCCGATGCCGCCCGTCCGCTCCTTCTGCCACTCGGCGAGGGGGCGGCCGGTCGACCGCACCACTTCGAGCGCCCGTGCCACGCGCGTGGTGTCGGAGGGCCGGAGCCGCGCTGCCGCCTCCGCATCCTCGGCCGAAAGGGCAGCGTAAGCGTCGGCGACGGGCAGCGCCCGGACTTCCGCGCGGATTGCGGGGTGGATCTCCGGCACCGGCGCGATGCCGTCGAGCAGCGTTCGGATGTAGAGGCCGGTGCCGCCGGCGAGGATCGGCAGACGCTTCGCCGCGTGCGCGACCGCGATCTCACGCTTCGCGTCCGCGGCCCACTCCGCCGCCGAGCATGGCTCGGCCGCGTCGCGCGTTCCGTAGAGGCGGTGCGGCACCCGCGCTTCGTCTTCCTGAGAGGGTCTTGCAGTGACGACTCTCAAGTCCTTGTAAATTTGGGCGCTGTCGGCGTTGACGATGGTCCCGTTCCGCCGCTCGGCGAGTGCAAGCGCCAGTGCCGACTTGCCGCTCGCTGTTGGTCCTGCGATGAGCGCCACAGGCGGCGGAAAGGGCGGATCCTTGTTCATTGCGAGCGTGATAGCAGCGGATCGGCTGACGCGCGGCGATATTTCAGCCGCCGATGACGCCGCGCGCGGCGCCGGCCTCGAGCCCACGGGCGCGCAGTGGATCGAGGAGGCGAGCGCCTTCGACGTGCGTGTGCCGTCGCCGGACGGCGTGGAGCAGGCGCTGCTCGCGACGTTCCCGCATGCCGACGTCGTCGTCCAGCGCGAGGACCTGCGCCGCCGCCCGGTCCTCGTCGCGGACATGGATTCGACGATGATCACCGTCGAGTGCATCGACGAACTCGCGGATTATGCGGGACTCCGGGCGGAGATCGCCGAAGTGACCGAGCGGGCGATGCGCGGTGAACTCGCGTTCGAAGCGGCGCTGGAAGCCCGCGTCGCGCTGCTGAGCGGCCTCAACGAGGAGGTGATCGACCTTTGCCGGGAGGAGCGGGTGCGGATCACGCCGGGCGCCGACGCCCTCGTCCAGACGATGCGAGCCAACGGGGCCTGGTGCCTGCTCGTTTCGGGCGGGTTCGACCGCTTCGCCACGCGTGTCGCGGCGGACATCGGCTTCAACGAGTCGCTTTCGAACAGC
>DASQND010000168.1:0-14755 GCA_035645215.1 Allosphingosinicella sp.
CCGCGCCCGCGCCCGCGGCCGACCGGGTCCGCGTTGCGCCCGCTGTCCGAATCGCTCTGGCCGGCGCCCGCCGGCGCGGCTCCGACGACGAGAAACGCGCCGCCGGCCGCGGCGCCGCCGGCGACCTGGCCGAGGAAGGAGCGGCGGCTGAGTTTCCGGGTGACCTTCATCGCTCTTCCCTTCGCACACACGGCGGCAGCGGGAACGACGATGCCGCAGCGACCGAGCGGCGTAAATTCCGACAAATGTCGGGGGCGGCGCGTGTCAGCAGCGCCGGGCGCCGCGGACGTTCGGATCGGCGGGGTCCGCGTCGTTGCAGCGGCGGCCGCGCCCGGGCTGGTCGGCGGCGTCCGTGTCGGTGATGCCGGACATCGTGCCGCGGCCCGGGCGGTCGGCACGGTCCACATCGGACAGGCCGGAGCGGGTGCCGCGGTTGGGCGGATCGGCGCGCGGGCCGATGTCGTTGTCGCTGCGCTGGACCGCTGCGGCCGTGCCCGCGGCCATTGCGCCCGCCGCCCCTGCGACCGCGGCCATGAACGAACGTCGGCTGAGCCTGCGACTCGGCTTCATCGAATACCTCCCCCTGCCCCGCGGCGAAGATACACCTTTGCGGCGCCTCGCGCCATCGCGGCGCGATTGCGCCGGCCCTGCCGCGCACCTAGATGCCGCGGATGCTCGATGCCCAGAACGCTCCCGCCGCCCCTTCGACCACCGTCCGCCGCGAAGACTATCGCCCGCCGGACTGGCTGGTCACGGACATCGCGCTGGAGTTCGCGCTGGACGCGGAGCGGACGGTGGTTCGCTCGGTCATGCAGGTGGAGCGGAACGGCCTTGAGGGCGCGCCGCTGCGGCTCGACGCCGAAGCTCTGACGATCCGCGCCGTCCGGGTCGACGGCGCCGATGCGCGGTGGACCGGGGAGGGCGATGCGATCTTGGTCGCGCTCGCCGGCGACAGCGCGATGGTCGAAACGGAAGTCGAACTCTCTCCGCGCGCGAACACGCAGCTCATGGGCCTCTACGAATCGGGCGGGATCCTCTGCACCCAGTGCGAGGCCGAGGGCTTTCGCCGGATCACGCCCTTCCCGGACCGGCCGGACGTCCTCACCCGCTTTCGAGTCAAATTGACCGCGGAGAAGGAGCTCTATCCGGTCCTGCTCTCGAACGGCGACCGCGTCGGCGGCGGCGACCTCGAAGGCGGCCGCCATTGGGCCGAGTGGCACGACCCCTTCCCCAAGCCCTGCTACCTGTTCGCGCTCGTCGCCGGCAATCTCGTCGCCAACCGGGACAGCTTCGTCACCCGCTCCGGCCGCACCGTCGAACTCGGCATCTATGTGCGCGACGGCGACCTTCCAAAGACCGAGCATGCGATGGAGGCGCTCAAGGCCTCGATGAAGTGGGACGAGGCGGTCTACGGCCGCGAGTACGATCTCGACGTCTTCAACATCGTCGCCGTCGCCGATTTCAACTTCGGCGCGATGGAGAATAAGGGCCTCAACATATTCAACTCGCGCTACGTCCTCGCCGACGCCGAAACCGCGACCGACGCGGATTACGACGCGGTCGCCGGCGTCGTCGCCCACGAATATTTCCACAACTGGTCCGGCAACCGGGTGACCTGCCGCGACTGGTTCCAGCTTTCGCTGAAGGAAGGCTTCACCGTCTTTCGCGACCAGCAATTCTCCGCCGACCAGGGCTCCGAGAGCGTCAAGAGGATCGAGGACGTGCGCACCCTTCGCGCCGCCCAGTTCCCCGAGGACGGCGGCCCGCTCGCACATCCCGTTCGCCCCGACAGCTACCAGGAGATTTCGAACTTCTACACGGCGACCGTCTACAACAAGGGCGCCGAGCTCATCCGGATGCTCCACACGCTGCTCGGCGCCGAGACCTTCCGCAAGGGAAGCGACCTCTATTTCGAGCGGCACGACGGCCAGGCCGTCACCTGCGAGGATTTCGTGCGGGCGATGGAGGACGCGTCCGGCGCCGACCTGACGCACTTCCGCCTCTGGTATTCGCAGGCGGGGACGCCGCGGGTCCGCGCCGGCCTCGCCCACGAAGCGGGCACCGGCCGCGCCCGGCTGCGGCTCGAACAGCAGGTGCCGCCGACGCCCGGCCAGAGCGACAAGAAGCCGATGCCGATCCCGCTGCGCATCGCTCTCTTCGGCGAAACGAGCGGCGACAAGATCGACGAGCAGCTCGTCCTTCTCGAAGAGCAGTCGAAGGAGATCGTCTTCGACGGCATTGGCGAGCGGCCGGTCCTGTCGGTCAACCGCGGCTTCTCGGCGCCCGTAATCGTCGAGACCGACCGCAGCGACGCCGACCTCGCCTTCCTCTCGGCCCACGACGACGATCCCTTCGCCCGCTACGAAGCCATGCAGCAATTGATGTTGGGGACGCTTCGCGCCGCAATCGAAGAGCGCGAGGCGGATCACGGCGCCGTCATCGAAGCCGTGCGCGAGACGCTGGCCGACGAGACTCTCGACCCCGCCTTCGTCGCCGAAGCGGTCCTTCTCCCCAGCGAAAGCTTCGTCGGCGACCAGCTCGACCTCGTCGATCCGGAAAAAGTGCACCGCGCCCGCCAGGCCCTGCGCCGCGATCTCGGCGCCGAATTGGAGACGATGTGGCGCTCCGCCTATGCCGCGCACGCCGCCAACCGCTACGAATATTCGCCCGCCGCGAAGGGCGCGCGGCGGCTCCGCACCGTGGCATTGAGCTACATCGACGCATCCGGCGCGCCCGATGCCGCCGCGCTCGCCAGGCGCCAGTTCGACGAAGCCGATAACATGACCGACCGCCAGGGCGCGCTCGGCGTGCTGGTGAACGGCGACTCGGCGGAGCGGGAGGCGGTGATCGAAGCCTTTTACGAGCGCCACCGGCACGACGGGCTGGTGCTCGACAAATGGTTCACAGCGCAGGCCCTGTCGCTGCGCGACGACACGCCGGATCGCGTCGCGGCCTTGGCCGAGCATCCCGACTTCACCATCCGCAACCCCAATCGCCTGCGCGCCCTCGTCGGCGCCTTTGCCGCCAACCAGCGCGCGCTCCACGAGCCGTCGGGCCGCGGCTACCGCTTTCTCGCCGAAATGATCCTCGCCGCCGACCGCATCAACCCGCAGACCGCCGCCCGCCTCGTCCCCCCGCTCGGCCGCTGGCGCCGCTTCGACGAAGCACGCGCCGCCATGATGCGCGCCGAGCTGGAGCGGATCGTCGGCACGCCGGGATTGTCGAAGGACGTTCTGGAGCAGGCGTCGAAAAGCCTGGGCTGAGCGCCGGCGTGCTTCCGCCGATTCCAGTCAGGCTCGTCGCGCACGATCCGGAGTGGGCGGAGGAGGCGGCGGAGCATGCGGCGCGGATCGAACGCGCGGCGGGTCTTGCCGTCCATCATGTCGGGTCGACCGCCATCCCCTGCATTTCCGCGAAGCCGGTCATCGATCTGCTCGCCGTCGGCACCAGCCTCGATGCGCTCGACGCGGCGCGGCCGGCGCTCGAAGCGCTCGGTTTCGTCTGGCGCGGCGAGAACGGGATGCCGGGGCGGCGCTACTGCACCCTCGTCGATCCCAGGAGCGGCGTGCGGCGGGCCCAGCTCCACTGCTTCGCCGCCGGCGATGCCGCGATCCGGCGGCACCTTGCCTTTCGCGACTACCTACGCGCGAACCCGGCCGCCGCGGCCACGTATGAGCGGGAAAAAGCCCGCTGCGCCGCGCTCCACCCCGACGACAGCCACGCCTACACCGACTGCAAGAGCGATTGGATCGTGCGCGTCGAGGCCGGCGCGCTGACGGGTCAGCGGAGCGAGGTCAGCTCCCGCCGCCGCCGACCCACGCGGCGACTTGTTCGGCGATCTGGTTGGCGGCCTGGTTGAGGGCGGGCGCGACTGTCGCGGCGTCGGCGACGGCGACGGGGACGCGGGCTTCGAAGCGCTGGGTGACGACGGAGGTGCGGCCGCGCTGGAGCACGGCGTCGTAGACGGCGACGGCTTCCATCCGGTCGGCGTCGAGGCCGAACATCATGAGCTGGCCGGCGAGGCGCGTGCCGGGTTCGGCGCTGAACTGGCCGGGATCGAGGACGACGCGGCCGGTGCGCGCGGCGATCGTCTCGGAGACGACGGCGCGGAAGAGCTCGGCGGGATCGTCCGCCCAGAAGGCTTTGCGCAGATACTGGATGGTCTGCGGCTGGACGTAGACGGGAACGCGGTTGGTCTGGAGCGCGACCGGGACGGTGGGCTCGGCGACGGTGAGCGCGTCGCCGGGGCCGGCGGTGCGCTGGGTGCCGACGGCGCGGGTCTGGTCCGCCTTCAGCGTCAGCAGTTCGCTGGGCGCGCTGCCGCCGAAGCAGGCGGCTAGGGCGAGGGCCGCGGCGGCGGCGAGAAGGGTCCGGATCGTCATTGCTTGTTCCGTCTTCCTCGATAGTCGGGCAGCTTCGGGCCGCCGATGATGCCGCCGATGCCCTGCCGCTCGATCCTTGTGGTGATCGCGCGGAGGCTTTCGGAGGTTTCGCGCAGGTCGAGGATCAGCTCGCCGACCTGCGGCAGGGTCTGGTTGGTGAAGGCGTTGACGCCCGGCCGCGCCTCGGCGAGCACGCCGTTCAGATTTTCCATGGTCTGCTCGGCGGCGCGGATCGTGATGCGGAGGTCGCGGACGAGCGGCTGTCCCTCGTCGTTCACCAGACGCTCGGTGGAGCTCATCAGGCGGCCCGCCCGCTCGGCGGCTTCGCCGGCCTGGCGGATCGAGATGCGCGCTTCGGCGAGCGTCGCCGCGATTTCGGGCGAGCGTTCGGCGAGCGAGCGGCTGATCTCCTCGGTATTGGCGAGGATTCCGGCGATCGACTCCTGGTTGCGGTCGGAAAGGAGCTGGGTCAGCCGGTCGGTCAGCGTCGATATGCGTTCGAGCAATTCCGGCGCGGTGTTGAGGATCTGGCCGAAGGCGCCGGGGCGCGTCGGAATGACGGGCACGCCGTAGGGGCAGACCGACGCGGCGTTTTCCGCCGGGCAGGCGATGGCCGGCGGCCGCGCCTGCCGCGCCTGGAGCGCCGGCGGGTTGAGCTGGATCTGCGAGAGGCCGGTAAAGCCGACGCCGCGGATGGTGGCGGTGGTGCCCTGGAGGATCGGCGTGTTGGCGCGCACGCCCACGCGGATGCGGACGAATTCGGGATTGCGCTCCTCGAGGTCGATCGCTTCGATCTGCCCCACGGGAACGCCGTTATAGGTGACGGCGGTGCCCTTCGCGAGGCCTTCGACCGACTGGCGGAAGAAGATGTCATATTCCTGCTGCTTGTCGCCCGACACCTGGCTCAGCCAGACGATGAAGACGACGAGCGCGGCGAGCAGGGCCAGCACGACACCGCCGACGAGGATATGGTTCGAACGGGTTTCCATCAGGCGCTAGCTCTTTCCCTCTTGTCCACCGTCGCGGCGGCGCGCCCGCGCGGGCCCCGGAAATATTCCTGGATCCACGCGTGATCCAAAGCCAGTAATTCCGGAATCGTTCCGATCGCCACCACCTTCTTGTCGGCGAGCACCGCCACGCGGTCGCAGATCGCGTACAGCGTGTCGAGATCGTGGGTGATGAGGAAGACGGTGAGGCCCAGCGCATCGCGAAGCTCGTTGATGAGCTCGTCGAAGGCGGCGGCGCCGATCGGATCGAGCCCCGCGGTCGGCTCGTCGAGGAACAGGAGCTCGGGATCGAGCGCGAGGGCGCGGGCGATGCCGGCGCGCTTCCTCATGCCGCCCGAAAGCTCGGACGGGAATTTGGCGCCGGCGTCGGCGGGAAGCCCGGACATGACGATCTTGTAGGCCGCGATCTCGTCCATCAGCGTCTCGTCGAGATGCGGGAAATATTCGCGGATCGGGACCTGCACGTTCTCGGCGACGGTCAGCGTCGAAAAGAGCGCGCCGCCCTGGAAGAGGATGCCCCAGCGGCGGCGGACGTGCTTGGCTTCTTCCTCCGGCCGGCCGATCATCGGCTCGTCGAACACGGTGACCTCGCCCTCGACGGGCGTCTGGAGGCCGATGATCGAGCGCATCAGCACCGACTTGCCGGTGCCCGATCCGCCGACCACGCCCAGGATCTCGCCGCGGCGGACCTCGAGGTCGAGGCCTTCGTGCACCGCCTGCTTGCCGAACGCGTTCTTGAGGCCGCGCACCTGGATGATCGGCCCGCGCTTGTTCGCCGGCGGCGGCGCGTCGTCGTCGTCGACAGCCGGAGCGGGCGCGGCGGCGGGCTGGTCGCTGTTGGTGGGGAGGTCGCTCACAGCCATCCGATCGAAGTGAAGAAGACGGCGAAGAACGCGTCGAGGACGATGACGAGGAAGATCGCCTGGACGACGGCCGCCGTGGTGCGAAGGCCGACGCTTTCGGCGCTGCCTTCCACCTGCAGCCCCTGAAAGCAGCCCGCCATGGCGATAATGAGGCCGAAGACGGGCGCCTTGATCAGCATCTGCCAGAGATCGGTCATCGGAACGACTTCGCGCAGGCGCTGGACGAAGGTGACGGGCGGGATGCCGAGATCGAGCCAGCAGAAGATGCCGCCGCCGATGACCGCGAAGACCGACGCGTAGAAGCCGAGCACCGGCATGAGGAGCACGGTCGCGAGGACGCGGGGGAGGACGAGCGCCTCCATCGGCGAGACGCCGATGGTGCGCATCGCGTCGACCTCTTCGGAGAGCTTCATCGATCCGATCTGCGCGGCGAAGGCGGAGCCGGAGCGGCCGGCGACCATGATCGCGGTCATGAGGATGCCGAGCTCCTTGATCGCGGAGCGGCCGACCAGGTTGATCGTGAACACTTCGGCGCCGAACTGGCGAAGCTGCACCGCGCCCTGCTGCGCGATGACGATGCCGACGAGGAAGCTCATCAGGCCGATGATGACGAGCGCGTGGACTCCGACCTGCTCGAAATGCTGGACGACGGCGTTGAGGCGGAAGCGGCGCGGATGCGTGATGACGCTCCACAGCGCCACGAGCAGCCCGCCGAAGAATCCGAGCAGGCCGTAGAGCGTGCGGCCGACTCCCGCCGTCGCTTCGCCCATCTGCATGAGGACGCGGGTGAAGGCGGGCGTCCGGTCGCGGCGGACCTTGACCGGCTTGTCGGCCTTGGCGACCTGCTCGAGGAGCGAGGCGTGGTCCTCGCTCGCGCCGACCACTTCGGCGCCGCGGTCGCGCGACAGCTTGTAGATGAGCCAGGCGCCGACCGTGTCCATCCGGTCGACGTTGGAGATGTCGGCGACGAGCCCCGTCGTCCCCTTGATGTCGTTCATCCGCTCGGTGACCTTGCGGATGCGCGCAAGCGTCAGATTCCCGCTGAAGCGCAGGACGCAGCGGTCGCCCTCCATGGACTGGCTGAAATCGGGCATGATATTCATGTCGGAAGCGGACACTGCTCGAAAAGGAGGGCGGCGGCAAGCGCGCGCATGCGCGCGAAGGGTGGACTTTAGCTACGTCCCTATGCTTGCCGCGGACGCATGAAGCAATCGCTCGCCATTTACGACATGGACAAGACGATCACCAGGAAGGCGACCTATACGCCGTTCCTGCTCCACGCCTGCCGCGCCCTGGCGCCGTGGCGGATGCTCCTCCTGCCCCTCGTCGGCCTCTCGCTCCTCGCCTACGGCATGAAGCTGGTGGGCCGCGGGCGGCTCAAGGAATGGAACTACCTGCTGCTCATCGGCCGCGGCGTCGCGCCCGAGCGGCTGGAGCCGGTGGTCGAAAGCTTCGCCGCGCGGCAGATCGAGACCAACATCATGCCCGGCGCGTTGCTGAGCATCGCCGAGGACCGCGCGGCGGGGCGGCGGCTCGTCATGGCGACGGCCTCCTACCGGCTCTACGCCGCGGCCATCGCCAGGCGCCTCGGCTTCGACGACGTGATCGCGACCGATACGATGCGCGATTCGAAAGGCCGGGTCGTGGCGCGGATCGACGGCGCCAATTGCTACGGTCTCGGCAAGCTCGACATGATCGAAGCCTGGCTGCAGCGCGAGGGGCTGGAGCGCGACGCCGTCCATATCCGCTTCTATTCGGACCACCATAGCGACCACCATGTCCACCGCTGGGCCGACGAAGCCGTCGCCGCCAATGCGCACAGCCGCCTCGTCCGGCTGGCGAAAAGCGAAGGCTGGGAAGTGGTGGATTGGAGCGACCGCAAGGCCGCGCGGCCGCCGCGAGGTTAAACGCGGGATTTACCCTGTAAATTCTGTGTAAAGCAGACGTTGATTGTTCATCGCACGTGAATAAATTTTTGACGAAGCGCGCCGAAGCGCGTACGCGTCGACTCGTTACTGATGCGAAAGCGGCTTGGGACTGGCACAAGGAAAGTCACGGCTGTCGGCGTTGCTGCGCCCGTGCACTCGAACGCTCAGATCCGAACCGTCACGCAGGGACTTTGCCGGGCGAGACCCCCCCTCTCGCTTCCGCGGGCACTGACGGTCTCTCTCCCGCTTTCACAGCGGCGGGAGAAGGGGGAGGCGAGGGTCCTGCTGAGTCCCTGTCGGGACCCTCGCCTCTTCTCCGCGCCGGTCGAGGCGCCGCGCCTCAGACCGCTTCCAGCGCCTGTTCGAAATCGGCGATGAGATCGCCCGGATCCTCGACGCCGATCGAGATTCGCACCAGATTGTCGGTGATGCCGAGCGCCTGCTTGCGCTCGTCCGGCACCGACAGGTGGGTCATCGCCGCCGGCGCGCTCGCCAGCGTTTCCGTCCCGCCCAGGCTGACGGCGAGATGGGCGATCTTGAGCGAATCGAGGAACGCGAACGCCTCCTTCTCCCCGCCCTTCAAGTAAAGCGAGAAGGTCGATCCCGCGCCCTTGCAGTGGCGGCGGTAGATGTCCGCCTGGCGCGCATCGCTGCCGCCTTCGAGGAAGCCGAGATAGCCGACGCTCTCCACCTTGGGATGCTGGCGGAGCATTTCGCAGACCTTGGCCGCATTCTCGCCGGCGCGGGTCATGCGCAGCTCCAGCGTTTCCAGGGAGCGCAGCAGCATCCAGGCGGTGTTGGGATCGGTGATCGTGCCGATCGTGTTCCTCATCATCCGGATGGGCGTGATGAACTCCTTGGCGCCGACCACGCCGCCAGCGACGAGATCGGAATGGCCGCCGGCATATTTGGTCAGCGAATAGATGCTGAGGTCCGCGCCGTGGTCCAGCGGATGGTGCCAGAGCGGGCCGAGGAAGGTGTTGTCGATGGCGATCGGCGGACGCTCCTCTTCGCCGAACAAGGCGTTGCGCGCGGCGGCGACGGCCTGGACGTCGACAAGGGCGTTGGTCGGGTTGGCCGGACTTTCGAGATAGATGAGCGGCACGCGGCCCATCGACTTCGCCTGCTCGAGCACCTTTTCGATCTCCGAGCGCTCGGCGCCGGCCGGGAAATCGAGCCACTTGACCCCGAAGCGGCCGAGAATGCGGCCGATCAGGGTCTCGGTCGCGGCGTAGAGCGGGCCCGAATGGACGATGACGTCGCCGGGCTGCACGAAGGTCAGCAGCAGGGTCGCGATCGCGGACATGCCCGAGGAGAAGCTCAATGCGTCCTCGGCATTCTCCCAAAGGCCGAGGCGGTCCTCGAGGATCTCCTGGTTCGGGCCGTTGAAGCGCGAATAGACGAGGCCCTCGGAGCCGCCCGGACGCTTGCCCGTCACGCCTTCGAAGTGGCGCTTGCCGGCCGCCGCATTCTCGAAGACGAAGGTGGAGGTCAAGAAGATCGGCGGCTTCAGGGAGCCTTCCGAAAGCGCGGGATCGAAGCCGTGGCCCATCATCAGGGTGGAGGGCTTCAATCTGCGCCCGCCCACTTCGAGCACGCTCGGCTTCGGGCGGCGGCGCGGGGCGGCGCCGGTCAGGTCGGATTCGTCTTCGCTGTGCATGTCAGATCATCCTCAAAATCCGTTCGGGCTGAGCTTGTCGAAGCCCCGTCCTTTCCCTTCTCCCCTTCCGCAAAGAAGGACAGCCCTTCGACAAGCTCAGGGCGAACGGAGTGGGTGAGGACGGCCCCTAGCCCAGAAGCGAGGCGATGATCCAGACGACGCCGACCATCAAAGGCACGCCGGCGAGATCGAGGATCATCCCCGCCTTGAGCATGCGCGGCAGGGCGATGTGCCCGGTGGCCCAGGCGATGGCGTTGGGGCCGGTGCCGGAGGGGAGCATGAAGCCCCAGCTCGCCGCCCAGGCGGCGGGGAGGGCGAGGAGGATGGGATCGATGCCGGTCGCGGTGATGATTCCGGCGACGACCGGAATGATGCCGCTCGCCGCCGCCACGTTCGACGCGAACTCGGTGATCAGGATGACGAGCGCGACGAGCACGCAAACGACCACCAGCGGGTGGACCGCCCTTAGCGGTTGCAACGCCACGCCGAGCCACTCGGCGAGCCCGGACGCACCGATGCCCGCGGCGAGGGCGAGGCCGCCGCCGAACATCATGATCACGCCCCACGGCGCGCGGTTCGCCTCGTCCCAGTTGAGGATCGCCCGGCCCGTCCCGTCCGGAATGATGAAGAGGAGCAGCGCGCCGGCGACGGCGATGGTGCCGTCGGTCAGGCTGTCGCGCGGGAGGAAAGGCGTCAGGAACGGGAGCGCGATCCAGAAGGCGACGACGGCGGCGACGAGCGGCACGAGGCGCTTCTCGGCCACGGACCAGGTGCCGCATTCGCCGATGCCGGCGAGCGCGTCGGCGGGATCGAAGTCGGTCGCCTGGACGCGCTGGACCTTCATCAGGATGAACCAGCAGAGCGGGATCGCGAGGGCGACGAGCGGGATGCCGTACATCGCCCAGGTGAGGAAATCGATGCGCAGGCCCACCGCGCGCTCGATGATCCCCGCCGCGATGGCGTTGGTCGGGGAGCCGACGAGCGTGCCGAGACCGCCGATCGAGGCGGCGAAGGCGATGCCCATGGCGAGCGCGCCGGCGAAGCCGTCGGTGTGGCCCTCCGGCACGCGCGCGCCCTTGAGCACCGCGACGGCGATCGGGATCATGATCAAGGTCGTCGCGGTGTTGGAGACGATGAAGCTCAGGATCGCGGTCGCCGCCATGAAGGCGAAGAGCATGGCCGCGGGCGTGCTCCCGCCGCGCTTGACGATGGCGAGCGCGAGGCGGCGGTGGAGCCCCGTCCGCTCGATCGCCAGCGCGATGATCGCGCCGCCCAGGACGAGGAACAGGATCGGCGAATAATAGGATGCCGCCGTGTCGTTGGCGCCCATGATCCCGAGCAGCGGAAAGGCGAGAAAAGGCACGAGCGCGGTGGCGGTGAGGGGGAGCGCCTGCGTCATCCACCACGTCGCCATCAAGGCGACGATGGCGCTGGTCTGCCAGGCGGGGAGCGGCATGCCCGCGGGCGCCGGCAAGGCGAGCATCAGCGCGAACAGCGCCAGCCCAGCGACCAGGCCGACATGCTCGGACGTGCGCGACGCTTTTTCTTCCCCCGCCATGGCGAGGGGTGATGCCAGAGCGCGTCATGTGCTGCTAGGGCCTTTGAAAAGATGGGAGAGAGTAAGTGAAGAGACGCACCTTCCTTGCCGCCGTGCCGCTCGCCGCCGCCGGCTTCGGCCTCGCCCGCACCGCCGCCGCGCAGCAGGCGGGCGCCGCGCCGCCGCTCAGCCCGGCCCTGCCCGGAACGGAATTCTATCCGGACGTCGAAGCGGGAGACCGGCCGGTCGGGGCGAGCTTCGCCACCCGCTCGGAAGTGTTCGGCCGCAACGGCGCCGCGGCCTCCTCGCATCCGCTCGGCACGCTGGCGGGGATCGAGATATTGAAGAAGGGCGGATCGGCGGTCGACGCGGCGATCGCGATCAACGCGGCCCTGGGCTTCCTCGAGCCGACCGCGAACGGCATCGGCGGCGATCTTTACGCCATGCTCTGGGACCCGGCCGCGCGCCGCGTGGTCGGCATCGCCGGCTCCGGCAAGTCGCCGCGCGGGCTCAGCCTTGAGACCGTCCGCTCCCGCGCCCGGAACGGCGTGCTTCCAAACTACGGCGCCGTGACGGTGACGGTGCCCGGCACGGTCGACGCCTGGTGGCGCATGCACCAGCGCTACGGGCGCCTCCGCTGGCGCGAATTGTTCGAGCCGGCCATCGCGTATGCCGAAGGCGGCGTGCCGCTGTCGCCGGTCGTCGCTTATTACATGAACCGGGCGATGGCGAACTATGCGCGCCCCAACATGGGCATCGAGGAGATCGCCAACGCGCAGGCGACCTACGCTTCGGGCGACCGCGCCCGGGCCGGCGAGATCTTCCGCAACCCCGACCTCGCCCGCACCTACCGCGCCATCGCCGCAGGCGGGCGCGACGCTTTCTACGAGGGCGGGATCGCGCGCACCATCGAAGCCTATTTCCGGCGCATCGGCGGCTGGATGACCCGCGCCGATCTCGCCGCCCACCAGAGCGAATGGTCGGAGCCGCTCGCCACCACCTATCGCGGCGTCACCGTTCACGCGATCGGCGCGAACACGCAGGGCATCGCGACGCTCCAGATGCTGAACATGCTGGAGCGCTTCGACATGAAGGAAGCGGGCTTTCAGACGCCGCTTTCGATCCACCTCCAGGCCGAAGCCAAGCGCCTCGCCTATGAGGACCGCGCCCGCTATTATGGCGACCCCAACTTCTCCCGCCTGCCGAGCGAATGGCTGGTCTCGAAGGACTATGCGGCGGAGCGCGCGCGGCTGATCCGGCCGGACCGGATCAACCCGGACGTGCGCCCGGGTCAGGCGCCGTCGCAGGGCGACACGACCTATTTCAGCGTCGCCGACCGGCACGGCATGATGGTCTCGCTCATCCAGTCCAACTTCCGCGGCATGGGCTCGGGCCTGGTGCCGGACGGATTGGGCTTCATGCTCCACGACCGCGGCCAGCTCTTCACGCTGCAGGACGGGCACCCCAACGTCTACGCGCCCGGCAAGCGGCCCTTCCAGACGATCATCCCCGGCTTCGCGACTCGGGAGGGCAAGCCGTGGCTGTCGTTTGGAGTCATGGGCGGCGACATGCAGCCGCAGGGGCAGGCGCAGGTGATCCTCAACCGGGTCGATTACGGCCTCGATGCGCAGGAGGCGGGCGATTCCCCGCGCTGGCACCATGAAGGCTCGTCCGAATCGATGGGCGAGGACGACAAGACGATCGGCGGCACCGGCCTGCTCAGGCTCGAAACCGGCGTCCCGGACCGGACCAAGGTCGCGCTCGCCCACATGGGCTGGCGCCTCGGTCCGTCCGACGGCGGCTTCGGCCGCTATTCCTGCGTCGAGCGGCGGGAAAGCGGCGGCGAGCTTGTCTACGGCGCGGCGTCCGATGTGCGGGCGGATGGGATTGGGCTGGCTTTCTGAGGTAGCGAAGCGGCCGGAACGAGGTCTGGCGGCTCACAGCCCTCCGTTCGTCCCGAGCAGGGATCGAGTAGGGCGAAGCCCGTATCGAGAGCCCGTGTCGAGGGACCTGGCTCCGACCTGTCCCTCGACCCGCCGTCTCGACTTCGCTCGACGGCTGCTCGGGACGAATGGGCTTTCGCGATTTGCGGGTGGGGCAATCAGCTCGGCAATGCGATCAATGCGATCTGCCGCCCGTAGGTTGGTTCGCTGCGGTGCGTGGAGCGGCGGTAGGAATAGAACACGTCCGGCTGCGAGTACGTGTCCTGGCCGAGCGCTTCGACCCGGCCGAGGCCGGCGCCGGCGAGGCGGGACAGGACGAAGCCTTCGAGATCGAACTGCCAATGCCCTTCGCGGCCTGAGGTGAAGAAGCGTTCGTTCTCGGGCTCCGCTTCGGCGAAGCGGCGGAGGAAGGCTTCGTCCACCTCGTAGGAGCGCCGCGCGATGCAGGGACCGACGGCGGCGGCGATGCGGTCGCGGGAGGCGCCGAGCTTTTCCATCTCCTCGACCGTGGCTTCGACGACTCCGGAGAAGGCGCCCTTCCAGCCGGCATGGACGGCGCCGACGACGCCCGCCTCCGCGTCGGCGAGCAGGATCGGCGCGCAATCGGCGGTGAGGATGCCAAGGACCAAGCCGGGGCGATCCGTGACGACGGCGTCGGCATGCGGGCGCGCGCCGTCGGGCCAGGGCTCCGTTGCGGGCAGGGCGATGCCGCTGTGGACCTGATGCACCGTCACCAGCCGCGCCCTGGGCGCCACCGCTACGACCGCGCGGCGGCGATTCTCTGCGACTTTTTCCGGATCGTCGCCCGAGCCCCAGCCGACGTTGAGCCCGGCGCAGACGCCTTCCGAAACGCCGCCGCGCCGGCCGAGGAAGCCGTGGCGCACGCCCGAGAGTGCGCCGGCTTTGAAGACGTCAATCGGCACGCGCATTCTCCAGATCGAGCCGCATCACCAGGTCGAGATCGGCGTGGCTGCCGACCATGAAATCGTAGGTCCCGACCTGCTCGAAACCGTAGCGCGCGTAGAAGCGCCGCGCACGGTGATTGTCGATGAAGACGGACAAATAGAGCTCCTCCGCCTCGCGGCGGCGCGCTTCGCCGATCGCCCAGGCCATGAGCTCAGTCGAAATGCCGCGGCCCTGCCAGGGGCCGAGCACGTAGAATTGGCGAAGCTCCGCGGCGCGGCGCTCGGTCTCGAACGGGAGCGTCGGCGGGGCGATCTTGGCGTAGGCGACGGCGCGGCCTTCCTCCTCGGCGAGCCGCACCGCGAAGGCGGGGTCGGCAAGCTCCGCCCGCCAGCGCTCGGGGCTGTGGCTTTCGAGAAAGGCGGCGAGGTTTTCCGGCGTGTAGAGGTGGCCGAAGGTTTCGACGAAGGTGGCGCGGCCGAGCTGGGCAAGCGCTTCGGCATCATCCGGGATCGCGTCGCGGTAGCTGACG
>DASQND010000169.1:0-2974 GCA_035645215.1 Allosphingosinicella sp.
TCCGGTGCGCGAAAAGGCCGAAGCGGAATGGCGCGGCTGGCCCGTCTCGAAGCGGCTGGAGCATGCTCTCGTCAAGGGCATCGACGCCTGGGTCGTCGAGGATACGGAGGAAGCCCGCCTCGTCGCCGAGCGCCCGATCCATGTGATCGAAGGGCCGCTGATGGACGGCATGAACGTCGTCGGCGACCTGTTCGGATCGGGCAAGATGTTCCTGCCGCAGGTCGTCAAATCCGCCCGCGTGATGAAGAAAGCGGTCGCCCACCTCATCCCCTATATCGAGGAGGAAAAGGAGCGGTGCGGCGCCACGGCCGGCAAGGGCCGGATCGTCATGGCGACCGTCAAGGGCGACGTCCACGACATCGGCAAGAACATCGTCGGCGTCGTTCTCCAGTGCAACGGCTTCGAAGTGATCGATCTCGGCGTCATGGTCCCCTGGCAGACCATCCTCGCCTCCGCCGTCGACAACAAGGCGGACATGATCGGCCTCTCCGGCCTGATCACCCCGTCGCTCGACGAGATGGTGACGGTCGCCGAGGAGATGGGCCGCGCCGGCATGGCGATGCCGCTCCTGATCGGCGGCGCGACCACCTCCAAGGTCCACACGGCGCTCCGCATCGATCCCGCCTATGACGGGCCCGTCCTCCACGTCCTCGACGCGAGCCGCGCCGTCGGCGTCGCCTCCTCGCTCGTCTCCGACACGCAGAAGGAGCCGATGGTCCAGAAGACCAAGGAGGAATATGAGCAGGTCCGCCAGACCCGCGCCGGCCGCGGCCACAGCGAACTCGCGCCGATCGCCGAAGCCCGCGCCAACGCCTTTGCCTACGATCCCGCCGGCAAGCCGCCGGCGCCGCTCCACCCGGGCGTGCAGAATTTCGGCGACTGGCCGCTGCGCGACCTTCGCACCGTCATCGACTGGACGCCCTTCTTCCGCGCCTGGGAGCTGGCCGGCAATTATCCCGCCATCCTCCAGGACCCGGTCGTCGGCGAAAGCGCCACCGCTTTGTTCGCCGACGCGCAGGCGATGCTCGACCGGATCATCGCCGAGCATTGGCTGAAGCCGCGCGGCACCGTCGGCCTCTGGCGCTGCCGCCGGGAAGGCGACGACGTCCTCGTCCTCGCCTCCAACGAAGAGACCCGCATCCCCTTCCTCCGCCAGCAGGTGAAGAAAAGGGAAGGCCGCCCGAACATGAGCCTCGCCGACTTCATCGATCCGGCGGGCGAGGACTGGATCGGCGGCTTCGCCGTCGGCATCCACGGCCTCGAGCCGCACCTCGCCCGCTTCAAGGCGGAGAATGACGATTATTCGGACATTCTCCTCAAGGCGCTGGCCGACCGCCTCGCCGAAGCCTTTGCCGAGCGCCTCCACGCCCATGTCCGCAACAGCGTCTGGGGCTATGCCGACGAGCATATCACCAATGCCGAGCTGATCCGTGAAACCTATCAGGGCATCCGCCCGGCGCCCGGCTATCCCGCCTGCCCGGACCACAGCCTGAAGCCGGTGCTCTTCGAGATGCTCGGCGGCGAGCCCGCGGGCGTGACGCTCACCGAAAGCTTCGCCATGTGGCCGACGTCCGCCGTCTCCGGCTTCTACTTCGGCCACCGCGACAGCCAGTATTTCGGCGTGGCAAGGATCGGGCGCGACCAGCTCGAAGACTATGCAGTGCGCAGGGACGTGCCGCTAGAGCAGGCCGAACGCTGGCTGCGGCCAAATCTCGACTGACCGAGACCGTTATCCCGGCGTGCACGGACATTTGCCACTCTCTGCCTCATGTGATATTATCACCTGACATCAGGAGAGTCCGCCATGCCCCTCTTCCCGAAGATCAGCAGCCCCTGCCCCTATAAGAGCGATCTCGCCGCCGTCATGGACGGGGACCATTGCCGCATGTGCGACCGTCAGGTCTTCGATCTCACCGCCATGAGCGACGGCGAACGACTCGCCTTCCTCGCCGCGTGCACGGACGAAGTCTGCGTCTCCTATTCGATCCCGCTGCGGCACGCCGCCCGGGCCGCGATGGTCGCCGCGGCCATTGCCGCGCCAGGCGCCGCGGCCGCGCGGCAGGCGCCGCCGCCCGTGCCGCCAATGGCCGTCATCGTGGGCGGCCTCCCGCCGGCTCCGCAGGTCCGGATGGTGCCGGTGCCGCCCGTCGTGGACCGCGAAGAAGACCTGCCGAAGCTGTACGAGGAGCCGGCGAAGACGCCTCCGCCCGCCCCAAAGCCGCCGCCGAAGGGCTGAACGCGGGAAGCTTTCGTGCCCGCCCGTCCCGCTTCGGGCCACCCTTCGCGTTAACCCTCTTCCCGCCTCGACAGCGCGGCGCGGCGCGCCCACCTCGCCACCATGAGGAAAGCTCCCGCCGCAGCACTCGCGCTCGCCCTTCTCGCCTCCGCCGCCACCGCGCAGCGCTCGGGCGGGCCCTTCACCGTCGAGGGGAGCGGCCGCGGCTTCGCCACCCTCCAGGAAGCGGTCGATGCGATCGGCGAGGGCACCGGGACAATTCAAATCGCGCCCGGCACCTACCGGATGTGCGCCGCCCAGAATGCGGGCAGCATCCGCTACGCCGCGCGCGAGCCGGGCACGGCGATCTTCGACGGCGTCGCCTGCGCCGGCAAGGCGGCCCTCGTCCTCTCCGGCCGCGAGGCGCGGATCGAAGGGCTCGTCTTCCAGAACATCGCGGTGCCTGACCGGAACGGCGCCGGCATCCGCCTCCAGGCCGGCAACCTCGTCGTCAGCGAAAGCCTGTTCCGCGATTCCGAGCAGGGCATCCTCACCCACGACGATCCGGCAAGCGCCATCCGGATCGAGCAGTCGACCTTCTCCGGCCTCGGCGTGTGCCCGGAAAACGGAAGCTGCGCCCACAGCATCTATATCGGCGATTTCGGGAGCCTCAGCGTCGTGCGCACCCGCTTCGAGCGCGGCCGCGGCGGCCATTACGTCAAGACCCGCTCGCCCCGCGTCGAAGTCGTCGATTCGAGC
>DASQND010000170.1:0-2969 GCA_035645215.1 Allosphingosinicella sp.
TCCATTGCGGAGCTGCGGCAAAGCTGGAAGAGTCCGCGCATGAACCTGCGCCACATCGAAATCTTCCACGCCGTCTACGTGAACGGCTCGGTGAGCGCGGCGGCGCGGGCGCTGAACGTGTCGCAGCCTTCCGTTTCGAAGATGCTGCGCCACGCCGAAACCCTGCTCGGCTTCCAGCTCTTCCAGCGCACCAACGGCGGCCTCGTCCCCACGCAGGACGCGCATACCCTGTTCGTCGAAGTGCGGGAAATCCAGGACCGCGTCCATGCGCTTCGGGAGGCGGGGCGGAACTTGAAGCGCGGCACCGGCGGAACCCTGCGCGTCTCCGCCCTCCCCTCGCTCGCGCTCGATGCGGTGCCCACCGCGGTGTCGCGCTTCCTGCGCAGCCATGCCGACGTGAAGTTCGATCTCCAGACCGTCCACCACGACGATCTCCTCCGCAAGCTCCACGAGCGGGAGACCGACATCGCCGTCGCCTACGAAGTCCCGCCCTCCGCGCCGATCGGCCAGATGTGGCTGGGCGAAGGCGAGCTCGTCGTCCTCTACCGCGAGCAGGACATGCCGGACGCGCCGCCCTGCGTCGAGCTGCAGCGCCTCCAGGGGCAGCGCTTCATCAGCCTCGCTGCGAGCGGCCCCACCGGCCGCATCTTCACCCAGGAGCTCGACCGGCTCGGCGTCGAGCTCGACGAGGTCGTCTCGGCGCGGACCTTTTACATCGCGGGCGCGCTTGTTCAGCATGGCGTCGGCACGACGGTGGTGGACAGCTTCACGGCGCAGGCCTGCATGAAGCCGGGCCTGTCGATGCGGTCGCTGAAGCCTCGCATCACCTTCGACATCCACGCCATGTACCTCTTGAACCGCCCGCTCGGCGCGCTGGCCACCGAGTTCCTGAAGACGCTGAAGCGCGTGCTCGATGCTCCATAGCGCTGGGCTATGGCGCGGCGCGTCATGATTATGCGCCCGCGGCCGGAGCGCGTGGCTACCTTCGACCCGAAATGATCCCGGCACCCTTCCTCCTCTATCTCGGCCGCAGCGCCGACCCTCTGGCGATCAAGACGTCGCGGGGCGTGGCGACTTTCAGGCCGGCCGATTGCATCGGAGAATTCTGCCACGACGAGTGTCCGCTGACGCTCGGCTTTCCGCGGATGAGCATGGCCGAAGCGGCGGCGGCGGGGGCGCGGACCCTGATCCTCGGCATTGCCGGCGCGGGCGGCAAGCTCAGCCCGGACCTCGTCGAGGACGCCGCGGCGGCGCTCGAAGCCGGCATGAACGTGGCCTCGGGCCTCCACCACCGCCTCCGCGACGAGCCGCGCCTCGCCGCGCTCGCCGAAGCGCGGGGGCTCAGCCTCTTCGACGTGCGCGATCCGCCCGCCGATCTCGCCGTCGGCAACGGGTACCCAAGGGCGGGCCGGCGCCTGCTCACCGTCGGCACCGACTGCTCGGTCGGCAAGATGTACGCCTCCATCGCCCTCGCCGAGGGCCTGCGCGCACGCGGCGCCGCCGCCGACTTCCGCGCCACCGGGCAGACCGGCATCCTCATCGCGGGCGCCGGAGTTGCCGTCGATGCGGTGGTCGCCGATTTCATCTCGGGCGCGGTCGAGCAGCTCGCCCCGGCGCGCCACGACGGCGGGTGGGACGTGATCGAAGGCCAGGGCTCGCTCTTCCACCCCTCCTTCGCCGGAGTCTCGCTCGGCCTCCTCCACGGCGCGCAGGCCGAGGCCCTGGTGCTTTGCCACGAGCCGGGGCGCGAACACATGCGCGGCATACCGGGGCGCATGCTGCCCGGGCTCGCCGAATGCCTCGCCGCGAACCTGGAAGCGGCGCGGCTGACCAGCCCGGACGTCCGCGCGGTCGGCGTCTGCCTCAACACCTCGGCCATGGAGCCCGACGCGGCCCGCCGCCTCTGCGGCGAGACCGCCGCCCGGCTGGGGCTCCCCTGCACCGACCCACACGCCTTCGGCGTCGAACCCATCATCGATCGGATCCTATGTCACGAACCCTCCGCGCGCAGCACGACCGCTTCGCGCTGACCCACCCGTTCCGGATCGCCCGCGGTAGCAAGGTCGCGGCGGACGTGGTGACGGTGACGATCGAGGAACGCGGCGCCGCCGGGCGCGGCGAGGCCGTGCCGTACGCCCGCTACGGCGAGACGATCGAAAGCGCGCTCGCCGCGATCGAGGAGTTCCGCCCGCTGATTGAGCAGGGCGGCAGCAGGGCCGATCTCGCTTTCGTCCTTCCCGCCGGCGCGGCGCGCAACGCGCTCGACTGCGCCTTGTGGGACCTCGAAGCGCGCCTCTCCGGCCACTCGGTCGCCGCGCTGATCGGCCATGCGCAGCCCCCGCCGGTGCCGACGGCGCTCACGATCGTCATCGACACGCCCGATGCCATGGCCGCGGCCGCCGCCGCCATCGCGGAGGTGCCGGTGCTGAAGGTGAAGGTCGACGCGAACGACCCCGCCGCGCAGATCCGCGCCGTCCGCGCCGCCGCGCCGCAGGCCGAGCTGATCGTCGATCCGAACGAAAGCTGGGACCGTAGCCTTGTCGAGCGGATGCAGGCCGTGCTTCTCGAAGTGAAGGCGGCGCTCCTCGAACAGCCTGTGCCCGCCGGCGAGGACGAATGGCTGGAGGGCTTCCAGCCGCCCATCCCCATTTGTGCGGACGAATCCGTCCACGTCGCGGCCGATCTCGACATCGTCGCCCGCCGCTACCAGGCGGTGAACGTGAAGCTCGACAAGGCAGGCGGCCTCACTGCCGCGCTCGAACTCGCCCACGCGGCCCGCGCGCGGGGGCTCGGCCTCATGACCGGCTGCATGGTGAGTTCGTCGCTTTCGATCGCGCCAGCGCTGCACGTCGCGGCGCTGTCCGACTTCGTCGACCTTGACGGCCCCGCCTGGCTCCGTGAGGATCGCACGGGCGGCGTGACGATTGCGGGCGGCATCCTGCGCCCGCCCGCCGCCGGCTTCTGGGGAA
>DASQND010000171.1:0-7385 GCA_035645215.1 Allosphingosinicella sp.
TTGCGAGAAAGCGGCCATGACTTCGTCCTTTTCCGGGCCCTTCATCCGGCCGTGGACGAGGCCGACCTTTTCGCCGAAGCGCAAGCGGAGGACCTGCGCGCGCTCCTCGGCGGCGGCCTGGTCGGAGGCTTCGCTTTCCTCGACGAGCGGGCAGACCCAGTAAGCCTGGCCGCCGCCGGACATGTGGCGGGCGAGCGCGTCGACGACTTCCGGAAGGCGCTCGAGGCTCAGCACGCGCGTCTCGATCGGCTGTCGTCCGGGGGGCATTTCGTCGAGCCGCGAGACGTCCATTTCGCCATAATGGGTGAGCGTCAGCGTACGCGGGATAGGCGTGGCCGTCATGACGAGGAGGTGCGGCGGCTTTTCGGCTTTCTGCGCCAGCATCATGCGCTGGGCGACTCCGAAGCGGTGCTGCTCGTCGACGACGGCGAGGCCGAGGCGGCGATACTGGACCGCCTGCTGGAAGATGGCGTGGGTGCCGACGAGGATGTCGATGGAGCCGTCGGCAAGGCCCATCAAAGTCGCTTCGCGCACCCTTCCCTTCTCGCGCCCAGTCAGGATTGCGACGTTCACTGGGAGGCCGGCGAGCTGACGGGAGAGCGTGTCGTAATGCTGGCGGGAGAGGATTTCCGTCGGCGCGAGCAGGGCGGCCTGGGTGCCCGCTTCCACAGCCGTCAGCATCGCCATTAGCGCGACCAAAGTCTTGCCGGACCCGACGTCGCCCTGGAGGAGGCGGAGCATCGGCGTTTCCTGCTGGAGATCGCCTTCGATCTCGCGCACCGCACGCTGCTGCGCGCCTGTGGGAGAGTAAGGGAGCTTGAGCGCATCGCGGAGGCGCCCGTCGCCCTTGAGCGGCACGCCGCGGCGCTTGCGGGAGTTTGCCTTGACCAGCATGAGCGCAAGCTGGTTCGCGAACACCTCGTCATAAGCG
Source organism: Allosphingosinicella sp. (assembly GCA_035645215.1). Classification (GTDB taxonomy): domain Bacteria; phylum Pseudomonadota; class Alphaproteobacteria; order Sphingomonadales; family Sphingomonadaceae; genus Allosphingosinicella. The sequence continues at coordinate 932 of DASQND010000171.1, forward strand.
AGCCGCTCCTTCGCCGCCGCCGAGCGCATGCCGCGATGCGCCATCGACAGCGCGTCCGCCCACGCCGTCCAGCCGCGCCGGTCGAGGAGGCTCGGCTCGATCCACTCGCCGAGTTCGGGGACGCGCGCCAGCGCCTGGCCGGCAAAGTCGCCGAGCCGCCGGTTGGTGAGACCTTCGGAGAGCGGATAGACCGGCTCGCGGTCGGGCAGGTCGGCCGCTTCGCCGGGCGCGAGCACGTAGTCCGGATGGACCATCTGCAGCTCCTGCCCGTACATCTCCATCCGCCCGGAAACGACGCGGGGCTCTCCGATCGGAAGCTGCTTTCGCGCCCAGGCCGGATTGTTGAAATAAACGAGGCTGACGTAATTGCCCGCGCGGTCCGTCGCCTGCACCCGCATCGGCCCGCGTCCGCCGCTTTGCCGGTAGTTGACCGGCGTCACCTCGACGGTGACGTGCCCGCCGGCATCCGCCATGTCGAGGGTGTCGACCCGTTTGCGCTCCACCCAGCTCACCGGCAGATGAAAGAGCACGTCCACCACCCGCTCCAGCCCGAGGCGCTTCAGCGGCTTGGCGAGCCCGGGCCCGACGCCCTTCAGCACCTCCACTTCGGCGAACAGGGGATTGAGGATTTCGGGGCGCATCGGGGCGTTGGTAAGGCGGGGCGGCGGGCGCGACAATCCTTGGATAGAGCCGGCGTCGCCGCGCGTTGAGCGCTCATGCGACCTGCGATCCTCAGCCTTCTCCTCCTCTCCGCCTGCGCCACCGCCGGCGAGGCGCCGTCCGCGTCGAGCGCCATCGGGGCCGAGGCCGTGCGCCCCCTGCCGCCCACAGGCGCGCCATCGAGCCATCCGGCTTCGCAACGATCCTCGACGCGCCGCCTGCCACCCTTCCCGCGCCCGTCCCCCGCGGCGAGCAGGAAACGGAGCGCATCGCGCGGGAGCAGGGCATTTCGCTCGCCGAAGCGGAAGCGCGGATGAATCCGGACGAGGAGACTGCCCGCGCCGCCCAGGCGCTGCGCGAGCGTCTCGGCCGCGAGGCTCGGGGCAATTTCATCGACGCGCGCATCGTGCGCGATCCCAAGCCGCGCTACATCTTCCAGTTCCGCCGCGATGCCGCCGCGACGCTCGCCCGCTTCACCTCCGATCCGCGCTTCGCCGCGGCCGAGGGCGGCATTCCGGCAAGCGAGCTGCGGCCGCTGCTCGAGCAATGGCTGGAGCGGTTCCGCCCGCACCGCCTCGGCAACATGGCCGAGGCCGATCCCTTCGCCGGTGAAGTGCGAATCCACACGGGCGTGACCGAGCGCGAGTATCGCGAGATCGCCGCGCGTGAGGGCTGGCCCGAGCCGCGGCCGCCGGTGAAGCTCGTCTTCGAAGCACCGTTTGACGACAGCGCCTCCCTTGCCGCGGACGCCGCGCCGTTCGTGCGCGCCTTTCCCCGCGCCGACCGGGAGCCCGGCATCATCCTGACCGGTGCGCGCGGAGGGCGCATCCTGCTCGTCGACGGCTGCTTTCGAGTCGGCGGGCGGAGCGGCCCCTTCGCCCTATTCGCGCGTTCGGCGCGGCTTCACCGGGACGGTGATGGCTTTCTCGCCGTCTACGGGCTCGACGGGGGCGAGGTGCGCGGCGCCCGGATCGGCGAGCCCGTAACCTATGGCGGCTATCCCGCGGCCGCGGAGGACGAGCCGGGCGTCCGTGCAATCCGCCGCCACTGCGGCGGCGGGCCGGTCGCCAGCGTCGGCCTCCCCGTGAGCGCGGCCTGGATGAGCGCGCGCTATCCGGCGGACCCGCGCTGAACCTCTGAACTCCGCGCTTCAAACGGAGCCGGCGAGCGCCTACATGCCCGCTGACGCCGCCCGGATTTTCCCGTGCGGCCTTTTCCGCATGGAGCTTACGCTGGACCGCGAGACTCGCCTTCGCCGCCTGAAATTTCGCGCCTGGCATCGCGGGGTGCGGGAAGCGGACCTGATGATCGGCGGGTTCTTCGACGCGCACGGGCAAAGCTGGGACGAGGCCGAGACCGCCTGGTTCGAGGCGCTGCTCGAGGAACAGGACGTCGACATCATGGCCTGGGCGCTCGGAACCGCCGCGCCGCCGGAGCGCTTCGCCGGAGCGATGATGGCTGAGCTTCGGAAACTCGATTACATCAAGCACGCCGATTAAGTGACCGACATCCAGACGATCCTTCGCGCCGACAGGCCGACGACCCTCGCCGGCGCGCCGGTCGGCTTCGTGCCGTGGCTCGCGGCGGACCTTGCGCGTGCCTCCGCCAAAAAGAACGGGGGGGGCCGCGCCGTCTTCATCGCGCCCGATGAAGCGGCGATGCGGCACATCGCGGACGCGGCCACTTATTTCGCGCCGGACCTGGAAGTGCTCGGTTTTCCGGCCTGGGATTGCCTGCCCTACGACCGCAGCTCCCCTTCCCTCCGCTCCACCTCCGAGCGGCTGGCGACGCTCCACGCGCTCCAGCGCAAGACGGAGAAGCCCCAGCTCCTCGTCACCACCGTCAACGCGGCGACGCAGCGCACGCTGACGCCGTTCCGCATCCGCCAGCTCGTCGCCCGCCTCGCGCCCGGCGAGCGGACGGACCTCGAGCGGCTGACCCATCTCCTCAACGCCAACGGCTATGTGCGGACCGACACGGTGCACGACGCCGGCGAGTTCGCGGTGCGCGGCGGCCTCGTCGATCTCTACCCGGCGGGCGAGACCGAGGCCCTTCGCCTCGACTTCTTCGGCGACGAGATCGAGAGCGTGCGCCGCTTCGACCCCTCGACGCAGCGGACCATCGGGACGGCGGAGAGCTTCACCCTCCTCCCCGCCTCCGAGACCCTGCTCGACGAGCACAGCGTCAAGCGCTTCCGCTCCCGCTACCGCGAGCGCTTCGGCGCCACCGCGACCGGCGACCCGCTCTACCAGGCCGTGTCCGACAGCCGCCGCCTCGCCGGTGTCGACCATTGGCTCCCGCTCTTCGAGGAGCGGCTGTCCACATTGTTCGACCATCTCGCGGACGACGACCTCGTCATTCGCGACGCCGGCGTGGCGGGCGCCGCCGACGCGCGCTTCGAAGCGATCGCGGATTATCACCAGAACCGCGCCCGCTCCCAATCGACCGACGTCGGCTCCTACCGGCCGATCGAGCCCGAGACCCTCTACCTCTCGCGCGAGGAATGGGAGCGCACGATCGCCGATCGGCCGCTCCACCAGGCGACGCCGTACCATGAGCCGGAAAGTGCGGTGGTCGCGGACTTCGAAGTCGATGCCGCCCGCGACTTCGCGCCGGAGCGTTCGCAGAACGCCAACGTCTACGAAGCCGTCGTGGAGCATGTCTCGGCGCTTCGCCGGCAGAAGAAGAAGGTCGTCCTCGCCAGCTACTCCCGCGGCTCGCGCGAGCGGCTGAAGGGGCTCCTCGCCGACCATGGCCTCAAGAAAGCCGTGGAGGTCGACACCTGGCAGGAGGCGCTTGGCGCGACCGCGGGGGGCCAGGCCGCTCTCGCCGTCATCCCCCTCGATCACGGCTTCACCACCGCGGACGTCGCGGTGCTCACCGAGCAGGACATGCTCGGCGATCGCCTGGTGCGCCGGCGCAAGCGCAAGAAGTCCGCCGACGCCTTCATGTCGGAGCTGTCGACGCTCAGCCAGGGCGACCTCGTCGTCCACGCCGATCACGGCATCGGCCGCTACGAAGGCCTGACCCGAATTCCGGTCGGTAAGAGCCCGCACGATTGCGTGGCGCTCGAATATGCGGGGGGCGACAAGCTCTACGTGCCGGTCGAGAATATCGACGTCCTCTCCCGCTACGGCTCCAGCGACGGCGAGAACGTGCCGCTCGACCGGCTCGGCGGCGAGGCCTGGCAGCGGCGCAAGTCGCGGATGAAGGAGCGCATCCGCGAAATTGCGGGCGAGCTCATCAAGACGGCGGCCGAACGCGCCACCCGCCCCGGCGCGGTGATCGAGCCCGACACCAGCTACGCCGCCTTCGCCGACCGCTTCCCCTATGAGGAAACGGAGGACCAGGACCGCGCCATCTCGGACGTGTTCGACGATCTCGGATCCGGCAAGCCGATGGACCGGCTCGTCTGCGGCGATGTCGGTTTCGGCAAGACCGAGGTCGCTTTGCGTGCCGCCTTCGCCGCCGCCATGGCCGGGCACCAAGTCGCGCTTGTCTGCCCGACGACCCTCCTCGCCCGCCAGCACTTCAACACCTTCGTGGAGCGGTTCCGCGGCTTTCCGATGCGCATCGGGCGACTGTCGCGCCTCGTCACCGCCAAGGAGGCTAAGGAGACGAAGGAGGCGATCCAGTCCGGCCAGGTCGACATCGTCGTCGGGACCCACGCCCTCCTCGCCAAAGGCATCGAGTTCAAGAATCTGGGCCTCGTCATCGTGGACGAGGAGCAGCGCTTCGGCGTGACGCACAAGGAGCGGCTCAAGAATCTGCGCGCCGACGTCCATGTGCTGACGCTGACCGCCACGCCCATTCCGCGCACGCTGCAGATGGCGATGTCGGGGCTGCGCGAGCTGTCGGTGATCCAGACGCCGCCTGTCGATCGCCTGGCGGTGCGGACCTATGTCATGCCTTGGGACCCGGTGGTGATTCGCGAGGCCTTGCTTCGCGAACATTATCGCGGCGGCCAGGCCTATTTCGTCGCACCGCGTGTGTCCGACCTCGCCGACCTCGAGCAGTACATCCGCGACGAAGTGCCGGAAGTGCGCGCCGTCACCGCCCACGGCCAGATGTCGCCGACCGAGGTCGAGGAGAAGATGTCGGCCTTTTACGACCGGAAATACGACGTCCTCCTCTCGACGACGATCGTCGAAAGCGGGCTCGACATTCCTTCGGCGAACACGCTCATCATCCACCGCGCCGACCGCTTCGGCCTCGCCCAGCTTTATCAGCTCCGCGGCCGCGTCGGTCGCTCCAAGGCCCGCGCCTATGCCTACTTCACCACGCCGGCGACGCGGATGGTTACGGAGACGGCGGACAAGCGCCTCCAGGTTCTCGTCAACCTCGACACATTGGGCGCGGGCTTCCAGCTCGCCAGCCACGATCTCGACATTCGCGGCGCCGGCAATCTGCTCGGCGACGAGCAGTCCGGCCACATCAAGGAAGTGGGCTTCGAACTCTACCAGTCGATGCTGGAGGAGGCGATCCTGGAGGCGAAGTCCGGCGGCGGCGGGGACCGCGCCAGCGAAGGCTTTTCGCCCCAGATCACCGTCGATGCGCCCATCATGATCTCGGACGAATACGTGCCGGACCTCGACCTCCGCATGGGCCTCTACCGGCGCATGAACGAGTTCGAGACTCCCGACGAGATCGAGCCCTTCGCCGCCGAACTGATCGACCGCTTCGGCAACCTCCCGGAGGAGACCCAGAACCTGCTCAAGGTCATCGAGATCAAGCTGAACTGCCGCCGCGCCTGCATCGTCAAGCTCGACGTCGGGCCCAGGGGCGCGCTGGTCCACTTCCACAATGACAGTTTTCCCGACCTCCAGGGCCTCCTCGCCTACGTCCAGCGCCTGAACGGCGTGGCTCGCCTGCGGCCCGATTCGAAGCTCGTCATCACCCGCAACTGGCCGGAAGCGCCGCAGCGCATCAACGGCGCCCTCCAGCTCTCGCGCGGCATCGCCAAGATCCTGGGCTAGAGCGGGGCGTCGGGCGGCGTCGCGCCGTCGTAGCGGGCGATGAGGCGAATCCTGACCCAGGTAGACGTGCCGGAGGCCGCGGGGGCGAAACGCCAGGCCCGCATGGCGTCGGCCAAAGCCGCGCTGCGGCTCGGTTCGGCGACGACGGCGCCGAGGCGGACCGCCTCGACCGCACCCTGGCGCGAAACGAGGAGGCAGGCCTGGAGCGGATGCCACGCGGAATATGGATCGTATCCGGGCGGCTTCGCGGCGTCGACCAGCGACCGCCCGCCACCGCTTTCGCCCGTCGGCAGGCAGGTGGCGGGCTCGCCGGGCCCGCGGGGGTCCACGGTCGGCGTCCAGTTCGCAATCGGCATGGCCATTGTAAACAGCTCCGGGCAATAGGGGCCCAAGCCTCGGTCGGGCTCCCGGCAGCCGTCACAGGACGGCAGCGGCGACGCGCCGACCGCGAGCGGGGGCAGGATCGATCCGATCAGGATGCCGAGAAGACCCAGTGGGCGCCGCATGGCCGAGCCGTCCGTCATAGCCGGAGCGGCGCGCGCCGCTCTTCGCCGACCGCGTCGAAGCGCACTCTCACCCATTCGGGCCGGCTCGACCCGGCGGCGAAGCGCCAGCCGTAGCCGATGGCGGAGACCAGATCCTTGTCCACATCACGGTCTCCTGTCGTGCCCGCGAGCCGCACCGCAGCAACGCCGCCCGTTGGCGCGATGAGGATGCAGGCGTACATCTCGCCCGGCGTGCGCTCCGGTTCGTAGCCATCGGGAAGCGGCGCCTCGAGGAGCAGGGGCAGGATGCCGTCGCGCGCGCCGGTCCGGCAC
>DASQND010000172.1:0-7918 GCA_035645215.1 Allosphingosinicella sp.
CCGCGCTTCCAGGTCCGCGACGAACTGCGGGCGCTCGGGCCGCGGGCCGACGAAGCTCATGTCGCCCTTCAGGACGCTCCACGCCTGGGGGAGTTCGTCGATTCTGAGCTTACGGATGACATGGCCGACGCGGGTGACGCGGGGGTCGTCCTTTTGCGCCCAGACCGCCTTGCCGCCGACTTCCGCGTCCTCGCGCATCGAGCGCAGCTTCGGAACGTGGAAGGCGACGCCGTAAAGGCCGACGCGGCGCTGGAAGAAGAAGGCGGGGCCCCGGCTTTCGAGCTTCACGACGATCGCGGTGATCGCGATGAGCGGCGCGGTCAGGACAAGGATCGCGCAGCTCACCGCGATGTCGAACACGCGCTTGGCGATGCTCGACAGGCGGCGCCCGGCCGAAAAGCCGTCGGAGAAGATCAGCCAGGACGGATTGAGGCTGTCGAGGTCCACGCGGCCCGTCTCGCGCTCCAGGAAGGACGAAAGGTCGTTGATTTCGACGCCCGTGGTTTTGGCGCGCAGGAGATCGGACAAGGGGAGGGCGTTGCGCCTTTCCTCCAGCGCCAGCACCACTTCCGACGTGCCGTGGCGGATCAGATATTGCGGAAGGTTCGCGATGTCGGCGCGGTTGACGGCGCGTGCCACCGCCACCGGCCCGTCATTCATCGCGACGAAGGCGGCGACGCAGAAGCTCGCCCCTTCCTTCTGCGCCAACGCCTCGAGCCGCGCCGCGCGAGCGCCGGCGCCCAGCACGAGGACCCGGCGGCGAAAGCGCTCGCCGCCCATCGTGCGGCTGAGCACGGCGCGGATGCCGCAAAGCGCCACCAGTGCGATCACGCTCGCGTAGAGGAGGTTGGATCGCCAGAAGCCGACCGGCGGCAGCATGAAGAAGACGAGGCTCAAAAACAGGATGCCGAGCGCCACCGCGACGAGCAGCCGCGCGACCGCGATCCGGATCGAAAGCAGGGCTTCCGACCGGTACATGCCGACCGACAGCATGGCGAGCTGGATGGCGGCCGCGAAGGTGAAAAGGCTGAGGAGGCGCGCGGCTTCCGGATCGGCGTCGATCCCGATCTGCCAGGCGCGAAGCAGCCACCCCGCCTCGCCCGCGCCCATCAAAAGCAGGAAATCGAGCGCGCCGAGCCACAGCACCCAATGCGGCACATAATGTTTGAACAGCCGGATCATCCGACCGCCTGCTCAGACACTTGGGATGTAAGCTTCTCCGACACGCAAACGCCTGTCGCAGAATTTGACAAAGAAAGCGTTTACCTCAGGGGCGGAAGACGTATCAGCCGACCGCTCCGGCGCGTCCTGCTGCGCGGCCGGGCAGGAGCGAGGCCGACCAGTCGGGGTCGAAGCCATTTCGGGAGAGCCGTCGCCGGTGGCACCAGGTGGCGAATGCGAGCATCGGCAGCATCGGGTAGCTGGTGAAGACGATCGCGAACCAGTAGCCCCAGCGAGGCAGATCCGGATCGACCATCTTGATGATGTGACCGGCCACGGCGATCGCGCCGAGGGAGGTGAACCAGATGGGCCAGAAGCGGTTGGCAAAAAGAGCCACTGCGGCGTAAGCGAGCAGCGCCGCCACGTCCACCACGAGAATGCCGACCTCGACCGCTGCGTACGAGAGGGCCCATTCGCTCCATGCGAAATGGGTCAGAGTGACGGCGTAGAACAAAGCTGCAGCGACAAGCTTCTCCGGCGCGCCGCCATGCCAGAAGGCGTAAGCGCACGAGGCGCAGAGCGGGAGCGCGTAAATCAGGTTCCGCGTCAACGACAGCTCGATCGCGCAGAGCAGGAAGATCGCTGAGGCGCGTTCGGCCGGGCCGCGCTTCCACAAGGCGTAGCCGGACCATGCGCAAAGAACGAGGACGATCGGCAGTTCGGGCACCGTGCGACGGAGCACGGTGCGCGCGGCCGCGTCAACCCTGGAGGTGACGCCGCCGCGCGCAACGGGTGGCGTGCCTCAGCCCACAGCCCGCAGGTGCCGGGCTTCGGCGATGGCCGGCGGCTTTTCCCCGCCGCCGCTGTCGCCCTGCATCAAGGTGCGAAGGCCGATCTGGATCCGCGTCTCGTCGAGCCGGTTGTGGGTTTCGACGATATCGGCGCGGGCGCGGGCCAGCGCCGCAAAGGCAGAGGCGGCGCCGTCGAACGCGTCCTGACCGACGACTGCGGACAGCTTCGCCTCGATACGGGCGTTGACGAGCGTGGTGTTGAGTTCGGATGCGCGGGCGAGGGCGGCGTCGATCGCGGCCTCGGCGGCATAGAGGCTCTCGACGACCTTGCGGGCGGCGTCGCGGCGGTTCTTGAGCATGACTTCTCCCCTGCCGCGCGGCAGGGGCCGCGCGGTCTGCTTCGGTTTTGCAGTTCTGAAGACCGGTTCAGCCCGTCCTGAGCCGCACCAGCGCTTCGATCGCCGAAACCAGGGCTCCGAAGGCGAGGGCGAGACCGATCGTCACTGCGACGATCCACCCGAGCCGCTTCACCCAGGAAAGGTGATGCGGTTTCGTCCCCCAGACCGGAAGCGGCAGTGCGGTCATTCCGGTCATCGACATTGCGAAAGGAGCCTGCTCCTCCTGCAATGACGCGGCCGAGGCCTCGTGCTGCTGCTGCCGTTCCCCGTTTTCGGTCGACGCCCCCTGATCGTCGTACCACGGTCCGGCGGCAATCTCCGGTGGCTGGTATACCAATTGCTGGGTGGCTCTCCCCTCGTGATCGGCAAGGCGGCGCGCCGCCGTTCGCCGGTCGCCGACGTCCAGGATTCGCATCGCCGCCTTGATATGCTGGTCGACGGAACCCGGCTCGATGCCCAGGCGGGGGGCGATTTCCTTGGACGTGAGACCGGCCGAGACGAGTCGCAGGCAGGTGCGCTGCTGATCGGTGAGGCGGGCGAGGCGTCTGTCGTCCATGTGCCCGTTTATCGCGCGCCAATGCCGTAGCGGCAACCCTTCTCCGCAAGCCCGCACCGCTGCGCCCGCGCGCCGCTCGCCGGGCCCGAGTCGGGCCGGCTCCGGGAGAGCGGCAGGCGCGGCAACGGCCGGCGGATGGAACCGCTTGTGGACCTAAAAAAACAAAGGTATTGAAGATGCTTACGGGGTCGACGCGGTTTGCGGGACGCGGCGTTGGAGCCGCTTGGGGAATTGATAATGCAGAATTACGTCCGCATCGGGCGCGAGTTTCGCGTGAACCTCTCGGCTGCGGGCGAGCAGGGCGACCCGACCGTCGTCGGCACCCACAATGCCTATCAGATCTTCTGGACCGACCTTGCGGCCGATCCGAGCGCCGGCGGCGTCTCCCTCCAGGCGTTCAACCCGACGCGGCACGACCGGATCAACGGCAATACGCTCCTCAACACGGTGACCAGCGGCGCCCAGTCCGATTCGAACGCCGTCTACCTGGCGGGCGGCTGGGTCGCGTCGATGTGGACGGACGCGAGCGGCATCGGCGGCGATGCGAGCGGCACCGGCATCAAGGCGCAGTTCCTGGACAGCGCCGGCGGCAAATATATGGGCGAATATCTGGTCAACACGACCACGGCGGGCAACCAGTATGACGGCGCCGCCGCCGCGCTCGGCGCCAACAACTACGTCGTCGTCTGGACGGACGAGAGCGCCGGCACGCCCGTGATCCGCGGCCAGCTTCTCGCCACCCGCACCAAGACGGGCGGCGAGCTTCTCATCAGCACCGGCAGCCTGCCGGCGACCGACGCGGTGGTCGCACCGCTCGTCAGCGGCGGCTTCGTCGTCGCCTGGCGCACGGGCGATGCGTCCGGAAGCGCGATCCGCGCCCAGGTCTATGCGGCGAGCACGAGCGGCCCGGTCAAGGCGATCGGCGAGATGGAGATCGCGTCCGGCCCCGGCGGCGCCCTTCAGGCGCCCGCCATCGCCTCGCTCGGCGGCGGCCGCTTCGCCGTGGCCTGGCAGACGGTCGACGGCGCCGGCGACGCCGGCATCGCCGCGCGCATCTTCGATTCGAGCGGCCTCCCCGCCGGGCCCGAAATCGCCGTGACCGGAAACGCGCCCGGCGCGCAGACGGACGTTTCGATCGTCGCCCTTCCCAGCGGCGGCTTTCTCGTCGGCTGGACGAGCGGTCCGGAAGGCGCGCGCGACGTCTATGTCCAGTCCTACGGCGCCGACGGCGCGCCGATCGGTTCCGCGATCCTGGTCAGCGAAGTCGCTGCCGGCGACCAGTTCGATCTTTCGATGGCCGTCATCATCGGCGGCGACGCCGTGCTGAGCTGGGCCGAGCGCGACCTTTCGGGCGACCTCAACGTCAAGGCGCAGGTCCTCCGCCTCGCTTCGGCCGCTCCCCTGGTCGGCACGTCGGGTCCCGATACGATGACCGGCACCGCCGGCGGCGACTTCATCTACGGCGGCGACGGCAACGACACGATCCGCGGCGGCGACGGCAACGACGTCATCCGCGGCGAGGGCGGCGACGACATGCTCTACGGCGAGCTCGGCTCGGACGTCCTCGAAGGCGGCATCGGCAACGATCGGCTCGAAGACCGCACGCAGGGCATGGACAGCCTCGACGGCGGCGACGGCAACGACGTGCTGTTCGTCGTCCGCACGAACACCCCGACCGTTCGCGACTCCGTCTCCATGACGGGCGGCACCGGCGACGACATCATCCATTACGAAGGCATGGGCTCCGATCTCACCATCGATGCCGGCGACGGCGACGACAGGCTCGAACTCGGCTTCCAGGAGGACGTCAACGCCGTCGTGACGCTCGGCGGCGGCCGCGATCTCATCCAGTTCCTCGCGCCCGCGCCGACGCAATTCCGCACGCCGGTCGTACGCATCACCGATTTCCAGACCGGCAATGGCGGCGACCGCCTGGATCTCTCTAAGATCGTCGCCGCCGCCGATCCCTTCTTCACGCACGACATCATTTTCCGCCAGGTCGGCGCCGACGCGTCGCTCCAGATGCGGCTCACCAGCAACGGCCTCTACATCACGCTCGCCACCTTCCAGAACCGGCACGTGACCGAGTTCACCAGCGAGAATTTCGGCGGCATCCGGGTTCCGGCGACCCGCATCGTCTCGACGACGTCCCAGAACAGCGATCCGCTGGTCGGCGAACCCGCCGTCCTGATCGACGGCGCGGGCGTCACCTTCACCAACCTCGCCGGCGCCCAGATCAAGGCGGCGGACAGCGCCGCCACCGCCGCGGGTGCCGTCGCGATCCGCGCGCCGGGGGTCACGGTCGAGAATCGCGGCCTTATCGCCGCCGCCAACTCGACCTCGACCACCTATCTCGAAACCCCCGCCATCACCGGCTCAGAACATGCCGACCGGATCATCAACACCGGCACGATCCTCGGCGCCGTCCGCCTCGGCGCTGGCGACGATTATTTCTACGAGCTGATCAACGCCAGCAACAACAGCAGCTTCACGACCCTGGTCAATCTCGGCGCCGGCAACGACACGGCCGAATTCGACCTGAACGGCGCAACCCGGATCAACAGCATCGACGTGCAGGGCGGCGAAGGCTTCGACACGCTGATCGTGCGTGGCATCGCCGGCATGGTGAACGGCGAATTCGGCCAGTCGAGCGGCATCGAGGCGTTCCGGCTGATCGCTTCGGCGTCCGCCTCGATCAGCTTCCGCTACAAGCCCGTCGCCGACAATATCTATTTGTCGCCGGGCCTCACCATGATCATCCCGGAGGTCTTCAACGTCCCGCCTTATCCCTGGACGGCGGTTCCGTTCGGCACGCTCCACCTCGAGGGCGGCCATCTGTCGACGGCGCTCCATGCCTCCTTCCAGACGATCCTCGGCACCGACGCGGACGAGACCGTCAACCTCCTCAATTCGCCGCGCGCGACGCCCGGCACGATCGCTAATTCGATCGGCAGCATCTCGCTCGGCGGCGGCAACGATCACCTGACCTGGGGCTCGAACCAGCCGCGTCCGGAGGCGGCCGACGGCGGCGCGGGCGACGACCGGCTGACCGTCCACCAGAGCGCGCCCGCGATCGATCTCTCGGTCTTCAAAAGCTTCGAGACCATCCATTACTATATCTGGAACTTCCTGACCGGCACCACCGCGACCGTCTCCGGCATCGGGCCGGCGACGTCCAAGCTGCTGCTCGAACACTGGTTCCGCAGCCAGACGATCGAGCTCCAGGGCGCCGAGGCGCCGGGCCTCGCCGTCGGCATCGGCGCGACCAAGCTTGCCAACCTCGCCGGCTCCACGATCGGCGGGGTCGCCGACCGCTATCTCATCGATCCCGCGCAGACAGCATCCCTCGCCAACAATTTCGACAATCGCGGCACCGTGCAGGGCGACGTCCGCCTCGGCGCGGGGAACGACATCTTCTCGAACGCCGGGACCGTCGGCGGCTCGGTCGATCTCGGCGACGGCAACGACACTTATAACGGTCTGGCCGGCGGCAGCGTCGGCGGCACGGTCCGCGGCGGCGCCGGCGACGACGTCTACACCGTCGCGCATGCCGGCGACCGGATCGAGGAGGATGCCGGCGGAGGCACGGACGAAGTCCGCACCGCGCTTGCAGCCTACACGCTCGGCGCGAACTTCGAGAAGCTGACCGGACTCTCGCTGTCGGCGCAGGCGCTGACCGGCAACGGCCTCGACAATGTCATCACCGCGGGCCCGGGCGGCGCGCACATCGCCGGCGGCGGCGGCGCGGACACCCTGTCCGGCGGCGCCGGCGCCGACCGCTTCGTCTATCTCTCCCTCTCCGATTCGCAGACGGGCACGCTCGACCGCATCCTGAACTTCGCGGCGGGCGACAAGGTCGATCTTTCGGCGCTCGGCCGGGTGCAGCTCACCTTCGCCGAAGCGAGCGACAACAACATTCTCTACACCCTCCTCACCGTCACCGGCGCATCCGGCACGATGGCGATCCGGATTGACGGCCGCATCGCGCGCACCGACGTCACCGCGGACAGCGGCCATTGGGGCACGGCCGGCGACGACATCGTCGAAGGCAGCGAAGAGGGCGACGACATCCAGGGCCTCGGCGGCAACGACCGCCTCTTCGGCCGCGGCGGCAACGACTCGATGGCGGGCGGCGCCGGCAATGACGAGCTGGACGGCGGCGCCGGCGCCGACGCCATGGCCGGAGGCACCGGCGACGACGTCTATTTCGTCGACGAGGCCGGCGACACGGTGTCCGAAAATCCGAACGAAGGCAGCGACGAAGTCCGCACCGGCCTGTCCGCCTACACGCTCGGCGCGAACGCCGAGCGGCTGACCGGCACGTCCGGGGCGCATCAGGCGCTGACCGGCAACGCCCTCGACAATGTCATCGCCGCCGGTTCGGGCGGCGCGCGGATCGTCGGCGGCGGCGGCGCGGACACCTTGTCCGGCGGCGCGGGCGCCGACGTCTTCGTCTATCTCTCCGCGGCGGACTCGGTCTCCGGAGCGGCCGACCGCATCCTCGGCTTCGGCGCGGGCGACAGGATCGATCTCGGCGCGCTCGGCCGCGTGCGCCTCTCCTTTGCGCAAGGGAGCGACAACGGCACCGCCTTCACGCTCCTCACCGCGGCGCCCGCTTCCGGCGGCACGCTCGCCATCCGCGTCGACGGCGTCGTCGGCCGCGCGGACGTCATTGCCGACACCCGCATCGCCGGCACGGCCGGCGACGACCTCCTCGAAGGAACGGCCGAGGCCGACGAAATGGACGGGCTCGGCGGCAACGACCGGCTCTTCGGGGGCGCCGGAAACGATGCGATGACCGGCGGCGCCGGCAACGACCTGCTCGACGGCGGAACCGGCGCGGACACCATGGCGGGCGGCGCCGGCGACGACATCTACGTCGTCGACGATGCCGGCGACACGGTCGTCGAGCTCGCTGGCGAAGGGACGGACGAAGTCCGCACCGCGCTCGCCGCCTTCAGCCTCGCCGCCCTTCCGAACGTGGAGAAGCTTACCGGCACCTCCGCGGCCGG
>DASQND010000173.1:0-12505 GCA_035645215.1 Allosphingosinicella sp.
AAGATGAGCGCGATGGCCGCGGCGATGACGACGAACTTGCGCCCTTCCGGGTGGACGCTCGGCATGCGGTAGCGGACGTTGGTGGTGACGATGTCCGGCTTTTCGAGTGATGGCATGGCTGCGTTCTTAGGCGGTGCGGCAGGGGGAGACAACCGAAAGGGGCCTGACTCGAACCTGCCACCCCGTCATTGCATCGCCCCCACCGTCATTGCGAGCGAAGCGAAGCAATCCAGTGGGCGGGGGTGCGGGGCTCCGCCGTCCGCTGGATTGCCGCGTCGCTTCGCTCCTCGCAATGACGGGTAGGTCCAGTGGTCGTCGTTGCGAGCGAAGCGGAGCAATCTAGTCGGCGGGGGTGCGGGGCTCCGCAGTCCACTGGATTGCCGCGTCGCTTCGCTCCTCGCAATGACTGTCGTGGGGTCCCCCTCCCCCGTTGATCCCCCGCCCCGCTTTCGCTTAAGGCGCGGGCAATCCCAAAACACCCGATCAGGAAAGCGAAACCCGCTTATGGCGAAGATCAAAGTCGAGAACCCCCTCGTCGAGCTCGATGGCGACGAGATGACCCGGATCATCTGGCAGTGGATCCGCGAGCGCCTCATCCTCCCCTATCTCGACATCGAACTGCTCTACTTCGATCTCGGCATGGAGAATCGCGACGCGACGGACGACCGCGTCACCATCGAATCCGCCGAAGCGATCAAGAAGCACGGCGTCGGCGTCAAATGCGCGACGATCACGCCCGACGAGGTCCGGGTGGAGGAGTTCGGCCTCAAGAAGATGTGGAAATCGCCCAACGGCACGATCCGCAACATTTTGGGCGGCGTCGTCTTCCGCGAGCCGATCGTGATCGAGAACGTCCCCCGGCTGATCCCGGGCTGGACCGACCCGATCGTCGTCGGCCGCCACGCCTTCGGCGACCAGTATAAGGCGACCGATTTCCTCGTCCCCGGCCCCGGCAAGCTCACCATGAAGTGGGAAGGCCGGGACGGCCAGGTGATCGAGCACGAGGTGTTCGATTATCCGGCCGCCGGCGTCGCCATGGGCATGTACAATCTCGACGAGTCGATCCGCGACTTCGCCCGCGCCTGCTTCAATTTCGGCCTGGGCCGCGGCTGGCCGGTGTACCTGTCGACGAAGAACACGATCCTGAAAGCCTATGACGGGCGCTTCAAGGATATCTTCGAGGAGATTTTCGAGAGCGAATTCAAGGCGCAGTTCGACGCGGCCGGCACGGAATATCAGCACCGCCTGATCGACGACCTGGTCGCCTCGGCGCTCAAGTGGAGCGGCAAGTTCGTCTGGGCCTGCAAGAATTACGACGGCGACGTGCAGTCCGACATGGTGGCGCAGGGCTTCGGCAGCCTCGGCCTCATGACCTCGATCCTGATGACTCCGGACGGCAAGACGGTGGAAGCGGAGGCCGCGCACGGCACCGTCACTCGCCATTACCGTATGCACCAGCAGGGCAAGGCCACGTCGACCAACCCGCTCGCCTCGATCTTCGCCTGGACCGGCGGCCTCAAATATCGCGGCAAGTTCGACAACACGCCCGAAGTCACCCGCTTCGCCGAAACTCTGGAGCGCGTCTGCATCGAAACGGTGGAGGGGGGCCAGATGACCAAGGACCTCGCCATCCTGATCGGCCCCGAGCAGGCCTGGATGACGACCGAGCAGTTCTTCGAAGCCGTCCGCTCCAACCTCGAAAAGGCGATGGCGGCCGCCTAAATCCTCCCCATGCGGAGCATGGGGAGGGGGGTGTAGGCGGGTCGGCATGCCGGGGGCATGCCGAGAGCCGGAACCGGCTGCGCAGCAGCCGTCGGCCGTAGGGTGGTGGAGGGGTAGATGTCGCGCACTCAGTTGGTGAGCGCGCGATCCTCCAAATCCGAGCCAGCTACCCCTCCACCATGCTTCGCATGGTCCCCCTCCCCTTCGGCTCCGCCGATGGGGAGGACACATGCCCCGGCCGATAGCCGAAGCCGATCATCCGGCCCGGGATGCGTCTTAGCCGCGGAAACCGATCCAGCAGCCGCACCGCAAGCGGCGCCTCCAGCGGCGCATCCCCCCTCGTCAAAAGCGGCGCGATGATCCGCTGCTGCACCGCCTTCTGCGCCCGCTGAGTCAGCCGCACTGCTGGCAGCCGGCGCTTCTCGACCTTGGCCAGCAACGAATCCGGATCCTCCCCCCGCGCCATTGGCCCGGCGAGGATGTTCGCCGCCGCCACCGCGTCCTGCACCGCTACATTGATTCCGATCCCGCCGACCGGCGACATGGCATGCGCCGCATCGCCGATGACGAGCAGCCCCGGCCGGTGCCACGTCTCCAGCCGGTCGAGCGACACGGCGAGGAGCTTCACGTCCTCGAACGACGCGATCGCCCCGATCCCCTCCGCCAGCATCGGCGCCCGCTCCGCCACCTCCCTGCGGAACGCCTCGATGCCGCGCGCCCGCACCCGCTCCGCGTCGCCCTTCGCGAAGACGAAGGCGCATTGCCAATAATCGCCCCGGTCGATGAGCGCGACGATCCGCCCCGGCGCGAACACACCCGTCGTCTCGTTCCCGGCCGTCCGCGCCTTGGGCACCCGGAACCAGAAGACGTCCATCGGCGCGCCAAGGTCGCGGACCGTCAGCCCCGCCTCGCCGCGCAGCACCGAGCGCCGCCCGTCCGACGCGATGACGAGCCGCGCCGGGATCGTCTTCTCCTCCCCGCCGTGCCGGTAGCGCACGCCGCTCACCCGGCTGCCCTCCGCGTGGAGCAGCCCCGTCGCCTCGGCCTCCATGACGAGGCGGAAGTGCGGATAAAGCCGCGCCTCGGTCGCGACGAAATCCAGAAACTCCCATTGCGGCATCATCGCCACGAACGCCCAGCGCGGGTCGGCGAAACCGAGGTCCGCGATGCCGTAATGCCGCCCCCCGATCCAGACGCCGATGCCCGGCACCTTGTCGTGCGGCCGCTCCAGCAGCCGCTCGAGCAGCCCGAGCTCGTGAAAGATGCGCAAGGTCGAAGGGTGCACCGTGTCGCCGCGGAAATCGCGCAGGAAGTCGCCATGCTTCTCCAGCACCGTGACCGGAACGCCCGCCCGCGCAAACAGGAGCCCCGCCACCATCCCCGCCGGTCCGCCGCCGACGATGACCAGGCCCGTCTCTTTTCCGTCTCCCATCGGGTGACAATCGCCCGGAGAGCCGCATAAAGGCAATATGGGTCCAGAAGAGTTCAGCACATCCGGCCTCAGCGACGCGCTCGTCATCCTCGGCGCCGCGGGCATCGTCATTCCCGCATTCACCCGCATCCGGATCAGCCCGGTCATCGGCTTCATCCTGATCGGCCTTCTCGTCGGCCCCTCCGGCCTCGGCTCGATGAGCGGCGACTATCCCTGGCTGAACTACCTCACCATCTCGAACGTCCACGCCATCGAGCCCTTCGCCGAATTCGGGATCACGCTTCTTCTGTTCGCCATCGGCCTGGAGCTGAGCTTCAAGCGCCTGTGGGGCATGCGCCGCCTCGTCTTCGGAGTCGGCGCGGCGGAGCTGCTGGTCTCGGCGGCGCTCCTCGCCCTCGTCGTCTATGGCGGCGGCCAGAACATGACGGCCTCCGTCGCGCTCGGCCTCGCCCTTGCCTTGTCCTCCACCGCGATCGTCCTTCCGCTCGTCGGCACGACCAGCGCCGTCGGCCGCTCGGCGCTCGGCATGCTGCTCTTCGAGGACGTGGCGCTGGTGCCCATCCTGTTCCTGCTCGGCGCGATGGCGCCGCACGCGGTGAGCGGCGGCATCGGCGGCCTCGCCGAAACGCTGGCGCTCGGCGCGGTCACCGTGATCGTCATGCTCGTCCTCGGGCGCGTCCTCCTCCCGCGCCTGTTCGCGCAGGCGGCGCGGACCAAGAGCCCGGAGTTGTTCTTCTCGGCGAGCATCCTCGTCGTCATCGTCGCCAGCCTCGCGACGACCGCAGTGGGCCTCTCCCCGCTGATGGGCGCGCTCCTCGCCGGCATCCTCATCGCCGAGACCGACTACCATAGCGAAGTGGAAGTGATCACCGCCCCGTTCCGCGGTCTCGCGCTCGGTGTCTTCCTGATCACCGTCGGCATGAGCGTGAACCTGGCGCAGGTAGCGGCGGACTGGATGAACATCGCCGGCGCCGTGCTCGCCGTCGTGGTCCTGAAGGCCCTCGTCACCGCGTCCCTCCTGAGGCTCGAAGGCGCGCGCGGCTCGGTCGCGGCGGAAGCGGGCGTCCTCATGGCCTCCCCGTCCGAGACGACGCTCATCGTTTTGGGCGCGGCCGCGGCGGCGCAGCTCATCAGCGGCGAGACGGCCGCCTTCTGGCAGGTCGTCACCGCCATCGGCCTCACCATCACGCCGCTCCTCGGCCTGCTCGGCCGCTTCGCCGGCCGCCGTGTCGACATGGGGAGCGACGACATCCCCGCCATCGCGCCCGGCGAAGCGGCGCCCGCGGCGGTGATCATCGGCTTCGGGCGGGTCGGGCGGCTCGTCGCCGAAATGCTCAAGACCCACGGCCGCTCCTACGTGGCGGTGGATTCGAGCATCGACACCGTGACCTCGGCCCGCGCGGAAGGCTTTCCGATCCTGTTCGGCGACGTCTCGAGGCCGGAGCTGGTGGACCGCCTCAACCTCGGCCACGCCTCGGCCCTGATCCTCACCATGGACGATCCGGTGCTGACCGTGCGCCTGACGAAAAAGGTGCGAGCCTGGTGCCCGGACCTCACCATCGTCGCCCGCGCCCGCGATGCGCGCCACGCCGCCGAGCTCTACCGCGCCGGCGTCACCGACGCCGTTCCCGAGACGCTGGAAAGCTCGCTCCAGCTTTCCGAAGCGGTGCTGGTCGATCTCGGCATCGCCATGGGCCCCGTCATCGCCTCCATCCACGAAAAGCGCGCCGAGCTCAGGCGCGAGATCATGAAGATGGGCGAACTCGACAAGGAGCCCCAACTCAAACGCCGCCGCCTCAGGGATGCTTTGCGCGCCCGCTAGCCCCGGCCTGGTCACTCACACTTCGTCATTGCGAGCGAAGCGAAGCAATCCACCGGGCCTTCGTGCAGGTCTCCGTCGTCCGCTGGATTGCCGCGTCGCTTCGCTCCTCGCAATGACGGGGAGACCCGCTCCGCCGCCCTCCACCTCCGGCCTCATCACCCGCACTCCGTCATTGCGAGCAAAGCGAAGCAATCCAGCGGGCGGCGGTGCGAGTCTCCGGCATCGCCTGGATTGCCGCGTCGCTTCGCTCCTCGCAATGACGGGGTGGCGGACGACAAACCCTTCCGCTAACGTTCCCACTCCGTTCCCCAGGAGCCCCTCCCCGTGCCACAGCGTTCCGGCAGCGCCGTTCTCCCGCTCCACGGCGGCCGCGTGCCCGCCTGGCTCGGGCAGCGCATGGCGCGCCTCGGCGCCGTGATGAGCCAGGCGATCGTCCACCATTATGGCCGCGACGAGCTGCTCCGCCGCCTCTCCCACCCCTTCTGGTTCCAGTCCTTCGGCGCCGTCATGGGCATGGACTGGCATTCGTCCGGCATCACCACCAGCGTCGTCGGCGCCCTGAAGCGCGGCCTCAACCCGCTCGCCGGCGAGCTCGGCCTCCAGGTCTGCGGCGGCCGCGGCAAGAGCTCGCGCGCGACGCCAGGCGAACTCGCCGCGGCAGGCGAGCGCGCCGGCTTCGACGGCCTCGCGCTGGGCCAGGCGAGCCGCCTCGTTGCCAAGGTCGATTCCGCCGCCGTGCAGGACGGCTTCGACCTTTACCTCCACGGCTTCATCGTCGCCGACGACGGCAAATGGGCGGTGGTCCAGCAGGGCATGAACGGTGCCAGCCGCACCGCGCGGCGCTACCACTGGCTCTCCGAAGGCCTCGAAAGCTTCGTCGACGCCCCCCACGCCGCCATCGAAGGCCGCCGCCAGGGCGAGATCGTAAACCTCGCCGACCGCCGCGCCGCCGCCTCGCGCGATGCGCAGCTCGAACTGCTCGCCGCCCTCGGCCCAGACCGCCTCGCCCGCGAAGCCGCCGCCCTCGAACGCGGCCCCGCCGCGCCGGAAGCGTCACCCCTCCTCCCGCACCTCGTGATGCCGGACCACCACGACGTCAGGGCGGGCGACGTGATCCTGCGCCGTCTCCACGGCACCCTCGCCGCCGCCGCCGACGCCGGCCCGAAGGACTTCGCCGCGCTTCTCCAGGTCCCAGGCGTCGGCGCCCGCACCGTCCGCTCTCTCGCCATGGTCGCCGAAGTGATCCACGGCGCCCCCTGCCGCTTCGCCGACCCGGCGCGCTTCTCCCTCGCCCACGGCGGCAAGGACCGCCACCCCTTCCCCGTCCCGCTCAAGGTCTACGACAAGACCATCGGCGTGCTGAAGAGCGCCATCGAAACGGCCAAGCTCGGCAACGACGAGAAGCTCGCCGCGATTCGGCGTCTCGACGACCAGGCGCGGCGGCTGGAGCGCACGGCGTCCGGGCCCTCGCTCGACGCCTATGTGGCGGAGGAGGAAGCCCGCACCCACGAATATGGCGGCATGAGCGTGTTCGGGCCTGAGCCGGCGGGGCCGAGCACGGCGACCCGCCAGCTCGCCGACTCGATCAAGGCCCGGAGCGTCTGAGCCCGCCCATCCGTCATTGCGAGGAGCGAAGCGACGAAGCGATCCAGCGGGCCTCGGAACCCCACTGGATTGCTTCGCTTCGCTCGCAATGACGGAGCAGGGGCAATGGAGCCGGCGCGCTTCTTCTCCCTGGGGAGGAATTCAGGCCGAAACCGTCTCCAGCGCGTCCCGCACCGCCTGAACCGCTTCCGCCGCCTTCGTGCCGTCCGGCCCGCCGCCCTGCGCCATGTCCGGCCGTCCGCCGCCGCCTTGGCCCCCGAGCGCGGCCACGGCGCGCTTGACGAGGTCGATGGCGCTGAGCTCAGGCGTCAGATCCTCGGTGACGCCCACCGCGACGCTGGCGCGGCCGTCATTCACCGCGACCGCCACGGCAACCCCGGAGCCGACGCGCGTCTTGACGTCGTCGACGAGGCCGCGCAGCGCCTTCGGGTCCATGCCGTCGAAGACCTGGCCGATGAAGTTCCTGCCGCCGATCTGCTCCGGCCCGGCCGCTTCGGCCTTGGAGCCGCCGCCCAGCGCCAGCGCCTTTTTCGCTTCGGCAAGCTCGCGCTCGAGCCGGCGGCGCTCTTCCACCAGAGCGGCGACGCGGGCGGGGACGTCCTCCGGCGCGGCCTTGAGCGACGCCGCGGCCTCCTTCAATCGGTCCTCGCGGCTCGTCAGCCAGCGCCGCGCCTCTTCGCCGGTCAGCGCCTCGATCCGGCGCACGCCCGCCGCGACCGCGCTTTCGCCGACGATCTTGAAGAGCTGGATGTCGCCCAGCGCTTCCACATGCGTGCCGCCGCACAGCTCGACCGAATAAGGCGCATCCGGGCCGGTCCCCATCGAAAGGACTCGGACCTCCTCGCCATATTTCTCGCCGAACAGGGCCATGGCGCCCGCTTCGATCGCTTCATCCGGGCGCATGAGCTTGGTCGTGACCGCCTGGTTGTGGCGGATATGCGCGTTCACTTCGGCTTCGACCGCGTCGACGTCCTCGGCCGTCAGCGGCTTGGGATGCGAATAATCGAAGCGCAGGCGATCGGGCGCGACGAGGCTGCCCTTCTGGGTGACGTGCCCGCCGAGCCGGTGGCGCAGCGCCGCGTGGAGCAGATGCGTCGCACTATGGTTGGCGCGGGTGCGGCGGCGGCGCTCCTCGTCGACGGCGAGGTGAACGGCATCGCCGACCGCCACCTCCCCGGCTTCCACCACCGCATGGTGCGCATTCAAGCGCCCGAGCGGCTTCGAAGTGTCCTCGACAATCGCCGACAAGCCCTTGTCGGAACGCATCTTTCCGGCGTCGCCCACCTGGCCGCCGCTTTCTCCGTAGAAGGGCGTCTGGTTGGTGAGGATGACCACCCTGTCGCCCGCACCGGCGCGCTCGACGCGCACGCCGTCCCTGACGATGGCGACGACCTGGCCCTCGCCTTCATGCCCCGCATAGCCGATGAACTCGGTCGAGCCATGCTCTTCGGCGATGTCGAACCAGACGTCTTCGGAAGCCTTCGCGCCCGATCCCTTCCAGGCGGCGCGGGCGGCGGCCTTCTGCTCGGCCATGGCGGCGTCGAAGCCGGCCCGGTCGACGCCGCGGCCCTGCGCCCGAAGCGCGTCCTCGGTCAGATCGTAGGGGAAGCCGTACGTATCGTAGAGCTTGAAGGCGACGTCGCCGGGGAGGATGCCGCCCTCGCCCATCGAGGCGGTCGCTTCGTCGAGAAGGCGCAGGCCGTTGACCAACGTCTGGCGGAAGCGGGTTTCCTCCAGCTTCAGCGTTTCCTCGAGAAGCGGCTGGGCGCGGACGAGCTCGGGGTAGGCGGCGCCCATCTCGGCGACGAGCGACGGCACGAGCCGGTGCATCAGAGGCTCCGCGGCGCCGAGCAGGTGCGCATGGCGCATGGCGCGGCGCATGATCCGGCGAAGGACGTAGCCCCTGCCCTCATTGGCCGGCAGCACGCCGTCGGCGACGAGGAAACCGGAGGCGCGGAGGTGATCGGCGATGACCCGGTGGCTCGCCTTGGAGCCGCCCTCCGCCTTCGTCCTGGTCAGCTCTTCCGAAGCCGAGATGAGGGCGCGGAACGTGTCCGTGTCGTAATTGTCGTGGACCCCCTGCATGACGGCCGCGATGCGCTCCAGACCCATGCCCGTATCGATCGAGGGCCGCGGCAGGTCGCGGACGATCTCATTGTCCTCCTGCTCATGCTGCATGAAGACGAGGTTCCAGATTTCGACGAAGCGGTCCCCGTCCTCGTCCGGCGATCCGGGCGGGCCGCCGGCGATATGGTCGCCGTGATCGTAGAAGATTTCCGAACAGGGGCCGCACGGCCCGCTGTCGCCCATCGCCCAGAAATTGTCCTTGGTCGGGATGCGGATGATGCGGCTTTCGCGAAGCCCCGCGATCCTGCGCCAAAGATCGAAGGCCTCGTCGTCCGTGTGGTAGACAGTCGCCGTCAGCCGGTCGGGCGACAGGCCCCAGTCCTTCGTCAGCAGGGTCCAGGCGTGGGTGATCGCCTGTTCCTTGAAATAATCGCCGAACGAGAAATTGCCCAGCATTTCGAAAAAGGTGTGGTGGCGCGCTGTGTAGCCGACATTGTCGAGATCGTTATGCTTGCCGCCGGCGCGAACGCACTTCTGCGACGAAGCGGCGCGGTTGTAGCTGCGCGTCTCCAGCCCGGTGAAAACGTTCTTGAACGGCACCATGCCGGCATTGACGAACATGAGCGTCGGATCGTTGTGCGGAATGAGCGGCGCCGAAGGCACGACCTCGTGCCCGGCCGAGCCGAAGAAATCGAGGAATGAGCGGCGAATGTCGTTCGTGGAGGTCATGGGCCGAACTTAAGCCACATGCTGCGATGCGGCAAGCGGGCGCCGCCTTCGCCGCGCACGGCCCGCCGGGCTCCCTTTCTTCAGTCCGGCCTGTAGCTTGCCCGGCAGGATGCCAGCCGCGCTTGTCCGCCCCAGCGCTCGAACGCCAGCCGGCCGGCCTCCTCGACGCGTTCTCGAGTCAGGAAGGGGCTGCGCGTGTCGCGCGTCCCGGGAAAGACGAGCACATAGGCCATTGGAACCGTCCAGCCGCGCCCCGCATAGGGGCCGCGGCCTCGAACTTCCTGATAGCTGGCGGGCGGCGCGGCGCGGCCCAGCAGCGCCCCGTTCAACGCGACCGATCCTTCGCCCAGTTCGCGCGCCGGCCCAAGATCGCCGACGACCGCGAACACGACCCTTCGGCCGTCCGCGCTCGTGACGGCGGCGACATCGCCGATCTGGGCGCCGCGCCGCTGGAATTCGGTCGGCACCGAAGCGTTCGCACGCTTCGGCAGGACGAGCGCGGCGACCTCGAGCGCATCGACGTAATTGGCAAGGTCGCACGGGTCCGCGGCATTCGGTCTCGCGAGCGCGGTTGCCGAGACGAGGAAGCCGCCGACCTCCGGGCACGGCCGCCCACCGCGAAACGGAATGATGTCGGGTGAGATGCGCGTGGCGGCGAGCAGGTCGCTCGGCCAGCCCTGCGCGCGGGCGCGCTGCGTCAGGAGCCGCCGCTCCCGCATCTGCCCGCTGGTGAGGCCGCGGCACGCGTCCCGCATTGCGTTGCAGAGGTTGTTGAGGGCGGTGCGCTCTCCCCAGAAGTCCGACACATTGTAGGAGCGGCGCGTCCCGTCCGTATTGACGTTGAGGCCGGTTCCGAAAAACAGCGCGCCGTCTCCTTCGAGCACTCGCACGCTACGCGCGCCGTTCTCATCGGGCTGGCTGAAGCCGGCGCCCAAGGCGCATTGCTGCGCCTCCGCCCGGGCGGAAAGCATGAGCGAGCCGATCATGAGCAGCAATGGCATCCGGCGCATCGTTGAATCTCCCAGGGATGAAAGCCGGCCGAGAATAAGCCTCCTCGCGTTCAGGCGCGTTGGCGAAACGCACAATCCCGGCACCGGCGCCCCGGCGAAACCTTCCTCTTGCCTTCGCGCGCCGGGAGGTGAATCCTGCTTCCCTCATCGGCGCGGAACCGCGTCTTCCTCGCGGGCCGCACGCAGCGGACGAAGGAGACGCTCATGCCCGCGATCGCCAACCCCGAAAAAGCCCAGGGCACCCGAACCATCGCGCTCGTCGGACCCGGCGGCGCCGGCAAGACCAGCCTCGCCGAGGCCCTTCTCTTCGCGTCCGGCGCGATCGACCGGCAGGGCAATGTCGCGAGCGGATCGAGCGTCGGCGACTCGAGCCCCGAAGCCCGCGCGCGCGGCGGCTCCACGGAACTCAACTTGATGCGATTTGAGTTTCTCGGCGACCGATATGCGCTGGTCGATTGCCCGGGCTCGGTCGGCTTCGCGGCGGACGGCGCGCTCGGCATCGCCGCGGCGGACCTCGCGCTCGTCGTCGTCGATCCGGACGCGGAGCGCGCCGTCCTCGCCGAGCCGACGCTCCGCATGCTCGAGCGGCTCGGCGTCCCGCACATGATCTTCGTCAACAAGATCGACCAGGCGCGCGGCAGCATCCAGAGCGTCCTCGAAGCGCTCCAGCCGATGAGCGGCGAGCCCCTCCTCGCCCGGCAGATACCGATCAGGGACGGCGAGAAGATCAGCGGCTTCGTCGACGTCGCGCTGGAGCGGGCCTTTCACTACCGGCCCGGCAAGCCTTCCGAGCCAACCGACATCCCGCCGGACTTGGCCGAGCGCGAAAAGGCGGCGCGGTTCCACCTGATGGAGCAGCTCGCCGACCATGACGACGCGCTTCTCGAGCAGCTCCTGATGGACGAAACGCCCGATCCCAAAGCCGTCTACGAAGACCTGTCGCGCGAGACGCGGGAGAACCTGGTCGTGCCGGTCCTCTTCGGCTCCGCGCTGAACGGCTTCGGAGTGCGCCGTCTCCTGAAAGCGCTCCGCCACGACGCGCCGGGGCCCGACGCGGCCGCGAGACGCCTTGGTGCCGAGGAAGGCTGCGCCTTCGTCTTCAAGATCTCCAACGCCGGCTCGATGGGCCGCCTCGCGTTCGCCCGCATCTTCGGCGGCGCGCTTAAGGAAGGCACCGAGCTTCGAACCGCCGCCGGCGATGCGGTGCGCATCGGGACGCTGTTCACCGTCCAGGGCGACAGGACGGCGAAAGCTGCGCATGCGGAGCGCGGCGACGTGGTTGCGATCGCCAAGGCCGAAGGAGTGGGCCCCGGCGACTGGCTGAGCGCCGGCAAGGCCGCCCCGCCCCGCCCCGGCGTGCCGCTCCCCGCCGCCAATTACGTCCTCGCCATCGCCACGAAGGACAGGAAGGACGACGTCCGCCTCTCGACCGCGCTCCACCGGCTGGTCGAGGAGGATCCGATGCTGAGCTGGGAGCAGGACGAGGCGCTGCACGAGACGCGGCTGCGCGGCGTCAACGACGAGCATCTGAAGGTGACGCTCGACCGGCTGAAGCGGCGCTACGGCGTCTCCGTCGCCTCGAAGCCGCCCTCGATCGGCTACCGCGAGTCGATCCGAGGCACGGTCACCCGGCGCGGCCGGCACAAGAAGCAGTCGGGCGGCCACGGCCAGTTCGGCGATGTGGTGCTGGAAGTCAGCGCCCTTCCGCGCGGCGAAGGCTTCCGCTTCGAGGAGCGCATCGGGCGGCGTCGTCCCGCGCCAGTGGTTCCCCGCGGTCGAGGCGGGCGCCCGCGACGCCATGCTCAAGGGCCCGCTCGGCTTCCCGGTGGTGGATGTCGCAGTGGCTCTGATCGACGGCAGCTACCACAGCGTCGACAGCTCCGAGATCGCCTTCCGCACCGCTGGCCGTATCGCCATGGCCGAGGCCCTCGCCGCCGCTTTGCCGCACCTCCTCGAGCCGGTCATGAAGGTGAACGTCGTCGCCCCCACGTCGGCCACCTCGCGAGTCACCTCCGCCATCGCCGGCCGCCGCGGCCAGATGCTCGGCATGGGTCCGCGCGAAGGGTGGCCCCGCTGGGAGGCGATCGAGGCATTGATCCCGGAAGCCGAGATGCAGGG
>DASQND010000174.1:0-9681 GCA_035645215.1 Allosphingosinicella sp.
TGCGAGCGCGTGGGCGGCGCCGCCCATGTCCTTCTTCATGAGGCGCATGCCGTCGGCCGGCTTGATGTCGAGCCCGCCCGTGTCGAACACGACGCCCTTGCCGACGACCGCCACCTTCGGGTGCCGCCGGTCGCCCCAGAAGAGCTCGATGAGGCGCGGCGCGCGCTCGGCCACGGCGGCGCGGCCGACGGCGGCGACCATGGGATAACCGGCGTCGAGTGCGCCGCCTTCGGTCACCTTGAGCTCGGCGCCGAACGCCTCGGCCAATGCAGATGCCGCTTCGGCAAGCTCGCACGGGCCCATGTCCTGGGCGGGTGTGTTGACGAGGTCGCGCACGAGAGAAGTCGCGTCGGCGAGCGCCACGAACTCATCGATCCGCGCCGGCGCGTCGGTGAGCAGCACGCGCGGCCCGGCGGGCGATTTGCCCGCCTTGTAGCGGGTGAAGCGATACTGGCCGAGCAGCCAACCGAGCGCCGCTGCGCCGGCGCTGCGGTCGGCCAGGCGGTACGTGCCTTCCGGCAGCGTGTCGGCCGCCTTGGCGAGGCACCAGGGGCCGGGCGCCCGGGCCTCGCCGACGCCGATCACCGCGGACCATTCGTCCCGCTCGCCGGGAAGATAGGCAATCTGGTGTGGCTCCGCCCGGAAGCCCTGCGCCTTCACCGCGCCGCGCAGGCGCGCGGGCTGGGCCTTGAGCCACGCCTCGGAGCCCTTCTTGTCGACGAGGTGGAGCGAGACGGCGGGCTGGCCCTTGTCGGGCTGGAGGAGCGCGGAAAGATCGGTCATGACGCGGCCCTAGCCGAGCCGGGCGATTAGCGCGAGATGCGGCGGATTTGCTGCAGCGGCGTCAGCCGAGGCGGCTCGCCGGGTGAATGGGTATGCCGGTCGAGGCGAAGTCGGTTCCTGTGCACAGGATCGGCAGCCCAAGCCGGCGCGCCGTCGCATAGACCATCAGATCGAGAAGATTGAGCCGGCCGCCGCGGCCATTGCCGGCGCCGTACTCCACGTTCGCCTCAGAGGCGATCACGGCATCTTCGGCGGTAAAGGGTTCGACGATCAACTCGCCTGAGAGGAGGTTCTGGAGAAACGCTTCGGCTTCGGGAGCCGCGCGGGAGCCGCGCCGCGTCATGACCCTTCGATACTCGACAAGCGTGGGGGCCGGTATGCGGCCGCCCGTTAACATCGCCCTCTTGAGGAGATCGGCGCCCGACTCGCCGGTTGCGGCGGCCACTAGGGCCGACGTGTCGACGATCACCGCAGGTCGCCGTTTTCGTCATATTCCAACGCGTCGAACTCCTTCATCGACATGATGGAGCCGGGCGGGATTGCGGCAATGAGTGCATTTATCTCCGCAAGGCGGCGCTCAAGTCGCTCTGCTTCTGCTGCCTCCGGTGCCGGCAAGCGCTCGAGCGCTTCCTCGATCACTTCGGCCTGGCTCCGGCCGCCGCTGGTGAGGAGCTTCAGCCGGGCCGCGGCGCGGTCGGAGCGGATGGTGATCGGGGTCTGGTTGCGGCGGGGCTGCATGGGGGGGAACATATTCGCACAGGCAGGGACGTGCAAGTACGGCCGTGCTTGCACGTTCCG
Organism: Allosphingosinicella sp.; assembly: GCA_035645215.1. GTDB lineage: Bacteria > Pseudomonadota > Alphaproteobacteria > Sphingomonadales > Sphingomonadaceae > Allosphingosinicella. The sequence goes on from DASQND010000174.1 coordinate 1,582, forward strand.
CAGAGCGTCAGGCCGCGGCCGGAACCCCGTAGAGGTCGTGCTCGTCGGCATCCTCGATGACGACGGGGACGATATCGCCCTGGTTGAGGTGTGCGGCGTCGCGGAGGTGCACTTCGCCGTCGATCTCCGGGGCGTCGGCATAGGACCGGCCGGTGGCGCCGCCTTCTCCGTCGGCGACGTCGATGATGACGTTCAGCGTCCGGCCGATCTTCGCCTGAAGCTTGGCGGCGGAGATGGCGGCGGTCTTCTCCATGATGCGGGCGTAGCGCTCTTCCTTCAGCGCTTCGGGGACCGGGTTCGGGAGGTGGTTGGCGGCCGCGCCTTCGACTGCCTCAAAGCGGAATGCGCCCACCCGGTCGAGCTGGGCTTCGTCGAGCCAGTCGAGCAGATACTGGAAATCCTCTTCCGTCTCGCCCGGGAAGCCGACGACGAAGGATGAGCGGATGGCGATGTCCGGGCAGATCTCGCGCCAGCGGTGGATTCGCTCCAGCACCTTCGCTTCGTTCGCTGGGCGGCGCATGGCGCGAAGCACGTTGCGGCTCGCATGCTGGAACGGGATGTCGAGATAAGGGAGGACCAGCCCCTCGGCCATGAGCGGAATGACCTGGTCGACGTGCGGATAAGGGTAGACGTAATGGAGCCGCACCCAGGCGCCGAGCTTCCCAAGCTCGCGCGCAAGGTCGGTCATGTGGGCGCGCACTTCTCCGCCCTTCCAGGACCAAGTCTTGTCGCGAATGTCGATGCCGTAGGCGGAGGTGTCCTGGCTGATGACCAGCAGCTCCTTGGTGCCGGCCGCGATCAGCTTCTCGGCTTCGCGCAGGATGGCGTCGGGGCGGCGGCTGGCGAGGTCGCCGCGCAGGCTCGGAATGATGCAGAATGCGCAGCGGTGATTGCAGCCTTCGGAGATCTTCAAGTAGCTGTAATGGCGCGGCGTGAGCTTGAGGCCGCCGTCCGGCACCAGGTTCAGGAACGCGCTCGGCGGCATCGGCGCCGCTTCGTGAACCGCGCCCACGACCTGCTCATATTGATGCGCGCCGGTGACGGCGAGGACCTGCGGGAAGCGCGCGCGGATGACCTCCGCTTCCTTGCCCATGCAGCCGGTGACGATGACGCGGCCGTTCTCGGCCATCGCCTCGCCGATCGCTTCGAGGCTTTCTTCCTTGGCGCTGTCGAGGAAGCCGCAGGTGTTGACGAGGACGATGTCCGCGCCGGCATAATCGGGCGACATCTCGTAGCCGTCCGAGCGGAGCTTGGTCAGGATGCGCTCTGAATCGACGAGGTTCTTCGGACAGCCGAGCGAAACCATGCCGACCTTGGGCGGTGAAGGAAGCTGTAATGCCATGGGAGCGCGCGACATAGTCGCAGCGGCCCCGAAAAGCTAGGGGCGAGAGGCTGTTAAGCGGCTTCCGGTTCGTGTGTCGAACGGCCGCGGGGCGCCTATTGCCTGTTGCCGCCCTTGCCGGCATTCATGAGATCGCGGCGAAGCTGCCGGCGGTCGTCCTCGAACGCCTGCCATTCGGTGCGCGTGCGGCAGATGCGGCGGCGGGCGACACGCGAGCCGAGCACCGGCTCAGAAGCGCGGCAGATAACCTCGTCCGGGTCCGGTGCCGGGCGGGCGTTGGCCGCGGGGGCGGGCGTGGCCGCCGGCGCCGTGGGTGCCGGGCTGCTCAGCAGCAGCAGTGCGATCGTTCCAGCCAGCATGTTCTTCGCTTCCCTTCGTCTATAAGGTCGGCATCCCTGCGTCCGCGGACGATAACAGGTGCGCGCGGCGGCGGCCACATAGTTCTTGCGCGAAACGTTTTTTCGGCGTTCCATGCGCAGAGGGATGAGGAACGGCTTTCCCGGCCATGCGGGCCGCCGCCGGGATGAAAAAAGCGCACACGGCCCGGTGGAGCCGGCTCATGCTGATCGCGATCGCTTCCGCCTTTCTCGCTTCGACGCCCGTTGCCGCCGCCGGCACGCCCGCGGGCAGCGTCGGGCGCTTCAACGAGGCCAATTTTCCAGAAGCGCGGCTTCGGGAGCGGCGCATGCCGCACGACGCGATGCTGACGCGGATCGAGGAGATTTTGCGCGAGCGCCGCTGCACCCTCGCCGGGCAGAACCACCGCAGCTTCGACATCCGCGTACCGTACCTGGTCGCGCTCGATCCGGACGGCACGGCGAGCGAGTTCGTGGTCGCGGACATGGGCTGCCAGCCGCTCGAATCCTTCGTCGGCCGCATCGTTCACGAACTCGCCCGGGAGCGCGACTTCCGGCCGACCGGCGCGGGCGAAGCGCGCTGGTATCGCGGCGAGGTGCGCTTCACCGTCGGCGCCCACGACTGAAGCAGCGCCGGCGCCGATCAGGAATTTCGAGTGGATTGACGGCGACGGCTCAGCGCGCCGGGACCGAAGCGAGGCGCGCTTCACCGTCGGCACCCGCGATTGAAACAGCCCGGACGCCGAACACAATTGCAAAATGGAAGAATGTCGAGGGCGAGCGCGCCGGTGCGCGCCTCGGGCGCCGCACGTCCCACAACGAAAAAGCCCCAGCCGTTTCCGGCCGGGGCTCCGGGAGATCAGCGGGGGGGGGGGAGCTGATCTCCATGGGGGGATGCAGCTATAACTCCGGTCCCCAAATCCGGTTCCCGAACTTTTTGCGGGGCTGCGATTTTTTTTGCGAGGTGCTTTTTTCGGGCGGCTGTTCCCGACAAACGAAACGCCCCGGTCGCGCCGGAGCGTTTCGCCGAAAGTCTGCCAAGCGGCGACTCTCTCCCATCCCCCGCCGATTCTCTTAGCCTAAATCAGGCGCTTGGGCAAAACGGAAAGCGCCTGCCCGCAGCCGATCCGCACCGCTTGCGGCCCGTCGCGCGGCGCGGCAGAGGCGCCGCATGGCTGACGACGTCAAATTTTCGAAGCGGCTGTCGCTCTGGCTGCGCCACAAGCCCGCGGCCGGCGGGCTCAGCCTCGACGAGTCGGGCTGGGCCGAGACGGCGCAGGTCCTTGCCGCGCTCGAGCGGGCGGGCCTCGGCGGCGGCGAGTCGCGGCTCCGCCGTGTAATCCGCGAGAACGACAAGCAGCGCTTCGAGCTTTCGGAGGACGGGCGGCTGATCCGAGCGCGCCAGGGTCATTCGGTGCCGGTCGCGCTCGACTGGCCGGAGGCCGGGCCGCCCGAATTCCTGTTCCACGGCACGGCGGCGACGGCGCTGGAGGCGATCCGCGCCGAAGGGCTGAAGCCGATGGCGCGGCACCACGTCCACCTGTCGCCGGACGAGGCGACGGCGCGCAAGGTCGGCTCGCGGCGAGGCGCGCCGGTGATCCTCAAGGTCCGCGCCGGCGCGATGGCGGCGCAGGGGCGGGTCTTCTACCTGACGGCCAACAATGTGTGGCTGACCGACGCGGTGCCGCCGGAATTCATCCTCGGCCTTTGACGGCGGCGACGCCGAGCGCCGCCCAGCCGAGGATCAGGAGCAGGCCGCCGGCCGGAGTCACCATGCCGAGCGCGCGAAGGCCGGTCAGCGCCATCAGGTAGAGCGAGCCCGAGAAGAGGAGGATGCCGGCGGAGAAAAGCCAGCCGGCGGCGCGGGCCGGAAAGGGCGAAAGGCCGAGCGCGACGAGGGCGAGGGCATGCCACATCTGGTACTGGACCGCCGTCTGCCACCAGCCGAGTTCGACCGGGCCGAGCATCGCTTTCAGGCCGTGCGCCCCGAACGCACCGAGCGCCACGCCGAGGCCGGCGAGGAGGGCGCCGGCAAGGAGGAGCGGGCGGGGCCCGCTTTGTCTTTCGGTCATTGCCCCGCCATAAGGCGCGGCGAAGCGGATCGGCAATGCCGGGCGCGAACGGGAGACGGCGGAAATGAAGGCAGGAATGTTCCTCGCAGCGATGCTCCTGGTCCCCGCCGCCGCGGCGGGCGCTCAGACGCCCGCGCGCGTACATGCCTTGCCGCTGGAAGACGCCGAGGACGTGCGCGTACTGGCCGTGCTGGGGCTGGCGCCGTTCGAGCGGGAACGGGAAATCATCCGCTACACGTTCAGGGCCATGGAATTCGCCGCTCCGGGGCGGTTCAGCGGATGGAGGCACATCGTCGTCCAACTGGTTCCGGCACCGGACGGCGGCCGCGCAAAGCTGGTGCTGGCGACCGGCCGAACGACCAGGAACGGAACGTCCCGCATGGTCAGCCGCCGCGAGGAGGGGATCAGCGGACCCGAATATCGCAGCCTGCGCACACAGCTCGTCCGCCACGCGGCCGACCTCGACATGCGCGAGCAGGAAGTGTCCTCGGATGTCATGGTCTGCTCCCATGGGCCCTCGGCGCGCTTCGACATGAAGCTGGGCGGCGAGACCGGGATGGTGCTGAGCCGGACGGCCGGCTGCACCTATAGCGCCGCCGCCTACGAGGCGGGCGATTTCCTGCTGGTCGCCGCCGAGCGGATATTCGGCGCACCCATCGAAGGCGCGCGGCCCGCCCGGTGAAGCCGAGCGGCGGGTGACGCGCAAACGGGAGGAGCGCCTCGCGGCACCCCTCCCGCCCCGCGTCGCGCGCGATCAGCGAAGGTCGTTCGAGCGGCGGTTGATCGTCCAGCGGCTGACCCGGCAGACGTTGACGTTCATCCGGTCGATGTTGCGGCCGTCGGCGAGCGTCACGCGCAGGTCGTACATGCAGTCGCCGGTGCCGCTGTCGAAATCGACGACCGCATTGCCGCCGTGGCCGAGGACGCGGTCGGGGATGCGGTCGGCGCCGAAGCTGTCTGCGGAGACCGGCGAGCCGCGCACGTAGGTGACGGTCTGGCCGGAGCGGTTGGCGATGAGGATGCGGCGGTCGAGCCCGTCGCCGGACTGGGCGAAGCTCGGCGTGGCGGAGGCGAGCGCGGCGACGGCGGCGAGAGCGAAGGCGCTGCGGGCGAAGAAAGCGGTGCGGATCATGATGAATAACTCCCCTTTGGTGTCTCCGGCGGCGGAGCGTTCCTGCCCCGCGCTGCCGATGCGCCGCTTCTCGCAGGTCGTTTCGGCCAAGTAATTCCCGCTTGTGTCGGAAGGGGCGCCCGACAGATGACGGTCGGCCCCGCCCGACAAGTGTCGGATGCGGGCGCGGCTAGCCACGCCCGGGAAGGCCGCTAAGAAGAGAAAGATGGACTCAAAGCCGCTCGACATCCTGCTGCTGGAAGACCAGGCGCTGGTCCGCGCCGGGATGCGCGAGCTCATCCAGATCACCGAGCCGCGCGCCCGGATCGCCGAAGCCTCGAGCTTCGAGCAGGCGGCGGAGCGGGTCGGGGCGGAGCGCTTCGACATCGCCTTTCTCGACATCGACTTGAAGGGCGGCCGCTCCGGCTTGGATTTCCTGCGCTGGCTGCGCGCGCAGGAGGTCGACACCCGGGCGATCATGCTTTCCGGGCGCTCCGAAAAGGAGCTGGTCATGGAGTGCCTGCAGGAAGGCGCGTCCGGCTACATATTGAAGGACATGGACGAGGAAGGGCTGTTCCGCCGCGCGCTCGACACCGTGTTCCAGGGGAGCATCTTCCTTCCCGCCAACGTCATCGGGCGGGGCGGCTTCACGCCCGCCGCGGCGGCGCCATTGACGGCGGAGTCGCTGGGGATCGGCGGGCGCTCGCTCGAAGTGCTTTATTACGTCTGCCAGGGGCTGCCGAACAAATCGATCGCGCGCAACATGGGGATCGAGGAGGGGACGGTCCGCAAGGACTATCTCCCGCGGCTCTTCCGCCTGTTCAAGGTGGCGCGGCGCACCGAGCTTCTGATCGAAGTGTCGCGCCGCGGCATCGTCATTCCAGCGCCGGCATCGGCAGCGGCGGCGCAAGGGCGCTGATCTCGGCGAGGAGAGCCTCGGGCGCGACGGGTTTGCGAAGCACGCGCCCCGATCCGATCCACTTGCCACGCCCGATCGGTCCCATCTCGCCGGTGACGACGAGGAGGGGGAGGGGGGCGTCGAACGCAGCCGTCGCCGCTTTCACGACGTCGCGCGCGGTTCGCCCGGCGGGGAGGCGATAGTCGGTGATGAGGAGGTCCGGTGTGCGCTCCAGCGCCGGGAGCGCTGCGGCGAACTCGGCATAGGAGGCGAAGGCTTCGTGGAGGATGCCGTTCGCTTCGAGGAGCGTGACCGTCGCCTTGCGGACGAGGGCGTCGTCCTCGACGTAAAGGACGTAGGTGCCGGCGAGGTCCGGCGTCGGCGCGGCTGCAACGAGCGGCTGCGGCGCCGCGCGCGCTTCGGCGGGCGCCGCGATGCGCGGCAGTTCGAGCGAGAAGCGGGTGCCCCTGCCGACGCGCGAGCGCATGTCGAGCCGGTGCTCGGCGAGCAACGGCACGATCGCCTGGACGATGGAGAGGCCGAGGCCGACGCCTTTCTCGCGGTCGCGCTCCGGATTGCGGAGCTGGACGAAGGGCTGGAAAACCTTGGGCCAGTCCTTTTCCGCGATGCCGAGGCCGTTGTCGACGACGTCGAGCCGGATCCGGTTGGCGAGGAGGACGATGCCGATCACCACCGCCCGGCGCGGCTTGGCGGGATCGCTATACTTGATCGCGTTCGAGACGAGATTGCCGACGACGCGGGCGAGGAGGTGGCGGTCGCTCCGGGTCCAGGCCGGGCCCGAGGCGGGGCGGCGGATGCGGATCTCGACGCCGCGCTCCCCCGCGAAGCCGCGGCAGGGCGCGATCGCCTCCTCGATCAGGCCGGCGAGATCGAAGCCTGAATAATCGGCCGAGACGAAGCCGGTCTCGAGGCGCGAGATTTCGAGAACCGCGTTCAAGGTGCTGCGAGTCGCACGGGAGGCGTCGTCGGCGAGGGCGAGGAGCTCGGCGGACTTGGCGCCGTCGCCCCGCTCCAGCGCGTGGCGCGACGCGGCGAGGAGCGTGGTCAGCGCCTGCATCGGCTGGCGAAGGTCGTGGGCGGCGTCGGCGAGGAACTTCGATTTGGCGACGTTCTGCCGCTCGGCCAATGCGCGCAGCTCGTCCTTGGCCTTGACCAGCGCGGCGGTCTTGGCCTGGGTGTCGCGTTCGGAGGCGCGAAGCGCGTCGTTCAGCGCTTCGAGCTCGCGCTCCCTTGAGAACACGTCGCGCGCCGCGCGCTCGCGCTCCACCGCGACCGCGCACCCGATCGAGGCGAAGGAGACGAGGTAGAGGATGGAAGCGAGGAAATAATAATTCCAGCTTCGGAACAGGACGTAGTCGAACGTCTTTTCCGCGCCCGGATTCCATTCGAGGATCTGCGCGTAGGGGAGGAGCACGAAGCTCGCCGCGATCGAGAAGCCGGCGAGCGCGTAGAGGGTGCGCGAGCGGGTGCCGAACAGGCCGAACATGAACATCATGATCAGCGGCAGGCAGATGAAATAGAATTGGTAATTGTAGGGGAAGGGCGTGTCCGCGACCATGAACAAGGCGAGGACGTAGAGCCCGGCCATGCAGAAGGAGAGGGCGAGGTTGGCCCGCCCGTCGTCGCCGTTGCGGCGGATGAGGGCGGCGAAGGACAAGCCGATCAAGGCGGCGCCGCCCAGCCTCAGCGCGAAGATGGCGGGGAGGAAGACCCGCATCTCCTTGTTGCGGTAGCTGTGGAAGATGTCCCAGCCGAAATAGGCGATCCAGACGAAGAGGACGAGGACGAGCGCGGCGCGGCGGGCGGCGGCGGAGCGCTCGGCCTGGTCGGCCTGGAAGGCGGTTTCGACCGCGCCCGGGAAGCGGGCGGGCGGGCGGAAGAGGCTCGGCACGAAGCTGCGCTCGCGCTGAGCGGTGCCCGGCGCGGCGTCTTCCAGCAATGGCGGCAGCGCCGTGGCCACGTCCCGTTCCCCCAAACGTGCGTCCTCCTGTAGCCGAGGCGGGGCGCGTGCAAAAGCCGCCGGTTGCGGGCGGCGGCTTGCGGTGCGACAATCGGCGCCATGAGGATGCTCATCGCCGCGCTCGCGAGCTTCGCAGCGCTCACCGGCTGCGCCGCGCGCGACTCCGGTGCCGCCCGTCCGGCCGCCATGGCCGCGACCTTCGAGAACCCCGTGCTGGACCGGGACTTTCCCGATCCCGCCGTGCTGCGGGCGGCGGACGGCTTCTTCTACGCTTATGCGACTCAGACGGCGATCGACGGCCGCTCCATCAACATCCAGGTCGCCCGCTCGCGCGACCTCG
>DASQND010000175.1:0-50110 GCA_035645215.1 Allosphingosinicella sp.
TTCTGGGGCGACCGGCGGCACCCGAAGGTGGCGGTCGTCGGCAAGGGCGTCGTGTTCGACACGGGCGGGCTCGACATCAAGCCGGCCGACGGCATGCGCCTCATGAAGAAGGACATGGGCGGCGCCGCCCACGCGCTCGCACTCGCCCGCATCGTCATGGCGCTGCGCCTGCCCATCCGCCTCCACATGCTCGTGCCCGCGGCCGAGAACGCCATCTCCGGCAACGCCTTTCGCCCAGGCGACATCCTGAAGAGCCGCAAGGGCCTCACCGTCGAAGTCGGCAACACCGATGCCGAAGGCCGCCTGATCCTCGGCGATGCGCTGACTCGCGCCGGCGAGGAAGGCCCCGAACTCATCCTCGATTTCGCGACCCTGACCGGCGCCGCCCGAGTCGCGCTCGGCCCCGAGCTCCCCGCCCTCTTCGCCAACGACGACTCGCTCGCCGACGCGCTGCTCGCCGGCGGCATTTCGGCCGGGGACCCGCTCTGGCGCATGCCGCTTTGGAAGAATTATTCCGAGATGCTCAGCTCCGACATCGCCGACGTCGGCAATGTCGCGGAAGGTGGCATGGCGGGCGCGGTGACCGCCGCGCTCTTCCTCGAGAAGTTCGTGCCGGAGGGGACGCCCTGGGCCCATCTCGACACCTTTTCCTGGTCCGCCAAGCCCCGGCCGGGGCGGCCCAAGGGCGGCGACGCGCTCGGCCTTCGCGCCGCGTGGGAAATGCTCAAAAGCCGATATGCAACTTAGGTGAAACGAATTTTGCGTTGATTTCTCAATTAAGTGCGAAACGAATTGGCATGTGACTGGTTCTAGCTCCGAAACGTGAAACCTTCACAATCGGAGATCGCATCAGTGTCCGAACGAGCGCTCAGAGGCTGGATGCAGACGCTCATCCGGTACGTCCGATCCGGCCAGCCGGACCTTACCAACCGGCAGATGGCGCTGATGCTGCTCGTCTATCTGACGCCCGGCCCGCATACGGTGCGCGGCCTCGCCAACGTCCTCGGCGTCTCCAAGCCGGTCATCACCCGCGCCTTGAATACGCTGGGCTCGCTCGGCTATCTGCGCCGGGTGCGGGACGAGGCGGACCGCCGCAACGTGTTCGTCGCCAAAACCACCACGGGACAGGACTTCCTTGACAGCTTCGAACGCAATCTCGAGCAGGACGGCGCCCCCAAGAAAGCCGCGCGCGAACGGGGCGGATTCATCCTCCAGCACGGGTGAGCGGTTCGAGCTCAAGGGCTCCGCTGCCGCGCTCGATCCGCGTATCCATGCCTATCGCGGCGACATTGCCGACATCGCGCTCGCCGGCGAAGTCATCGCGCCGCATTACGCCCGCCCGCTGATCCGCGCCTGCGGGCTCTACGCCGCGGCGCTGCGCGACAAGCCGAGCGACGAAGCTGACGCGGTCTCCGAACTGCTTCCGGGCGAAGAGTTCGCCGTGCTCGAATATTCCGCCGGCTGGGCCTGGGGCTATGCCGTTGCCGACCACCGCGTCGGCTATGTGGAAGCGATTCGCCTCATCGCCCCCGTCGAGCCGACCTGGATCGTGTGCGAAGCGACCGCGCCCATCCACCCCGAAGGCGGCATCTCCTCGCCGATCCTGTGCCGCGTGCCGATGGGCGCGCGCCTTCACGGTTACGAACGCGGCCCCTGCCTCGCGACCGAGATCGGCTGCATCCCGCTCTGCCACCTCCGCCCGATCGGCGAGTTCGAAAGCGACCCTGTCCGAGTCGCCGAGCGCCTGCTGCGCACGCCCTACAAGGCCGGCGGTCGCAGCAACCGCGGGATTGACTGCTCCGGCCTTGTCCAGCTCGCCTACGGCCTGTGCGGCCTCCCCCTTCCCCGCGAGACCGACCAGCAGCGCCTGCTCGGGGATGCGGTCCCGGAAGGCGAAGCCCTGCAGCGCGGCGACCTCGTCTTCTCCGGCAACCACGTCGCCCTCGCCATGTCGAACGACCTCGTCATCCACGTCGGTTTCGAAGCGCAGGCCGTGACGATCGAGCCGCTGGCGGAAGCGCGCGATGGCGATGCGCCGATTGCGGTGCGGCGCCTGGGCGTCTTCACAAGCTGAGCCCTGGCGGCTGTTTAGCTGAGCGGGCGAGACCGTCATCCCGGCGAAGGCCGGGATCTCAGCGGGTGAAGAGCGCCGATGTCCGTGCAGGATACGTCGCGGCGCGCTGCACTCCCGCCGTGCTTTTCACCCCCTGAGGTCCCGGCCTCCGCCGGTACGACGTGAGTGGCACCGCTTCCCGGCAGCTTCTACTGACCCGGCTGCGCCTGCTGCTGCTGCCTCTGCGCCCGGATCTCCCGCCAGCGCTGGTGATTGCGCTGATGCTCCTGGAGCGTGTTCGAGAAGATGTGGCCGCCCGTGCCGTCCGCGACGAAATAGAGCGCCTGGGTCTGGCCGGGGTTCAGGACGGCGGCGATCGACTCGCGGCCGGGATTGGCGATGGGTCCGACGGGAAGCCCGACGCGCGTGTAGGTGTTGTACCCGTTCACCGCGTCGATCTCGGAGCGGCGGATCGGGCGGCCGAGCGGGCGGCCCTGGGTGATCGGGTAGATGATCGTCGGGTCGGCATCGAGCTTCATGCCGATGCGCACCCGGTTCGAATAGACGCCCGCGATGGTCGGCCTCTCGGACGCCTTGCCGGTTTCCTTTTCGACGATCGAGGCGAGGATCACCGCCTCGCGCGGGGTCGAGACAACCGTGTTCGGACTGCGCCGCGGCCAGAGGCGGGCGAGCTCCTGCCGCATCGCCTCCTGCATGCGCGCGACGACGGCGGCGCGGCTCTCGTTGCGGCGGTAGGAATAGGTGCCGGGGAGGACCGAGCCCTCCTCCGGAACCGCCACCTCCCCCGTGAGGAACGGCGCTCGCATCAGGCGCTCATGCACGAGGACCGAAGGCATGCCTTCGGGGACCGTCACCATGCGCTGCACGGGGCGGCCGTGCTGGAGGATGTCGAGGATCCGCGCGCCGCTCGCCCCCGCAGGTATCTCGAATTCGCCCGCCTGCACCGGATCGCCGGCGCCGAGGACACGGGCGAAGCGGCGGTAGGTGACCGCATCGGCGCGGATCAGGCCCTCGCGCTTCAGCTGCTCGGCGACGCTGCCGACGCTCGCGCCCTCAGCGACGACGATGGTCTTCGCCTCGGTCGAAGGCCCGCTCCCCGCCCAAAGCGACCAGTAGGTCCAGGCGGCGACCATGGCAGCGAGCACCGTGACGATCAGCAGCAGGCGCTTCAGGGGCGAGACTCGGCGCGTCCCCTGCTTCTTCGCCGCCGTGGGACGCTTCCCGTTGGGCCGCTTCATGGCCGCAGCCCCTCGATCAGACCGCCTTCATGACGAGGCTGGCATTGGTGCCGCCGAAGCCGAAGCTGTTGTTCAGCACCGCCTTGACCGGCCGCTCCTTGGCGACGTGCGGCACGAGATCGACGCCCGCCGTGCCTTCGCTCGGATTGTCGAGGTTGAGCGTCGGCGGCACGATCTGGTCGCGCATGGCGAGGATGCAGAAGATCGCCTCCACCGCGCCCGCGCCGCCCAGGAGGTGGCCGATCGCCGACTTGGTCGAACTCATCGAGAGGCGGCCGACCTGATTGCCGAACAGGCGCCGGACCGCGCCGAGCTCCAGCTCGTCGCCGAGCGGCGTCGAAGTGCCGTGGGCATTGATGTAATCGATGTCGGACAGATCGAGGCCGGAGCGCTTCATCGCGGCCTGCATCGCGCGGAAGCCGCCGGCGCCTTCGGGATGCGGCGCGGTCACATGGTAGGCGTCGCCCGACATGCCGTAGCCCACCACCTCGGCGTAGATCTTGGCGCCGCGCGCCTTTGCCTTTTCATATTCCTCGAGGACGATCACGCCCGCGCCTTCGCCCATGACGAAGCCGTCGCGGTCGACGTCGTAGGGACGGCTCGCCTTTTCGGGACTGTCGTTATGCTGGGTGGACAGCGCGCGCGCCTGGGAGAAGCCGGCGATGCCGATCGGGCAGATCGCGGCTTCCGCGCCGCCCGCCAGCATCACGTCGGCATCGTCCATCATGATCATGCGCGCTGCGTCGCCGATCGAGTGCGCGCCGGTCGAGCAGGCGGTGACCACCGCGTGGTTCGGGCCCATCAGGCCGTATTTGATCGAAACCTGGCCGGAGATGAGGTTGATGAGGCGGCCGTGGACGAAGTGCGGGCTGACTCGGCGCGGGCCCTTTTCGTGGAGGACGAGGCTTTCCTTCTCGATCCCCGGCAGGCCCCCGATGCCCGAGCCGATCGAGACGCCCATGCGGAAGCGATTCTCTTCGCTCTCCTCGGTGAGGCCCGCATCCTCGAGCGCCTGGCCGGCGGCGTCGATGCCGTAGACGATGAAGGGATCGACCTGGCGCTGCACCTTGTGATCGACGCGCTTGTTCGGATCGAAGCCATATTCGTGGTCCGCCGGCTTCACTTCGCAGGCGATCTTGCAGACGTATTCGGACGCATCGAAATGCGTGATCCGCCCCGCGCCGCTCTTCGAAGCGAGGATGTTCTTCCAGCTCGTCTCGACGTCTCCGCCCAGCGGCGAGACCATTCCGAGACCGGTGACCACGACACGGCGCATTTCATTCACTCCTAAGGCTCAACTGGCTGGCTCAATTCACTGGGCTTAAACGTCGAACGGCCCCCCGGCGCCGCCTCCTTCGGGAAATTTCCCAAGGGAAGCGCAGGCGGGGAGCCGTCAGGCCGGACCGGAAGGTCGCTGGGCCGGCGCGCGGCCGGATGCTCAGGCCTTGTTGTTGTCGATATAATCGATCGCGTCCTTGACGGTCGTGATCTTCTCGGCGGCGTCGTCGGGGATCTCCACGCCGAACTCTTCCTCGAACGCCATGACCAGCTCGACGATGTCGAGGCTGTCCGCGCCGAGATCGTCGATGAAGCTCGCTTCCTCGGTGACCTTGTCGGCTTCCACGCCGAGATGCTCGACGACGATCTTCTTCACCCGATCCGCGGACTCGCTCATGGTTCGTATTCCTCCTGTTTGAATTTGGTTGTTGCCCTAGCCGCTTGGCCGGGCTTCGCGCAAGTGGGGCCGATGTAGGCGGCCTCTTGCCTAGAGCATGGCCATCCCGCCGTTGACGTGGATCGTCTGGCCGGTGACGTAGCCCGCCTCGCGGCTGGCGAGAAACACCGCCGCCGCGCCGATATCCTCGCCCGCGCCGAGCTTGCCCGCCGGAATGCGGCCGAGAAGCGCCTGCTTCTGCGCATCCGGAAGCACCTCAGTCATCGCCGACTGGATGAAGCCCGGCGCGATGCAGTTCACCGTGATGTTCCGGCTCGCCACTTCCTGCGCCAGCGCCTTCGACATGCCGACGAGCCCCGCCTTGGACGCCGCGTAATTGGCCTGCCCGGGGTTACCGGTCGCGCCCACGACCGAGGTGATCGAGATGATCCGCCCGTGCCGCGCGCGCATCATGGGCTTCAATGCCGCGCGGCTGAGCCGGAAGGCGGCCTCGAGGTTGATCCGGATGACGTCGGACCATTCCTCGTCCTTCATCCGCATCGCGAGATTGTCGCGCGTGACGCCCGCATTGTTGACCAGGATGTCGAGCTTCCCCATCGCCTCGACGGCCCGCGGCACGAGCCCATCCACCGCCTCGGCATCCGCGAGGTTCGCCGGCAGTATCACATGATCGCCCCCCAGCGTCCCGGCGACGCCCCGAAGCGCCTCCTCCCGAGTCCCCGAAAGCGCCACCCGCGCCCCCTGCCCCGCCAGCGCGGCCGCGATCGCCGACCCGATCCCACCCGAAGCGCCGGTCACCAGTGCGGTCATTCCACTAAGGTCGAACATGGTCATTCTCCAGAAGGTTTGTTCACGCGGAGGCGCGGAGACGCGGAGGGGCGATAGTCATTGACGATGCGGCGCACTCCCTCCTTCAGCGTCTCGCCTCCAAAATTGATGAGCAGCCCGACGGGCTGCTTTAAGATTCGCAGGTAGGTCAGCAGCTGCTTGCCGTGAACGGGGCTCAGGCGGTCCAGAGATTTCACTTCTACGATCAAGCGGCCATCGACGATCAGGTCCGCGCGAAAGGCAGCTTCGAACCGCACTCCTTCGAACTCGATCCCGATCGCCTCCTGTCGGCTGACGGCGTAACCCATTTGTTCGAGGCGGCCGCCCAGAAGCGTTTCATATACCGTCTCGAGTAGCCCCGGACCAAGCTCGCGGTGCAGCCGAAGAGCAACGTCTAAAACGTCTCCGCTGATGTCATCGATGTCCTTCAAGCGCGCCCTCCGCGTCTCCGCGCCTCCGCGTGAACCTACAGCTCCCGAACAAGCGCGTCGATCTCATCCATCGTAATGACGCTCGTCACCTTTGCGTCCGGGGCGATGCGCTTGACCATCGGGGCGAGGACCTTGCCGCCGAACTCGACGAACTCCTCGACGCCGGCCTCGGCCATGGCGGCGACGCTTTCGCGCCAGCGGACCATGCCGGTGACCTGCTCGACGAGGAGCGACCGAATTTCGGCCGGGTCCTGAGCAGGGGCGGCGGTGACGTTGGCGTAGACTGGCACGGCGGGTCTTGCGATTTCCGCGTCGGCGAGCGCCTGCTCCATCGCGCGGGTGGCGGGCTCCATCAGGGGCGAGTGGAAGGGCGCGGAGACGGGCAGCAGGACGGCGCGCTTGGCGCCCTTTTCCTTGGCGAGGCCGAGCGCGCGCTCGACCGCCTCGCGGTGGCCGGAAATGACGACCTGGCTCGGATCGTTGTCGTTCGCGACCGCGCAGACCTGGCCCTCGGCCGCGGCCTCCGCCACGGCCCGCGCGATCTCGAGATCGGCGCCGAGCAAGGCCGCCATCGCACCTTCACCGACCGGCACCGCCGCCTGCATCGCCCGGCCGCGCAGCTTCAGGAGCCGCGCCGCGGTCGCCACGTCGAACGCGCCCGCGGCGGCGAGCGCCGTATATTCGCCGAGGCTGTGGCCGGCGACAAAATCGGCCCTGGCGATGTCGATGCCGGAGACGCGGAAGGTCGCGAGCGCGTTCGCCATGATCGCGGGCTGCGCATTTTCGGTGAGCGTCAGCTCCTCGATCGGGCCGTCCGCCATCAGCCGCGCCAAGTTCTGGCCGAGCGCTTCGTCCACTTCCTGGAAGAGATCGCGCGCGACGCGGCTGGCCGCCGCCAGATCCCTGCCCATCCCGACCGACTGGCTCCCCTGCCCCGGAAAGATGAATGCGCGCATGAGGCTTCGATGCTCCTGTGATCGTGGATGAACGCGCCGCTAGGCGATAAGCCGCGCGATTGCCAGAGGCGCACCCGAAGCGGCCGCGTGCCCACTTGATTTTCATGCGCTTTTCGGCCAATGCCCGCCCGTAGCGGGGCTGAGGCTTATGTCCTCCGGCCCCGCTTCATATTTGAGACGACAGCCGGAGGGGCGTCCGCAATGGGCGGCGTCAGCGATCGGCCAAGATAAGGAATGCGCACTCATGCCGCTATACGAGCATGTGTTTCTCGCGCGCCAGGACCTGGCCCAAGCCCAGGTCGACGCGCTGGCCCAGACGGCCACCGACATCATCGAGACGAACGGCGGCAAGGTTTCCAAGACGGAGACCTGGGGCCTTCGCAACATCGCCTACCGGATCCAGAAGAACCGCAAGGCCCATTATGTCGCCATCGATTTCGAAGCGCCGGCGCCCGTCGTCGCCGAGCTCGAGCGGCAGACCCAGATCAGCGAAGACGTCATCCGCTACATGACGATCCGCGTCGATGCGCACGAAGCCGGCCCGTCGGCGATGATGCGCCGCGGCGAGCGCGACCGCGACGGGCGCGGCGAGCGCGGCGACCGGGGCGACCGCGGAGACCGTGGTGGCCGTGGCCGTGACGACGACCGTCCGCGCCGTCCCCGCGAAGACGCCGTCGAAGCGTAAGAGAGAAGGAACCAGCACATGGCACGCCCATTTTTCCGCCGCCGCAAGAGCTGCCCCTTCTCGGGCAAGGACGCTCCCCGGATCGACTATAAGGACGTCCGCCTGCTCCAGGGCTTCGTCTCGGAGCGCGGCAAGATCGTTCCCAGCCGCATCACCGCGGTGTCGGCCAAGAAGCAGCGCGAGCTCGCCCAGGCGATCAAGCGCGCCCGGCATCTCGGCCTTCTCCCCTACGTCGTGAAGTAAGGAGCCGATCCCATGCAAGTCATCCTGCTAGAGCGGGTCGAAAAGCTCGGCGCCATCGGCGACGTGGTCAATGTGAAGCCCGGCTTCGCCCGCAACTTCCTGCTGCCCAACGGCAAGGCGCTTCGTGCCAACGACGCCAACCGCAAGGTCTTCGAATCGAACCGCGAGCGGATCGAAGCGCAGAACGCCGAGCGCCGCGCGGCGGCCGAGACGGATTCGAAGGGCCTCGACGGCGTTTCGATCCAGCTCATCCGCCAGGCGTCCAACACCGGCCAGCTTTACGGCTCGGTGTCGGCCCGCGATCTCGCCGAAGCGCTGGAGGCCGAAGGCCACAAGGTCGCCAAGAACCAGATCGTTCTCGACAAGCCGATCAAGGCGATTGGCATCCAGGACGTGAAGGTCGCGCTTCACCCGGAAGTCTCGGTCACCATCCGCATCAACGTCGCCCGCTCGCCCGAAGAGGCCGAGCTCCAGGCGCAGGGCGTGGACGTCATGGCCGACATGTTCGAAAAGGACAGCGCCGGCTTCACCGAGGATTACGATCCCAACGCCGATCCGGGCGCCACGGCCGAGCGCGGCTCGGACGACGAGCCCGCCGAGACGCAGGAATCGAGCGCCGGCGACGGCGAAGCGGCGAGCGCGTAAGCGCTTACGTGCAGCGTCATTGCGAGCGAAGCGAAGCAATCCAGTGGGAGCCGGTGCGGGTCTCCAAGGCCCGCTGGATTGCTTCGTCGCTTCGCTCCTCGCAATGACGGCAGAGATATAGAGGCCGCCAGCTCCCTGAGCCGGCGGCCTTTCTTTGTGTGGGATGAGGCACCCGCAAAGCCGTCATGCCGGACTTGATCCGGCATCCACCTTCTTCTTCAAGCGCGCCCCGAAGAAAGGTGGATCCCGGATCAAGTCCGGGATGACGCCGCTTTGGCGGCGTCAGTTGATGGTGATGACGCCGTCGACCGCCCGCCACTCCGCCGGCCGGATCAAGTGGTTGTGGGCGATGCGGATCGAATGCAGCGTCGCTTCGATCTCGCGGCGCCAATGGTCGAGGAAGCGGTGGAGGATGGGGAATTGCGGGGCGACGTCGTATTCCTGCCAGACGAAGAGCTGGAGCAGGGCCGGATGATCCGGCATGTAGTAGCTGACTTCGGCGGTCAGCAGGCCGTAGCCTTGGAGCTGCTTCAGGAAATCGCGGTCGCTCATCGCGCACTCTCCCTCACTCGCTTGTTTACACGTCTAAAAAATCTCGGCCTCGATTCTCGTTCCGGCTGCGCATTCAACCACTGTCATGGTTAACGCCGCCTCAACGAAGCTGGAAGACGGAGTGGGCGCCCTCCACTTCCTCGCGGATGAAGCGCACCACCGCCTTGATCCGGGCGAGCTCGGCCAAGTCCTGGTGGACGATCAGCCAGAGGGAGCGGGTGAGGCAGACTTCGTCGGGGAGCACGCGCACCAGTCCCGCCTCCTCGCCCGCCAGGAAGGCGGGGAGCACACAGAGCCCCGCGCCGGCGAGCGTCGCCTTGAGTTGCGCGACGAGGTTCGAGCTTTCCAGCGAGATGGTGCCGCCCGGCGCGACATGCTGAAGGAAATCGAGTTCGGGGAAGTGGAGCAGCTCGCCGATGTAGGAGACGAAGCGGTGGGCGCCGAGATCGGCGGCGCTGCTTATGGGCGGCGCGGTCTCCAGGTACGAGGGCGCCCCGTACAAAGCGAGATCGTAGTCGATGAGCTTGGACGTGCTGAGGCGGCCCGCGGGCGGCTTGCTGACGGCGACGACGAGGTCCGCATCGCGCTTCGACAGGCTGAACACGCCCGACGCGGCGACGAGCTGGACGCCGAGCGCCGGGTGTCGCGCCTTGAGGCCGCCGATACGCGGGGCGAGGAAATAGGAGCCGAAGCCTTCGGGCGAGCCGATCCGGACCACGCCTTCGACCGCTGACGCGGTGCCGCCCACCGCCTCCTTCGCGCCGATCGAAAGCCGCTCCATCTCTTCCGCGAGGGGGAGGAGGCGCTGGCCCTGTTCCGTGAGCGTATAGCCCGACGGGCTGCGGTCGAAGAGCTTGGCCTTGAGCCCGTGTTCGAGCGCGCCGAGCCGCCGGGACAGGGTGCTGTGATCGAGCCCGAGCCGCGCGGCGGCCGCGGTCAGGCGGCCGCTCCTCGCGACGCCGAGGAAGCTCTTGAGGTCGTTCCAGTCGAACTCGGCCATGGCGCCCGCCTCCTTCGTATGGGAAAATCCGCACAGCCGTCTGAGCAACTTGCCCGTGGATTTCGTCGGAACTCTATGAGAGAGACGCTCATCCCGTTCAACAGGAAGACACAGCGATGTTCGACGCCCAGACCAGCGCGACCGACACTCTGATCGCCCGCGATGCTGCGCCGCAAAATGTGGATTTCCGCACGCCGGCCGATCCCGAGGCAGGCTGGGCCGCGCGGAACCCGGACCGCGCCATGCTGTTCCTGTACGTGACCCCCCGCGACTGCGGCGCCCTCGACGAGCTGATGGCGCTCTGATAGCGGCGCGGGGTCCATCCGGAGACCCCAATTGACCGACAGCCGCGTCTTCAAAATTCCCGAAAACGCCCCCTCACCCGCCGACCTCGCCGAAGCCTGGTCGAAGGTGATCGCGGGTGCGCTGAACCTCAGCGCCACCGCCGCGCAGCGGGCGCTCGATCCGCATGTCCCGCAGGCCTACGACCCCGCGTCGCCGGTGCGGGCGTTCGGCGCCTTTACCGCTCACCTGATGAGCCACCCCGAAGAGCTCCTCCGCGCCCAGCAGAAGGCGGCCGCGGACTGGATGAAGCTCTGGGGCGCCGCCGCCGCGCGCGCGACCTCCGCCGAAGTCGAGCCGGTCGCGGCTCCTGAGCGCGGCGACCGCCGTTTCAGCGACCCGGCCTGGACCGAAGAACCCGTCTTCGATTATCTGAAGCAGGCCTATCTGCTCACCGCCAAGCGCGCCGTGGAACTGGTCGACGACGCGCAGGGGCTCGACGACGATACGCGGACGAAGGTCCAGTTCTTCACGCAGCAATATCTGAACGCGATCTCGCCGGCGAACTTCGCCTTCACCAACCCCGAGGCCCTCCGCCGCGCGATCGACACGGGATCGATCAGCCTCCTCTCCGGCCTCGCCAACCTTCTCGCGGATGCCGCCGACACGCCCGGCATCGTCAACCGGCGCGCGGAAAGGGAGTTCGAGCTCGGAGTCGACATCGCGGCCACGCCCGGCAGCGTCGTCTTCCAGAACGACCTCATGCAGCTCATCCAGTACACGCCGACGACCGAGAAGGTGTGGCAGAAGCCCATCCTCTACGTGCCGCCGCTTGTGAACAAATATTACCTCCTCGACCTTCAGCCGAAATCGAGTTTGATTCGCTGGCTGGTGGAGCAGGGCCACACCGTCTTCGTCGTCTCCTGGGTCAATCCGGGCGCCGAGCTCGCCGACATGGACATCGCCGATTACATCAAGCTCGGGCCCATCGCGGCGCTCGATGCGATCGAGCAGGCGACCGGCGAGCGCCAGGTCGACATGTTCGGCTTCTGCATGGGCGGCACGCTCGTCGCCATGGCTTTGGCATATCTCGCCGCGAAAGGCGAAGACGGCCGCGTCGCTTCGGCCACCACGATCGGCACCCTGTTCGACTTCGCCGCGCTCGGCCAGTGGTCGACCTTCACCGAGCCCGAGCAGCTCCGCGCCATGGAGCGCCACCTCCTCCACAAGGGCTTCATGGCCGCGCAGGACCTCCAGGCTTTGTTCTCGGCGGTGCGGGCCAACGACCTCATCTGGTCCAGCGTCGTGAACCACTATCTCATGGACAAGGAAGCGCCGCCTTCCGACATCCTCTACTGGTTCGCGGACGGCGCCCACATCCCGCGCGCCTTTTTGCTGAGCTACGCGCGCGATCTACTTCGGGACAATCTCCTGAAGGAGCCGGGCGGCGTGGTGCTGGACGGCGTGCCGATCGATCTCGCCAAGGTGAAGACGCCCCTGCTCGCGATCAGCCTCAAGGACGACCACGTCTCCGCCTGGAACGCGACATACGACAGCGCGCGGATGTTCGGCGGCAAGGTCAAGTTCCTCCTCGGCGGAAGCGGCCACAATGCAGGCGTCATCAATCCGCCCTCGGCCAACAAGCACGGTTTCTGGACCAACGACGCGCTCCCGGACAGCGCCGACGAATGGCTGGAAGGCGCGACCAGGAGCGAGGGAAGCTGGTGGCCGCACTGGCAGAAATGGCTGAGCGCCAACGGCAAGGCGAAAAAGGTGCCGGCGCGCGTCCCCGGCGACGGCAAGCTCAAGGTGATCGAACCCGCGCCCGGCTCCTACGTCAGGAACCGCGGCTGACGATCCCGAAGCGGGTGGCGTTGCCGTCTTCGTCCTGAAGGTCGCACATCAGCACCTTGCGCCCGTAAATTCGCGCCGCGGCTTCCGAGCCGAGCGCCGCGCGGTCGCGGCTCGCGAGGTTCTTCACCGCAACGGCCGTATTCTCCGCCTCCTCCCCCGCGAGGCCGAGCCGCGCCAGCGTCCGCGCGCATTGCTTCAATGCCATCGGGTGGCTGGCGACCACCCGCACCTCGCCAAGCTCCGCCTCCGCCAGCCCGACGAGATGGAGCCGGACGGCAAGCACATGCTCGGCCTCGATCCTGAGCCCCGCCGCATCGATCAGGGCGCCCACGCCGGGCACCTCACCCGCGATGCTGTTCTCCAGCGGAAGCATGCCGAGCGGCGCCCGCCCATCGGCCACCCCGCGTACCACGTCGGCAAAGGACGCGGCCGGCACCGCCTCCTCGCCGGGCACGAAGGCAAGGCACGCCTCGTGCGAAAACGCACCGGGCACGCCCTGATAGAGGATCACGCCGCCCGCGCCCGCACCGGCGCCGCGAGCCGCCTTGCGACGAGCCCGGCGACCTCCATCGCCTGGCGCGGATTGAGGCGCGGGTCGCAGAGACTCCGATAGCCGCCGGCCAGCTCCTCCTCCGTCGGCGAGACGGTGCCGCCGATGCATTCGGAAACGGGCGTGCCGCTCAGCTCGAGATGAAGCCCGCCCGCCTGGATGCCCTCCGCCGCGGCGATGTCGAAGAAGGCGGCCGTTTCGCCGAGGATGTCGCTGAGGTGCCGCGTCTTGCGGCCGCCTTCGATGCGGGCATTGCCGTGCATCGGATCGACCGCCCAGACGAGCCGCCGCCCCTCGCCCGCCACGGCGCGCATCAGGCCCGGCAGTCGGTCGTAGACGTTGGCGCGGCCCATGCGCGGGATGAGGACGATGCGCCCCGCCTCCCGCTCCGGATCGAGCCGGTCGAGGAGGCGGAGCAGATCGTCGCCGCACATGCCCGGCCCGCATTTCACCCCAACGGGATTCGCGACGCCGCGTGCATATTCGACATGGGCGCCGCCGGGATCGCGCGTGCGCTCGCCGATCCAGATCATATGAGCCGAGCTCGCCCACCAGGCGCCGGTTTCGGCATCGCGGCGGGTCAGCGCCTCCTCATAGGGGAGGAGCAAGGCCTCGTGGCTTGCCGGCATGCCGCCGAGGAGGTCCAAAGTCTCGCGCGACCGGCCCCAGGCGCGGAGCATGCGCTGAGGATCGGGCGTACGCGCTTCGGCGGTGAAGGCGGCGCCGTTCACCCCATCGCCGCGATAGGCGGGGAGCGTGACGCCGCCGACCGTCTCGTCTCCGGACGAGCGCGGCTTGGCGAACTGCCCCGCGAGCCGCGCGAGATGGACGATGCCAAGCCCGCTCGCCGCCCCGATCTCGCGCCCGATGCCGCGCAGCAGCGCCGCCGTCGCCTGAACTTCCGCCGGGTCGAGGGCACCAAGCCCTTCCGCGCACTCGCCGCCCTGAATGAGGAAAGCGCGCCCCGCCGCCACTTCGGCGAGCTCAGCCTTCAAGCGTTCCACTTCGGCGAGCGGCACCAGCGCCGGCGCCGCGGCGAGCCGGGCCTCAGCGTCGCGAAGCGCCGCCGCATCCTGATAATGCGGCATCTGCGCCGCCGGCTTGCCGCGCCAGCTCGCCGGGCGCCACGCCGCTTCCTCCGGCGCGATGCGGCCGATCAGCACGGCACCGCCGAGCGTGTCGAATTCGACAAGCCCGTCCGGAACCGCGAAATCGTGCCCGGCATCGAGCACCGCCACCGCCTCCTTTTCCAGCGCCGCCGCAAGCGCAGCCTCGGGCGTCTCCGCCAGCGCAATCTCCGGTGCCGAGCCATAGGCTTCGCGCAGGCGCGGCGCCACATCTTCGCGCGTGCAGGCAATGAACCGCGTCGGCGCCTGCGCTTCGAGGCTGTGCGCCATCACTTCGCGCCAGACATGGGCGATCGCCGCCGCCGGCACCGCGCGTCCCCGCGCCTGCAGCCGCTCGACGACGCGGCGCTGCCGCTCCGGGCAGAGCTTCAGCCTGTCGTCGTTCTCGCCCTTGGCGGCCGCGATCCGGCGCGAAAGTGTGAGGCGCCGCTCGAGCAACCCGAGGATCTGGTCGTCGATGAGGTCGATGTCCGCACGCGCCGCGGCGAGCGAAAGATTGTGAACATGATGCATGGCCGTGTCACCCGTGCCCCGGGCGGACGCAATTCAGGCGTCTGCGGGGGCTTTGTCAGCTGTTCGTCGAATTTGGGAGCGGAAAAACCCGGTACGCCCTCAGGCGCACCGGCCCGTAAAGACCGGCGTGAAGGCGGCGCCGGCGAAAAGCCCGGTGATGCGCGAACCGTCACCCATGGGTGCACTCCTGATGGCCGAACAGCCGGCCAGACGCCCCAAGCTCGCCCACCCGCGCCCTCATTGTCAAGCGCGGCACCGATATTTCTCTTCCGCAGGCGACAAAGGCGGCGCGGCTGCGTTACAAGGCGCCATGAAGAAATCCGCAACCGACGTGATGCAGGACATCGTCTCCGCGGCCGTGATCGACGGGATCGCGGCGCTCAAAACGGCGTCCAAGGGCCTCCCCAACAATCTCCTTCGCGATCTGAACGCGATCCACGCCAATACGGCGCAGGCGGACCTCCCGCCCGATCTCCAGGCGTCGATCGCGGCAAGCGTCCGGAGCGCCTTCTCGAAGCTCCTCAAGGAAGGCTATTCGGTCGCGCCCGGCACCGGCCAGCCGCCGCGCCCGCACAGCGCCGGACCCGGGGGCACCGGTCCGCGCGGCCCGGGCGGCGGCGGCGAACGTCGTCCGCAGAGCCGCTCCGGCCCCAGGCGCGAAGGCGGCGGCCCCGGCCGTCCCGGCGGCGCCCCTCGCGGTCCCGGCAGCGGCGGCCCGGGAGGAACCGGCGGCCCCGGCGGACCCGGCGGCGGCGACCGGCCGAAGCGTCCGCCAAGGCCCCGCTAAGCTGCTCGGGCGCTAGCGGCGGCCCCGCCACGCGCCGGTGCGGCCGTCCAGCCTGCCCAGACGGCGAGCACGGCGGCGAAGAAGCCGAGGCTCGCGACCAGCGCTTCCGGGATCGCGGCGAGCGAGGCGAAGCTGCGCTCCCAGGCGGGCGAGGCGAAAAGCTCGAACGCCACCGACTCGGCGAGGACCACGCCGGCGAGGATCAGCCACGGCCGCCCTTGCTTCGGCGCGCGCCCGTAAAGCCAGAGCGCGAGCAGGATCGTCAGCGCGAGCGAGACATGCACGCCCCAGGCGAAGCGGTACATGTCCTCCAGCCCGGACATGGCGAAGGGCGGCGCGGCCGGGAGCAGGCGCGAGAGGATCGGTGGGATCAGGAAGAAGATCGTCGCCAGCATGTAGCGCGCGTGGACGTGGACCTTGCGCCGGATCCGCAGCGCCGCCGTGTAGAAGGCGAGGATCGCCGCCGACGAAATCATGTCGAGCGTGCCGAGCCGCGCCCCGTACATGGCGTAGAACGGATCGATGCCCGCGCCGACCTTTTCCGCCATCGTGCCGATGACGAGCAGGCCGCCGACGAAGAAGAAGGGAAACAGGAAAAAGCTGCCATAGCCGACGCGGCGGTGAAGCGCGTTCCGCTTCCCGTGGATCGACCAGCTTTGCGCCGCGAGCAGCAGGATCCAGAGCGTCGCCGTCACGCCGTGGACGTGAAAGGCGTAAGGCGCGGCGCCGAGCTTCCCGAAATAATTCGGCCAGAAGGCGAGCGCCGTCAGCGGCAGGAGCAGAAGCAGCCAGTAGTGCGCGTGGCGGTAAGGCATCGGATCGTCCCCCCGGACCGTTCGAATGCGCGCAGTCTAGCCGATCGCCCCGCAAATTCCAGAGGGCGGACCTACTTCGCGCCGGGCGCCGGGAAGCTCAGATAATGGAGGCGCCTCACTTCGCGGCGGCCGCGGACCACCGTGTCGAGGATGAGGCCGGTCATGAAGCTCAAGGCCGCGACGATCATCAGGCCCGTCGCCAGGATCGCCGTCGGGAAGCGCGGCACGAGGCCGGTCTCGGCATAGGTCATCATGAGCGGGATCGAGAGCGTGATGGCGAGCATCGCCAGAGCGATCGCGAAGCTGCCGTAGAAGAGGACCGGCCGCTCGATCCTGACGAGATGGAGGATGGTCTTGAGGATGCGCCAGCCGTCGCGGTAGGTCGAAAGCTTTGATTCCGAGCCCTCCGGCCGCGCGCCGTAGGCGGTGACGATCTCGCCCACCGGCATGACCAGCTCCAGCGCATGGACGCTGATCTCCGTCTCCGTCTCGAACCCGCGCGACAAGGCCGGGAAGGACTTGGCGAAACGGCGCGAAAAGACGCGGTAGCCGGAGAAGATGTCGCTGAACGTCCGGCCGAAGAGCCGCGCGAGAAGCCCGGTGAAGAGGCGGTTTCCGAGCCGGTGCCCGCGCCGATAGGCCTCCTCCACCTGCGACTTGCGCGCGCCCACCACCATGTCGAGCTGCTCGTCCAGGAGCTTGGCGATGAGCGCGGGCGCCGCGGCGGCGTCGTAGGTCGCGTCGCCGTCGGCCATCACATAGATGTCGGCCTCGACGTCGGCGAACATGCGCCTGACGACATTGCCCTTGCCCTGCATCCGCTCGGACCGGACGATCGCCCCCGCTTCGGCCGCAACCTCGCGGGTCCGGTCGGAGCTGTTATTGTCGTAAACGTAGATGTTCGCTGTGGGCAGCGCCGCGCGGAAGCCCGCGACCGTCTGCGCGACCGCAGCCTCCTCGTTATAGCACGGGAGAAGAACCGCGATGCGGAGCGTGTTCATAGTCTCTGAACTCAAGAGCCCCACTCCGTTCGGCCTGAGCTTAACAGGGTCCCATGAAAGTAGGTACTTTCATGGGGTCCCAGGAAGGCCTGTCCTTCCCTTTCCCACCTAAGAAGAAAGGCAGGGCTTCGACAAGCTCAGCCCGAACGGTTGTGGGGTGACCCCGGGTTTAGTCCGCCTTCTTCGCCTTGGCCTTCTTGGCGGGCTTTTCGGCAGGCGCGCCTGAAGCGTCAGGGGCAGCCTCGGCCGCCGGAGCGTCGTCCGACTTCTTGGCCTTGGCCTTCTTCGCAGGCTTCTCCTCGGCGGGCGCAGCTTCGGCAGGCGCCGCATCCTCGGCCTTGGCCTTCTTGCCGGACGCCTTCTTGGCCTTGGGCTTCTCCTCGTGGGAATGCCCATGATCATGATTGCAGTCCGGACCGTGGACGTGGCCTTCCTCGGCCTCGATCGCGTGCTGGAGCTCCTCGCGGGTCGCGCTGCGCTCTTCAATCGTCGCCTGGCCGAACAGGAAATCGACCACCTTGTCCTCGTAGAGCGGCGCGCGAAGCTGTGCGGCGGCCATCGGGTTTTCCTGGACATATTGCGCGAAGCGCTGGCGGTCTTCCGGGCGGTACTGCTGGGCGGCCTGGGCGAGGAGCTGGCTCATCTCTTGGCTGCTGATCTCGATGCCGTTCTTCTGGCCGATGTCGGAGAGGAGAAGGCCGAGGCGCACGCGGCGCTCGGCGATGCGGCGGTAATCGTCCCGCTCCTTTTCCATCTCGGCGCGGGCGGCTTCCGGATCGGCCTCGTGAGTCGCTTCATGCTCGAGCTGCTGCCAGATCTGGTCGAACTCGGCGTCGACCATCGACGGCGGGACCTGGAAGTCGTGCCGGTCGGCGAGCGTGTCGAGGAGCTGGCGCTTCATGTGGGTGCGCACCAGGCCGTTCAACTCCTGCTGGAGCTGCCCTTTGAGGAGCCCGCGAAGCTGATCGATGCCTTCCAAACCCATCGATTGGGCGAAGGCGTCGTCGAGCTTCATCTCGCGCTGGGTCTGGACTTCGTTCACCGTCACTTCGAAGACGGCGTCCTTGCCGGCGAGGTTCTCGGCGCCGTATTCGTCGGGAAAGCGGACGTTCAAGGTGCGCTGCTCGTTCGCCTTGGCGCCGACGAGCTGGTCCTCGAAGCCGGGGATGAGCTGGCCGGAGCCGATCACGACGGCCATGGCCTCGCCCTTGCCGCCCTCGAACGGCGTGCCGCCGACGGAGCCTTCATAGTCGATGATGACCTGATCGCCCGTTTCCGCGGCGCGGCTGGCGGGCGCCGGCTCGTAGCTCTTCTGGCCCTGCGCGATGCGGGTCAGCGCTTCGTCCACTTCGGCGTCCGAAGGCTCCACGGCGAGGCGCTCCAGCTTCAAGTCGCCGATGTTGGGCGCGCCGACGTCCGGGAGCGTCTCGAGCTCGACCTTGACGACCGCGTCCTGGCCCGGCTGATGCTCCTCGAGCGCGATCGCCGGCTGCATCGCCGGGCGAAGCTGCTTGTCGGTCATGAGCTGCTGGACGCCGTCCTGGATGGCGCTTTCCAGCGCCTGCTGCTCCAGGCGCGGCCCGTGCATCTTGCGGATCAGGTTGGCGGGCACCTTGCCGGGGCGGAAGCCGGGCATCTGGATCTGCGGCGCCACGGATTTGAGCTCGCGATCGACGCGGGCGTCGATGTCCTTGGCTTCGATGGTGATCCGGTAGGCGCGCTTCAGCCCCTCGTTCAACGTCTCGACAGTCTGCATTTGGAAGGCCTCTTCGGGTCTTTTTGAAATAGGATCGGGCGCGGGCGACGATCCGGCGGCGCTGGTGCGGGCGAAGGGACTCGAACCCCCACATCTTTCGATACTGGAACCTAAATCCAGCGCGTCTACCAGTTCCGCCACGCCCGCCGGGCCACGGCAAGGCGGCGTCTATAACAGGGCTGGTCGCAAGGGCAAGGGACGGTTAGACGCGCACGGCAACCCGTCCAGCCTCGAGGCCCAAAAACCCATGCAGTTCAAGCGTTTCATCGCCGCCGCCGCCCTCTTCTCGCTCTCCGCATCGGGGTTCGCCCAGGCACCGGCACGCGATTTCACGCCCGAACGCTTCCGCCAGCATGTCGCCTTCCTCGCCGACGATCTCCTCGAAGGCCGCGAGACCGGCACGCGTGGCTACGACATCGCCGCGCGCTACGTCGCGACCGGCTTCGAGGGCCTGGGCCTCACGCCCGGCGCGCGCGGCGGGAGCTGGTTCCAAGAGGTGCCGTTCGTCCGCAGTGCGATGACCGCGCCCGCCGCCCTCACCGTAGGCGGGCAGACCTTCGCCCACGGCGCCGGCGCGACCTTCCGCCAGAGCCCGGCGGCCGGGCGCACAGAGCTCACCGCCCCCGCCGTCTTCGTCGGCTACGGCCTCGAAGCGCCGGCCTTCGGCCTCAACGATTATCGCGGGCTCAACGTGCGCGGAAAGGTGGTCGTCGTCCTCGACGGCACGCCGCACGGTCTGCCGAGCGACGTTTCGGCGCATCTGGGCAGCGAAAAGCGCAGGATCGCGGCGCGCCACGGGGCCGTGGGCCTGATCACGCTTCGCAGCCTTGCCTCGGCCGCGCGCATGCCGCTGCGTAGCGCGCGCCTTCCCGAACCCGGCATCACCTGGGTCGATCCGCAGGGCCAGCCCTTCACCGACTCGCCGAGCCTGCGCTTCGTCGCCACCGTCGATCCCGCCGCCGGCGAAGCCCTTTTCCAGGGCGCGCGTCGCCCGTTCGCCGAAGTGATGGCCGAAGCCGCGCGCCAGGGCACCCGCCCCCGCGGCTTCGCGCTTCGCCAGACCGTCGGCTTCCAGCGCGAGAGCGCGAACAGCCAAATATCCAGTCCCAATGTGATCGGTATCCTGCCGGGCAGCGATCCGGCGCTGGCGGGCGAATATGTGCTGCTTATGGCCCATCTCGACGGTCTCGGCGTGCGCGAGGGCGGCGCCGATGCTCCTGGGGCGGACCGCATCCGCAACGGCGCGATGGACAATGCGACGGGCATCTCCACCCTGCTCGAAGTCGCCCGCCAGATGAGCCAGCCGGGCAACCGCCCGCGCCGTCCGGTCATCTTCGCCGCGGTGACGGCCGAGGAAAAGGGCCTGCTCGGCGCCCAATATCTCGCCCGCAATCCGGTCATCGAAGGCGGCCGCGTGGTCGGCGTCGTCAATCTCGACATGCCGGTCCTCACCTACAATTTCAGCGACGTCATCGCCTTCGGCGCCGAGCATTCGACGCTCGGCCCCATCGTCGCGCGCGCCGCCGCGCGGATGAACGTCGCCGTGACGCCCGACCCGCTCCCCGAACAGGGCCTCTTCACCCGCTCGGACCATTATATGTTCGTGCGCGAGGGCGTTCCGGCCGTCTTCCTGATGACCGGCTTCGCGGGCGAAGGCGGGGAGCGCTTCCGCAATTTCCTCGCCACCCACTACCATTCGCCCGCGGACGACCTCAGCCTCCCCTTCGACTGGAACGCCGGCGCCCGCTTCGCCGAACTCAACTACCTCATCGCCCGCGAAATCGCCGACGCGCCCGAAGCCCCGCGCTGGTACCGCGACAGCTTCTTCGGGACGACCTTGGCGCCGAACGCCGCGAAGGCGCCGCGTCCGGTGGCGGGCGCGGGCCAGTAACGGCGCGGCGCACACACCAAGCAAGTCATGCCGGACTTGATCCGGCATCCACCTTCTTCTTCTCAAGCGTCGGACAAAGAAGGGGGACCCCGGATCAAGTCCGGGGTGACGCTTGTGCAAAAAATGTGGCGGCAAATCACAACCACCGCCAGCCCTGAGCCTGTCGAAGGGCGGATTACAGCGCTCAAGCGCATCCTCCCGTTCACCTTCCAGCGCCAGTACGAACCCCCACCGCGACGAACCGCAAATTCCTGTGAACGGCGGCTAAACGCGGCTGAACGAGCGCTGCAAGGGTCATTCAGCCCGCTTGCATCGCGAATCGGTATAAGCACGGCTGTCGGTTCGTGGAGCGTATCTTCCACCAGTGTCCCGGCCCCTCGCGTCGCGTAACGAGGGCGGGGCGGGCTTCCCCAGGGAGGCCCGCCCCGATCTCGTTTTAGCGTGCGCACGCCATGCGGACGGCCAGCGCCGTCACGTCCGGCGGATCATCCAGCCGCGGCCGCGATAGGTGGAGATGAGCTCCTCCCCTCCCGGCAGCGCCGACAGCTTCTTCCTGATGTTCGAGATATAGACGTCGACGATCCGGCTCTCCTTGGGCGGGGTCTCGCCGTAGAGCGCCGCGAGCACGTCGTCGCGCGCGACGATATTGCCCCGCTCCCGCGCGAGCAGCGACAGCACCTTGTACTCCGTCTCGTTGAGCTGCGCCTCCTGCCCTTCCGCTTCGGCGGAGCGGCGCAGCGGATCGAGCGTCACGCGACCGAGCCGGATCGGCATGCGCTCCAGGTCGGCCGAGGGCTGCGGCGCCGCCTCGCCGTCCGCGCCGCCGCGGCCGCGCCGGTGGCGGCGCAGCGCAGCGCGGAGGCGCGCGAGGAGTTCGCCGGGGAGGAAGGGCTTGGCGATATAATCGTCGGCGCCGAGATCGAGCGCCTGGATCTTGTCCCGCTCGGAGCCGCGGCCCGAGACGACGATGATCGGAATGTCGGTGGTCTGGCGAAGCTTGGTCAGCACTTCGCCGCCGTCCATGTCGGGAAGGCCAAGGTCCATCAGCACGGCGTCGAAGCCGCCCTTCTCGAAGGCCTTGAGCGCCTCGAGCCCGGTCTTGACCGCATCGCTCGAAAAGCCGCCGAAGCCGATCGCGGCGGTGAGGATCGACAGGAGGACGGGATCGTCCTCGACGAGCAGGATGCGGGCGGTCATCGGGTCTTCGGCTCCCAAACGGAGCGTCTCAAGTCGCTCATCGGCACCCCTTAGGGCGTGAAGCCCGGCAGGCGTCAAGCGGGACTAGCAAAGCGGCCCCGTCCTGTCACCCGCGCCGTGCTCGCGCGCGTCGCACCGTATCGGCACGGCGGCCCGGTACATCGTCCGGAACCAAGGCCGCAAGAGAGATGTTAACCAAGCACATTCCAGATGCAGTCGTTCCTGCATCATTTAAGAAGGATTTATTTTGTAAAGGCAGGCTTTTACTTCTCGGTCCGCATCTTCGTCAAAGAGGATGTTGCGCCTCGACTGGGAAGTTCCGCCATGGTGCGGCGAGGCGCGTTACGCGAGGCGCTGAGCCGTTCCGACCTGGGAAACGCTCCCTCGTTCCCCAAGGGGGCCGCCGGTTTGCCCGCCGGCGGCCTTTCTTTTGCGTTCTTCCCGCGAAACGTTATGGCGCGGAGCCATGAGCCTTCCACCCATCCTCCAGCGCCTGCGCCTCCCCGTCGTCGGCGCCCCGCTCTTCATCGTCTCCAACCCCGATCTCGTCATTGCCCAGTGTAAGGCGGGGATCGTCGGCTCCTTTCCGGCGCTGAACGCCCGGCCGCAGTCGATGCTCGACGAATGGATCCACCGGATCACCGAGGAGCTCGCCGCCTGGGACCGGGACAATCCCGACCGCCCCGCCGCGCCCTTCGCGGTCAACCAGATCGTGCATCGCTCCAACGACCGCCTCGAAGCCGACATGGCGACCTGCGCCAGGTGGAAGGTGCCGATCGTCATCACGTCGCTCGGCGCCATTGCCGAAGTGAACCAGGGCGTGGCGAGCTGGGGCGGCATCACCCTCCACGACATCATCCACGACCGCTTCGCGCGGAAAGCCATCGAGAAAGGCGCGACCGGCCTCATCGCCGTCTCGGCCGGCGCCGGCGGCCATGCGGGGACGCTCTCGCCCTTCGCGCTCGTCCAGGAAATCCGCCAGTGGTTCGACGGGCCGCTCTGCCTCTCGGGCGCGATCGCCACGGGCAGCGCCGTCCTCGCCGCCGAGGCGATGGGCGCCGACCTCGCCTACATAGGCTCGCCCTTCATCGCGACCGACGAAGCGAACGCGGTCGCCGCCTACAAGAACGGCATCGTCGACGGCAAAGCGTCCGACATCGTCTATTCGAGCTACTTCACCGGCGTCCACGGCAATTACCTTCGCGCCTCGATCGAGGCCGCGGGCATGGACCCCGCGAACCTCCCCGAAGGCGACCACAGGAAAATGGACTTCACCGGCGGCGACGGCTCGAAAAAGGCGTGGAAGGACATCTGGGGCTCCGGCCAGGGCATCGGCGCGATCGACCGGGTGCAGCCGGCGGGAGATTACGTGGCGCAGCTCGCGGCGCAGTATGCCGAGGCAAAGGCGAAGTTGCTGTCCTAACTCCTCCCCGGAACGGGGAGGGGGACCATGCGAAGCATGGTGGAGGGGTCCCACGCTCGTGCAGAGCTCGCTCCGCTCGCACCCCTCCACCGCACTTCGTGCGGTCCCCCTCCCCGTCCCGGGGAGGAGCTTAGGCCGCAATCGTCTCCAACACCCGCCGCCACTCGTCAGGCAGCGGCACCGGCCGCCGGGACTCCCGCCCCACGTAGACGTGCACGAAGAACCCCTCCGCCGCCGCCGCCGCCGCACCCTTCGCGAACACACCCAGCGCGTATCGCACGCTCGACCCGCCGAGCTTTTCCACCGCCAGGCCCACCTCGACCGGCTCCGGATAGGAAAGCGGCGCAGCGTACCGGCACCCCGTCTCCACCACGAGCCCGATCGGGTCCCCCGCCGCCACGTCGAGCAGCCCGGCCTCGATCAGCCACGCATTCACCGCCGTGTCGAACCACTGGTAATAGACCGTGTTGTTGACGTGCCCGTAGGCATCGTTGTCGGCCCACCGCGTCCCGATCTCCCGCCAGACGCGGTACGCCTCGCGCCCCCGCAGCGCCTCCCGGCTCACAGCGCCGCCTCGTAGAGCCGCCGCGCGTCCGCCTCGCCGATGGCACAGGGATTGTTCACCAGCAGCCGCTCCTGCTTCATCGCTTCGGCGGCGAGGAGATCGAGGTGCCCCGCCTCGACTCCAACCTCGCCGAGCCGCTGCGGCAGCCCGGAAGCACGGGAAAGCTCCACCATCCGAGCGACGAACGCCGCCGCCTGCGCCTGCTGCCCCTGCGTGCCCGTCTCCGGCACGAGCAAGGCTCCGAGCTCGGCGTAAAGCGCCATCGCCGCATGCATGTTGTGGCCGAGCACGTGCGGCAGCATCAGCGCGTTGGAAAGGCCGTGCGGCACATGGAAATGCCCGCCGAGCGGGTAGGCGAGCGCATGCACCCCCGCGACCGGCGCGTTCGCAAAGGCGACGCCGGCGAGATGCGCCGCGAGCAGCATCGCGCTGCGCGCATCGACATCCCCCGGCGCTTCGCAGGCGCGCAGCAGGTTGACGTCGATCAGCCGCAGGGCCTCCCGCGCGAGCGCATCCGAAAGCGGGTTCTTGAGCCGCGCCGACGTATAGGCCTCGATCGCATGCACCGCGGCATCGAGCCCGGTCGCCGCCGTGACGTGCCGCGGGAGCCCAAGCGTCAGCTCCGCATCGAGCAAGGCAAAGTCGGCGGTGAGCGGCGCGCTGTTCACCGCCAGCTTGAGGCTCCCGCCGACGGTGATGACGCTGATCGGAGTCGCTTCGGAACCGGTCCCCGCCGTCGTCGGCACCAGCGCCAGCGGCAGCCGCGCGCCCGTGGCCTTCCCGACGCCCCAGATGTCTTCGAGCGAGTCGCCGCTCCCGAGCAGGTAAGCGGCCAGCTTCGCCACATCCATCGGGCTCCCGCCGCCGAACCCGACGACCGACGCACACCCCTCCCCCGCCGCCACCGCCGCCATCAAAGTGTCGAGCGAAGGATCCTGCTCCACAGCATCGAAGACGACGGCGTCGGGGAGCGAGGCAAGCGCGGCGCTCGCAAGCCCGAGGGCGCGCACCGTTTCGTCGGTGACGAACAGGCAGCGGCCGGGCGGGAGAAGCTCGCCGAGCTTTGCCGCGGAGCCGCGGCCGGCGATGAGGCGCGGCCCGTAAGTGAACTCGAAGGCTTTCATGAGGAGGCGCTGTAGCAACTCCTCCCCGGAACGGGGAGGGGGACCGCACGTAGTGCGGTGGAGGGGTGCGAGCGCAGCGAGCGGCACGGCCTCTGGGCCCCCTCCACCATGCTTCGCATGGTCACCCTCCCCGTTCCGGGGAGGAGCTAGAGCGACCGCTGCAGCCTGCTCAGCAAACTCCGCGCCGGGCTCGCCGCCGGCTCGGGTGCCGCGCCGTCGTCGATCCTCTGGATGCGCTCGTACAAGTCGCGGCTCGACCGGATCAGCGCCAGCGCCGCATCGGGAAGGAGCGGCAGCACCGCCTCGTCGCTTTGCGGCGCATCGCCCAGCCGCCGCTCGATGCCGGTGGGAAGCTCGCCCGCCGCGACCGCGCGCTGGGTCATCAGCCAGGCGATGACCTGCATCAGCCGGGTCGTCACCCTCAGCGACTCGCAGGCGAAGCCGATCCGCACCCGTGCATCGAGCGCCAGCCGGTCGTCGCGGCCCGCGCTGTCGAAATAAGCGCGCGCTTCGTCGGCGAGCAGCATCGCCTCGACATAAAGCGAGTCGACGACCCTTGGAGTGAGCTCCGCGCGCGCTTGATTTGCGTCCATCCGCGCGAGCCTGCCACAGGGGCGAGGCCGCGGGAACGGCAAAAGAAGGTAAAGAGCCTCAGCGCCTTACGGTGAAGCGCGCCAGCGCCGCGCGCGGCAGCGCCCAGCCCGGGCGCAATTCCGAAGCGCGCCGGTAATCGCGGTAGGCGGCGGCGTCGCGCCCGGCGAGCTCGTTCGCCGCGGCCCGGCCGTAATAGCCGACCCAGGGCCGCTGCGGACCGCCGGCCAGGCCGCCGTCGATGTAGCGCATCGAGGCATCGATGTCCGCGCCGGCCGCGAGCATGGTGATGCCGCGGTTGATCATCGCGTCGGGCTGGTTCGCCTGGATCGCCATGGCCGCGTCGAAATCGGCGATCGCGCCGTCGAAGCGCTCGAGCCTGAACTGGACGATGCCGCGGTTCACCAAAGTGGCCATCTGGTCGTAGCGGCTGAGCGTGTCGGAGCGCAGCGCCTTTGAGCAGGTGTCGACCGCGTCCGGCTGCCGCATCTCGCTGTCCGCGGCGCGGAAGCAGGCGGCGGCATCCGCATTGGTGCCGAGTACGCTGATGGTCTGGGCGTTCGCGGCTCCCGCGAACAAAGCGGCGGCGCCGCCGGCGAACAGGACTTTGGCGAACAGGACTTTGCCGATCATGCTGGCCTCCTCGTTGCTGAGGCTTGAGAGCCTATCACAGAGGACCGGCGGGACGCGCATCTTTCGACGAACGGCACGCCCGGATCGTCCAACCGCGCCTCAGGCGATGATGTCGGGAATGAGCGCGTCCTCCAGCTTCGCGATCTCGTCCTTGAGGCGCAGCTTGCGCTTCTTGAGGCGCGCGAGCTGGAGCTGGTCGGAGACGAGCCCCCGCTCCAGCGCGTCGATCGCGGCATCGAGGTCGCGGTGCTCCGTGCGCAGCCAGGCGAGTCGCGCCGCCGGATCGGGCACCCCGCCATTATACTCCATTGCCGACGCCCTTTCATGCCCGGAACCCGCGCCGACGATAATCGCTCAACCGCTCGTCGTACATATGTCTTCAAGTCGTCCCAAGGCGGGGAGACAAAGCCTTCGGGCCGTGATTTACTCGGCATCTCAAACCCGAGCGACGAAGGAGACGGGAATGGATCAGGCGCATATGGCGGCACTTCAAACCAAGCATGCCGGGCTCGAAAAGCGGATCGCAGAAGAGAGCCAGCGCCCCCTCCCCGATGCCGGGCTCATCGCCCGCCTCAAGAAAGAAAAGCTCTGGCTCAAGGAAGAGCTGAACGGCCTGCACGTCCCGGCGACGTAAGCGCGCGCCGCCGAGACTCGGCCTGGCAGTAAGCCGGAGAGAGAATGAGGCCGTCATGCCGGACTTGATCCGGCATCCACCTTCTTTGCGGCGGTTGCCCGAGCAGGAGCCGTCATGCCGGACTTGATCCGGCATCCACCTTCTTTGCGGCGTCTGCCCGAGAAGAAGGTGGACCCCGGATCAAGTCCGGGGTGACGTTTGGGGTTTGCGATGAAGGCGGCGCGTAGGTGCCACGCAACGGACGCGCCCTATCGCCCCGCCTTTCCCTGCACGTTCGACTCGGCAGCGGACGAGGCATTCCCCACTCCGTTGCCCGCGTCATTCTCCTCCGCCGCGGGCACCGGCACCGGCGTACCCGGCTCGGTGTCCAGCCCGATCCAGTCGCGGAACGGCAGGCCGTAGATCATGTCCATGACTTCGAACTCGATCCCGTTCGGCTGCGACGCCGACGAATTCCAAAGCGCGACCACGCCCGATTTGCGCTCCGGATCGAACATGATCAGCGAACGGTAGCCACGCACGCCGCCATGGTGGCCGACGACGCGCCGCCCCGCATAATCGTAGCTGCGCCAGCCGAGGCCGTAGGCGCTGTTGCTAACCCGCTCGGCATATTTGCGCTTGCGCCGGTTCTCGCCCGGCGTCGGGACGAGCGGCCGCTGGATGATGCTCAGAACCCCGGGCGAAAGCACGTCGGGCGCGAGGCCCATCTGGGCGCGCATCCAGATCGTCAGGTCCTTGATCGAGCTGTTCACCCCGCCCGCCGCCGGCACCCGGTAATAGGCCTCCGCAATGTCGATCGGCCGGCTGCTTCGGCCCCCCGCATGGCCGCGCGCCCAGCTCCGCGACGCCATCAGCTCGGCCCTGGTCATGCTCGCCGAGCTCATGCCGAGCGGCGCGAACAGCCGCTCGCGCACCACGTCGCGGTAGGGCTGGCCCGTCGCCCGCTCGACCACTTCCGACGCCGCGTCGAAGGCGACGTTCTGGTAGGCGTGGCAATTGGCGGGCGGGCAGATCTGGTTCAAGGTCGCGAGGCTGGAGCGCAGGAAGCGCGGGTCCATATTGTCCTCGAGCTTCGAATCCTGCGCATGGCCGAAGAGGCCCAGCCGATGCGAGAGCAGATCCTCCAGGCTCGCCACCTGCTCCGCCCCGCCGGGGAGCCGCAGCGAACTCGCCCAGCGCCCCACCGGATCGCGCAGCGAAAGCTTCCCGTCCTCCGCGAGGAGCGCGACCATGTCCCCCGCCACGCCCTTGGAAAGCGACGCCCAGCGGAAGACGGTGTCCACCGTCACCGGCTCCTGGCTGTCCGACGCTGTCGTGCCGAAGCCCTGCAGGAAGCGGATTTCGCCATTCTCGATCACGCCGACGGCGAGCCCGACCATGGTCTGCTCTTCGGCGAGCCGCCGGAGCCGCTCGTCGAGCCGGCGATAATCCACGGTTGACGGCGCCTTGGCACGATCGGCGATCTCGGCCTCGAAGCCGGTGCGCGCCGTCACTTCGTTCGCCGCATCGACGCCCGTCCCGCCGGGCGCGACCACGCTCACCCGCGACGCGGCCCAGACGAGGCCGGCGGTGATGACGAGCAGGAAAAGGGCGATGAGGGCGAAACGCCGGGCGGGCACTTTGTACTTCATCCGCACGAGAGGGTGACTTGGCCGGGGTCTTAGCGCGGCGATTTTGCGAAAGATAGCGCGCCTCGCTCGACAGGAGGCCCCTTGCCTGCCAGCGTGCCGGCGATGCGCGACAAGGAGCTGCGGCTGGCCCTCATCTGCTACGGCGGCGTCAGCCTCGCCGTCTACATGCACGGCATCACCCGCGAGATCTGGCACCTCCTGCGCGCCAGCGCCGCCTTTCACGGCGACGGCGCGGCGCCCGCAGGGACGGAAGGCGTCTACCACTCCATCCTCGAACGCGCCGCAGCCGAAGCCGGCGTGTCGGTCCGAGTCCTCGCCGACATCCTCGCCGGCACGAGCGCGGGCGGGATCAACGCCGTCTTCCTCGCCGACGCCATCGCGTCGGGAAGCTCGATCGAGCCCTTGACCGATCTCTGGCTCGAAGCCGCCGACATCGACCGCCTCGTCGATCCGGAAGGCGGCCGCTTCTCCCGCTTCGCGAAGAATGCGGCGCTCCCCCTCGCCTGGGCGCTGTCGGGGCGTCGGCAGGGAGCGGACGAGGAGGAAAGCGGCGACGCGGCGCTGCGCGGCGAGATCCGCGCCAAGGTCGCCAATTTCGTCCGCGCGCGCTGGTTCGCATCGCCCTTCGGCGGCTCCGGCTTCACCAATATCCTCCTCGACGCGCTCGAAGCGATGAAGCGCCAGGGCACGGGCAAGCCCCTCCTCCCGCCCGGCCACCCGCTCGACCTTTCCGTCACGGTCACCGATTTTCACGGCTTCCCGCAGCGCCTCCGCCTCAATTCGCCGCCCGAAGTCCTCGAAACCGAGCACCGCCTCACCCTCTCCTTCCGGAGCGAAGGCGGCGGCCGCCTCGCGCCCGTCCCCGAGCTCGTCTTCGCCGCCCGCGCCACGGCGAGCTTCCCCGGCGCCTTTCCTCCCTTCAACGTCGCCGAGCTCGACGCCGCGCTCGCCGCGCGCGACACCGATTGGCCGGGCCGCGACGCCTTTCTCGAGCGCGCACTGCAGCGCCCTATCGAAGACGCGGAAAAGGTCGTCCTGATCGACGGCGCGATCCTCGCCAACGCGCCGTTTCACGCCGCCATCGCCGCGCTCCAGAACCGCCCCGCCCGCCGCGAGGTCGACCGCCGCTTCGTCTACCTCGATCCCAAGCCGGGAATGCGCAGCTTCAAGGCGGGTCCCTCGGCCAAGGCCGACATGCCCGGCTTCTTCGCCACCATCTTCGGCGCCCTCTCCGACATTCCGCGCGAGCAGCCGATCCGCGACAATCTCGAAGCGATCGAAGCCCGCTCCGCCCGAATCCGCCGGATGAAGCGTATCCTCGAAGCCATCCGCCCGCAGGTCGAGGCCGCGATCGGACGCGCGTTCGGCGGCGCCTTCTTCCTCCTCGCGCCGACCGCCGAGCGCCTCGCCGACTGGCGGGGCCGCGCCCACCTCATCGCCGCCCGCCAGGCCGGCTTCGCGTACGCCGCCTACGGGCAATTGAAGCTGGCCCGAGTCGTCGAACAGACGATCGCCCATCTCTGCCGCACCTGCGGCGGCGGCGAGGCTGAGCGCATCGTCCGCCGCGCCATCTGGGCCGCCGTGCGCGGCACCGGCGCCGCCGCCGACGACGCCTTCACCGCCGGCGGCACCCGCGCCGAAGCGATCGACTTCCTCGGCCGCTTCGACGTCGCCTTCCGCATCCGCCGCCTGCGCTTCCTGTCGCACCAGCTCGGCGGCGAAGCGCCCGCCTTGCGCAGCCTCTTCGACGAACTGATCGGCCGCTACCGCCACGCCTCCCGCATGGAAGTCGAACCCTTCGCACCCGGCGGGGAGGAAGCCGCCCTCACCGCGCTCGCCGAGCGCATGGCGCTGCGCGAGATCGACGCGGACGCCGACGCCCGCATCGCCGAAGCGCTCGCGCGCATGACCCGCGCCGAGCGCAAGCCCCTCGTCGTCGCCTATCTCGGCTTCCCATTCTACGACATCGCCACCTTCCCCCTCCTCCAGGAGGACGGCCGCGACGAATATGATCCCATAAAGGTCGACCGCATCTCGCCCGACGATGCCACCGCGATCCGCGCCGGCACCGCGGCGACGTTGAAGGGCATCCATTTCAACAGCTTCGGCGCCTTTTTCAGCCGCGCCTGGCGGGAGAACGATTATCTCTGGGGCCGCCTCCACGGCGCCGACCGGCTCGTCGACATTCTCCTTTCCACGATCGAAGGCGGACGGTTCGACGAAAAGGCGCTGAAGCAGGCCGCCTTCCGCGCCATCCTCGCCGAGGAAAAGCCGCGCCTCCCCGGTATCGCCCCCCTCTTCGAAGCGCTGGAGCGGGAGATCGGCTGAGGGAGGCTGGACGTTTCCCACGTTTTGGGGGAGGAAGAAGGCTATGCAGTTCCTGAAAACCCTCTTCTGGGTCGTGCTCGCGATCGTGCTCGTGCTGTTCGCCAAGGCGAACTGGACGCAGGTGACGCTCAACCTCTGGGGCGGGCTACAGATGGACGCCAAGCTCCCCGTCCTCGTCCTCGCCGCCTTTTTGCTCGGCTTCCTTCCCACCTTCCTCATCCTGCGCGGCCGGATCTGGAGCCTGAAGCGGCGCCTCGAAGCGACCGGCCCCGTCGTCGTCGCCAACGCCCCCGGCGGGCGCGCCTCCAACGCCGCCGCCACGCCCGTCACGCCCCGCAGCGAGGAGGAGCGCCTCGCCACGGACCAGAAGGTCTGGCCCGCGTGAGCGGGAGCCCGATATTCGTCGCCATCGACACGCCGGACCTGGAGCGTGCCAAGCTCATCGCCGAGAAGGTCCGCCGCCACGTCGGGGGCTTGAAGCTCGGCCTCGAATTCTTCTGCGCCAACGGCCGCCAGGGCATCCGCGACATGGCCGACCTCGGCCTGCCGCTCTTCCTCGACTTGAAGCTA
Source organism: Allosphingosinicella sp. (assembly GCA_035645215.1). Lineage (GTDB taxonomy): Bacteria > Pseudomonadota > Alphaproteobacteria > Sphingomonadales > Sphingomonadaceae > Allosphingosinicella. Next base: position 31,600 of record DASQND010000175.1, read on the forward strand.
CACGACATCCCGAACACGGTCGCCAAAGCCGTCCAGGCGCTCCGCCCGCTGGAGCCCGCCATCCTCACCGTCCACGCCGCCGGCGGCCGCGCGATGATGGAAGACGCCAAGGCCGCCGCCCCCACCGGCACCAGGGTCGTCGCGGTGACGGTTCTCACCAGCCTCGACGGCGAGGACCTGCGCTCGATCGGCGCCGGGGGCGACACCCACGCCCAGGTCGAACGCCTCACCGCCCTCGCCCGCGAAGCGGGCCTGGACGGCGTCGTCTGCTCCGGCGCCGAAGTCCGCGCCGCCCGCAAGGCCTGGCCGGACGGGTTCTTCGTGGTGCCGGGCGTGAGGCCGGCGGACGGAGCGGTGGGCGACCAGAAGCGCGTGGTCACGCCCAGAGCGGCGCTCGATGCCGGCGCGTCGGTGCTGGTCATCGGGAGGCCGATCACGCAGGCCGAAGACCCTGACCAGGCGGCGCGGGCCATCGAAGCCACCCTCTAACGTCATTGCGAGGAGCGAAGCGACGAAGCAATCCAGCGGGGCCTCCGAGACCCGCACCGCCGCCCACTGGATTGCTTCGCTCCGCTCGCAATGACGGCCGGGCGGGTCGCCGCCCTCTTTCCATCCCCGCCCCCGCGTCCTATCGCGCCGCCAAGGAGACTCCCCCGATGAGCTGGCTGAACCGCGTCCGCAATTCCATCCCCTTCCTCCCCAAGAGGGAGACGCCGGAGAACCTCTGGCACAAGTGCCGCGAATGCGACGCCATGGTCTTCACCAAGGAATGGGAGGAGAATCTCTCCGTCTGCCCGCGCTGCAACCACCATGGCCGCATCGGCCCGCGCACCCGCTTCGACCAGCTCATGGACCCGGGCTACACCATCCTGCCGCCGCCGCAGGTGCGCGAGGATCCGCTCAAATTCCGCGACTCGAAGCGCTACAGCGACCGGATCAAGGCCGCCCGCACCGCCACCGGCGAGCCCGACGCGCTGATGAACGCGCGCGGCTCGGTGGGCGGCGAGCGCGCCGTCGTCGGCGTCCAGGACTTCGCCTTCATGGGCGGCTCCATGGGTCTGGGCGTCGGCGCCGCCTTCGTCGCCGGTGCCCGCGCCGCGATCGCCGACCGCTGCGCCTACGTCATCTTCACCGCGGCCGGCGGCGCGCGCATGCAGGAGGGCATCCTCTCCCTCATGCAGATGCCCAAAACCACCGTCGCCATCGCGGAGCTGAAGGAAGCCGGCCTCCCCTACATCGTCGTCCTGACCGATCCGACGACCGGCGGAGTCACCGCCTCCTACGCGATGCTCGGCGACCTCCACATCGCGGAGCCCGGCGCGCTCATCGGCTTCGCCGGCCAGCGCGTCATCGAATCGACCATCCGCGAAAAGCTTCCCGAAGGCTTCCAGCGCGCCGAATATCTCCTCGAACACGGCATGGTCGACATGGTCGTCACCCGCCACGACCTGAAGCAGCGCCTCGCGCAGCTCCTGTCCTACCTCACCCCCGAGCGGAAAGCCGCGGCGTGACCTGCATCCTCCCCATCGCGGCGCGATGGGGAGGGGGACCACCCGAAGGGTGGTGGAGGGGTAAGGGCCCTGGCCTCGTCATCTACCCCTCCACCATGCTTCGCATGGTCCCCCTCCCCACGCCTTCGGCGCAGGGAGGATAAGGTGGACCGCGCTTCCTCCGATTCCCCCGCCGTCCAGGCCGAGTTGGACCGCCTCGCCGCCCTCTCCCCCGGCGCGAATACGCTCGGCCTCGAGCGCATCGCCGCCCTCCTCGCTCGCCTCGGCAACCCCGAGCGGCGCCTCCCGCCCGTGCTCCACGTCGCCGGCACAAACGGCAAGGGCTCGACCTGCGCCTTCCTCCGCGCCGCGGTCGAAGCCGCCGGCCTCACCGCCCACGTCTACACCAGCCCGCATCTGGTGCGCTTCAACGAGCGAATCCGCCTCGCCGGCAAGCTGATCGAGGACGACGCGCTCGCCGCCCTCCTCGCCGAAACCCTCGACGCCGCGGACGGCGTGGTCAGCTTCTTCGAAGCGACCACCGCCGCCGCCTTCCTCGCATTCTCGCGCACGCCCGCCGACGCCTGCATCGTCGAAGTCGGTCTCGGCGGCCGCCTCGACGCGACCAATGTCCTCCCCGCCCCGGCCGTCTGCGGCATCGCCCAGCTCGGCCTGGACCACCAGGCCTTCCTCGGCGACCGGATCGAGCAGGTCGCCTCCGAAAAGGCCGGCATCGCCAAGAATAACGTCCCCCTCGTCACCCACCATTATCCGCCCGCCGTCGCCGACCGGATCGGCGAAGCCGCGGCGAAGGCGGGCGCCCACTGGCTCCCGCGCGGCGGCAAGTGGGACGCCAGCGTCTACCAGAAGCAGCTCCACTACCGCGACGCCGCGGGCACGCTCGACCTTCCCCTGCCCCGCCTCCGCGGCGCCCACCAGGCGATGAACGCCGCCCTCGCCGTCGCCATGCTCCGCCACCAGCAGGCGCTGCGCATCCCCGAAATTGCGCTCAAAGCCGCGATGGGCTGGGCGGACTGGCCCGCCCGCCTCCAGCGCCTCGCCGCCGGCCCCCTGCACGCGCTCCTGCCGACCGACGCGGAACTCTGGCTCGACGGCGGCCACAACCCCGCCGCCGCCCGCGCCGTCGCCGATTATTTCCGCGCCCATGTGCCGGCCGACCGGCCCTTCCACATCGTCTTCGGCCTCCTCGCCAACAAGGACGTCGCCGGCGTGCTCAAGCCCTTCCAGGGCCGCTCCGTCACCTTTCACCCGATCCCGGTCGCGGCCCACGAGCACCACGCGCCGGCGGAGCTGGCGAGGGCGGCGGGGGAGAGCGGGCTGGGCGCGGTGCCGGCGGCGGGTGTAGAGGAGGCTTTGAGTTGGATCGCGCGGCATGCGGATCGGGCGAGACCGCCGATCGTCCTCATCTTCGGCTCGCTCTACCTGGCGGGCGAAATCCTGAGGAAGAACGAGCAAGCGCCGACGTAAGCGCGCAGGCGCAGCGCCACCACCCACTCAGCCGTCATTGCGAGGAGCGTAGCCACGAAGCAATCCAGCGGACGCCGGAGACCCGCACAGCAACCCACTGGATTGCTTCGCTTCGCTCGCAACGACGGCGGATCAAATACCCTGCCCCCTGAGCTCCGCCAGCGTCTTCTCCGCCCAGGCGTACATGTCCCGGTCCCGCACCTTCTCATACCGATCCAGGCTCTTCGCCCGCCGCATCGCCTCCGCCAGCGGCGCCGCCGCCTCCCATTCGCGCCCGTCCGCGATCAGCAGCGCCGCCTCCCGGCACTGCGCCTCGCCGCCCGGCATGCGCGTGCCCACATCCCGGAAGATCGCCACCGCCTCGTCCGTCCGCTTAAGCTCCCCCAGCGCCCGCGCGCGCAGGAACGCGCCCCGGTCCCGCTCCGCCGCCGACCCGCTTTCCGGCAAGGTCTCGCACAGCCGCAGCGCCTCGGCCGCGTCTCCCTCCTCGAGCAGCGCCCGAACAAGCTTCACCTGCGTCGGCCGGTCGCCGAGCGGCGCCCTGGCCAGCGCTTCGCGATACGCCGCCGCCGCCTCCCGCCACTTCGCCTGCCCGGCGAGCGCATCACCCATCGCGATCCGGTTCGCCGCCGTGTCGGCCGTGTCCAGTGCCTCGGCCGCGGCCCGCACCTCCCCGCCCGGATCGATCTTGCGCACCGCCACCTCCTTGGCGATGCGGAGCTCCCGCCGCGCCCCTCCGCCCATCACTTCAAGCGCCGCATAGGCGAGGCTCCCGAGCAGGGGGAAGACGAGGATGCCGACGATCCACCACGGATTGCGCCCCTTGCGGATGCAATGGATCACGCAGGCGAACTGGACCGCGATGATGAGCCACAGCATCGCCATCGCCTCAGGCCGCCGTGTCGCCCTCGGTCACCTTCGCCGCATCGCTCGGCGGCACCCAGCCGGGCGCGGCTTCCGGCTCGCGCCGGTCGTACCAGGCTGAGCGTATCCACTCGAGGATGCAGAACAGAACCCCGAGCCCGCCCAGGGCGGCCGTCAGGTAGAAGACGGCGACATATCCGTCCGTCTCGATCATCTCGCCCAGCGCCCCGCGCCCCAGCGAGCCCACCAGCAAAGTCAGCGACGACAGCAACGCATATTGAACCGCCGCATAATCCTTGCTCGCGATCGACGAGAGGTAGGCCACGTACGCCGCCCCCGCGAGCCCGCCCGCGATGTTCTCGCCCGATATGGCGATCATCAGCCGCATCATCCTCGGATCGACGCCGAAGCTGTTGAGTCCGACCGTGTTGGCGAACGCGTCGATATAAGGCGCACCCGCGGCGAGGTCCGCGTAGAGCAGGTTCGTCACCGCCGCGACGATCGCGCCGAGGATCAGCGTCGGCATCCGCCCCAAAGTCACGAACAAGATGCCGCCGATCGCAATCCCCGCGATGGTCATGAACACGCCGAACACCTTGGACGCGAAGGCCACTTCATCGGCGCTGTACTGAAGCTCCGTCAGGTAGAAGGGGAAAGCGAACGGCCCCCAGATCGAGTCGGTGAGCCGGTAGGTGAGGATGATCCCCAGCGCGATGATCACCCCCCAGCGCAGCCGCCCAATGAGGTCCGCGAGCGGCAGGAGCAGCGCGCTGTACGCATGGTCCGCCGCCCGCTGCAGCCCGCTGGTCGAGGGCACGGCGTGGGTGAGCACGTGCCGCCCATGCTTGCGCAGCCAGTTGAAATAGGTCGCGACCAAAGCCGGCAACACCACCGTCGCGGCGATGATCCACGGTCCGGTCGACTGGGTGAATTCGCTCGCCTTGGGCGGCGGGTTCGGATCGCCGGCCTCGACCGAAAGCATCCGCATCATGAACCAGGCCACCGCCGCGATCGCCCACGCCCAGCCCAGCCCGACCAGCACCAGCCCGAACGCCCGAAGCTTGGGATGCACCGCGCCGGGCTCGCGAAGCTCCTTGTAGCCGAGCTCCTCCACCGGCCGCGCCGTGTCGGGCGCGAGCAGCGTCGCGAGGATGGTCAGCGCCATGACCACGCCCATCGCCGCATAAACGCCCGGCCAGCTGATCCGCGCCGACAGGACGAGCGCCAGCGCGCCGCCAATCAAAGCCGCGATCCGGAAGCCCATCTGGTAGATGGAGGACAGGATCTCCACCGTCGCGACCTCGTCGGCGACGTCGATGCGCCAGGCGTCGATCACCACGTCCTGCGTCGCCGAGGCGAAGGCGCCGATCACGGCGATGAGCGCGAAGGTGCCGATCGAAACGGCCGGGTCGGTCATCGACAGCGACAGGAATGTCGCCGCGAGGATCGCCTGGCAGAGGACCAGCCACCCGCGCCGCCGCCCGAGCCGCCCGAGCACCGGAAGCCGCACCCGGTCGACCAGCGGCGACCACAGGAACTTGAACGCGTAGGCGAGGCCGATCCACGAGATGATGCCGATCGTCGCCAAGCTGATCTGCGCCTCGCCCATCCAGGCATTGAGCGTCCCGACCAGCAGCGAGAACGGCAGGCCCGCCGAAAAGCCGAAGACCAGCATGATCGCCGTCTTCTTGTTGCGAAGCGCCGCGCCGAGCAGCCGCAATCCGCTAGGCTTCTTCGTCACCGCCGCTGTCGCCACGCTCACTCTCCGTTATGTGCAGCGGCGAAGCTTTAGCGAGTTTGCCGCGATTGCAAAGCGGCCCCGCTTGCCTTCCATGCCCCGGCGACGCACGATCCGCCGCCATGGACATGCCGACGACCCAGCGCCCGACAGCAGGCCAGCTCGCCCTCGCCCGCGCCATCGCCAGCGGCACCGAAAGCCGCGGCGGCCAGGTCCTGACCGTCCCCGCCTCCGTCTACACCGACGACGCCCGCTTCGCCGCCGAGCGGGAGCGCCTCTTCGCCCGCCTCCCCACCGTCATCGCCCCCTCCGCGCTCCTGCCGCGCCCCAACATGGCCGTCCCCCATGACGGCTTCGGCCTCCCCCTCCTCCTCACCCGCGACAAGGAGGGCCGCGCCCACGTCTTCTTCAACGTCTGCCGCCACCGCGGCACGCGCCTCGTCGAAGGCTCGGACGCCGTGACGGCCCCCCGCCTCGTCTGCCCCTACCATGCGTGGTCCTATGCCTGCGACGGCCGCCTCGCCGGCCTGCCGCGCCCGGAAACCTTTCCCGGCGTCGACAAGGCCGCGCATTCCCTCGCCGAGCTTCCGAGCCGCGAAGCCGGCGGCCTCCTCTGGTTTGCCCGCGCCGACACCGCCGATTTCTCCGACGCCGACGCGCTCGCGCCGGAATTCGACGCCTTCGGCCTCGCCGGCCACCACCTCTACCGCCGCCGCGTCCACGAAGTCGTCGCGAACTGGAAGCTGATCATGGACGCCTTCCTCGAAAGCTACCACGTCCAGCGCCTTCACGCCCCGACCATCGCCCGCTTCTTCGCCGACGGGATCACAGCGGGCGACCGCATCGGTCCCCACCAGCGCTCCGCGGTCGGACGCACCGACTATGTAAGCGGCCTCGAAAGCGCCGACTGGCCGGCTCTCCGCGCCGTCATCACCTTCGCCTACCAGCTCTTCCCCGCCACCATCCTGATCATGAGCCCCGACTATGTGAACCTCATGGTGCTGATGCCCCAGGAAACCGGCCGCACCCTCGTCGAGGATTTCATGCTCATCCCCGAGCCCCCGCGCACCGCTGAGGAAGAGCATCACTGGGAGAAAAGCTGGCGCATCCTGGACCAGGGCGTCTTCGCCGCCGAGGATTTCCGCGCCGCCGCCCTGCAACAGCAGGGCCTGAGCTCCGGCGCGCTCAAGGATCTGACGATCGGCACTCTCGAAACCGGCATCCACGCCTTTCACCAGCAGGTGGAGGCAGCGCTGGCCTAATATCCTCCCCATCGAAGATGGGGAGGGGGACCATGCGAAGCATGGTGGAGGGGTAAGTGGCCGAGACGTCCGCCGTCGTGCACCGGATCCTCGGAGTCCTGCGCCAACTACCCCTCCACCACCCTTCGGGTGGTCCCCCTCCCCATTCTTCCGAATGGGGAGGATTTCACCCCGCCGCCTTCTCGTACAGGCTGAGCTGCGGCGGCACCTTCTTCACGTCCTTGCCCTGCAGCACTTCGTCGAGGCACTCGAGCGCCGCCTTCAGCACCTTGTCCGAATAAGGCTTGGCCAGGCACCCCACCGCCAGCGTCTGCGCGTCTTCCGGACAATGCCCGGAAACGAACAGCACCGGCACGCCGCGCCCGCGCGCGATCCGGGCCACGCCGGTGCCGTCGCCCTCGCCGTTCAGCCTTATGTCGGTCATGACGAGGTCGATCTCCTCCTCGCTCTCGATGACGGCGCGCGCCGCGGCGAGGTTGTCCACCGTCGCCACCACTTCGTATCCCGCCTCGCCAAGCGAGAATTCGTTGTCGAACGCGACCAGCGGCTCGTCCTCGACGACCAGGATGCGGCGGATCAGCCTTTCACGTTTGCCGAAGAGCATGTAAGTCCCGCGCGCCTCCCGATGGGTTGTTCGCCTCACGTAACGAGCGAAGTCCCCGTCGGTGCCGAAGCATCGCATCGCCTCGCCGCGAAACCCATTCCGATTGCCGGAGAAGCCGCCTTGCCCCCCCGCCGTCCCCCTTCCAACGACACCGGCGGCCGCGCCCCGCCGAAGCGCACCGGCCGTCTCGGGCGCCCTGCCGCCGGCGCGCGCCCCCCACGCTCTACCGATGCGGCGGCGACCGACAGGCCGCGCGGCAAGCCCACTGGCTCGAAGCGCCCCGACGAAGCCGCCAGCACCCGCGATGCCAAGCCGCAGCGCTCCGGCCGGGCTCGTCCCAGCGAAACCTCCGGCGGCCGGCGCACCGCCCGGACGAGCACGCCGGAAGCCGTAGCCCGCCGCGAAGCCCGGCCCGAACGCCCCGCCCGCGCCCGCGCCCGCCCCGGCGAAGCAACCGATCGCCGCGAGGCAAGGCCGCAGCGTCCCGCTCGAGCCCGTCCCGGGGAAGCCCTAGCCCCGCGCGAGCCGAGGCCGCCGCGCCCGGCGCGTGCTCGTCCTTCCGAAGGCGCCGCACCGGCCGCACCCCGCGCCGCCCTGCCGGCCCACGCCTCCGGCGAGCCGCAGCGCATCGCCAAACTCCTCGCCCGCGCCGGCATCGCGTCGCGCCGCGAGATCGAGCGGATGATCGAGGACGGCCGCATCGCCATCGCCGGCAAGACCGTCGAAACCCCGGCGACGATCCTGACCACGCTCCAGGGCGTCACCGTCGACGGCAAGCCCGTCGCCGCGGCCGAGCCCACCCGCCTCTTCCGCTTCCACAAGCCCGCCGGCTTCCTCACCGCCGAGCGCGATCCCGGCGGCCGCCCGACCATTTACGATCGCCTCCCCAAGGGCCTCCCCCGAGTCATGCCGGTCGGCCGCCTCGACATGAACACCGAAGGCCTCCTCCTCCTCACCACCGACGGCGGTTTCAAGCGCCAGCTCGAACTTCCCGCCACCGGCGTAGAGCGCACCTACCGCGCCCGCACCTTCGGCGAGATCACCCAGGAGACACTCGAAACGCTGATCCACGGCATCGAGATCGAAGGCATCCGCTACGGCCCGATCGACGCGAACCTCGAACGCCGCACCGGCCGCAACCAGTGGATCGAGATGAAGCTTCGCGAAGGCAAGAACCGCGAAGTCCGCCGAGTCCTCGAACATCTCGGCCTGCAAGTCAGCCGCCTCATCCGCACCGCCTACGGCCCCTTCTATCTCGGCGACCTCCCCGTCGGCGCCGTCGACGAAGTGCGCCAGAACGAGCTGGCCACCTTCCGGAAAGGGATGAAGGGATGAGGAAGGCTGTGCGGGCAGAGACCCACTCCGTTCGGCCTGAGCCTGTCGAAGGCCTGCCCTTCCCTTCAAGCACCGCCGCATCGGAAAAGGACAGGGCTTCGACAAGCTCAGCCCGAACGGGATCGGACCCGTTCCCATGCGCATAATCTCCGGCGCCTGGCGCGGCCGCCCCTTGCTCAGCCCGCAGGGCCAGGACACCCGCCCGACCTCCGACCGCGCCCGCGAAGGCCTGTTCTCGATGCTCGCCAGCCGCCTCGGCAGCTTCGAAGGGCTCGAAGTCGCCGATCTCTTCGCCGGCACCGGCGCCCTCGGCCTCGAAGCCCTCTCCCGCGGCGCCGCCCGCTGCACCTTCGTCGAGCGCGACGCCAACGCGATCAAGGTCCTGAAGCGCAATCTCGAAAAGCTCGGCGCGCTGGACCGCGCCGAAGTCCGCGCCCAGGCCGCCGAGAAAGCCGCCTTCCCCCTCGCCCCCTGCGACCTCGTTCTGATGGACCCGCCCTACAAGACCGGCCTCGCCCAAAAGGCGCTCGACCGCATCGCCGCCCCCGGCTGGCTCGCCCCCGGCGCCTGGGTGAGCGTCGAGCTCAGCAGCGAGGACATCGCGCTCCCCGAAGGCCTCACCCTCGACGCCGACCGCCGCTTCGGCAAGGCGACCATCATGCTCCTGCGCCGCGAAAGCTGACCTCCGTCGGTCCGAGGAGCCCTTCGCCGCCCACCGAAGAAACTCCGCCGTCATTGCGAGGAGCGAAGCGACGAAGCAATCCAGCGGGCCCCGGAGCCCCGCACCACCGCCCACTGGATTGCTTCGCTCCGCTCGCAATGACGGCGCGGGGCCGAAAACTCTCCGCCGGCATTGCGAGGAGCGTAGCGACGAAGCAATCCAGCGGAAGTCGGAGCCCCGCACCACCGCCCCGCTGGATTGCTTCGCTCCGCTCGCAATGACGGCGCGGGCCGAAAACTCTCCGCCGTCATTGCGAGGAGCGTAGCGACGAAGCAATCCAGCGGGCCCCCGAGCCGCGCCCCGCCGCCCGCTGGATTGCTTCGCTCCGCTCGCAATGACGCAGCAGCGGCTCAGGCCGGGTTCACGTTCGAAACCATAGGCTTGCCCCCGGAGCTTCCCACATGATCGCAGCCGCGCACCCGACATTCACCGAGCGCCTCCGCGGCGCCCTGCCGTCGCTCGCCGTGCACGCCGTCCTCGTCTTTGCCCTCCTCCGCGGCCTCGCGGTCGGCGCTTCGCCGGCGGAAGAAGAGAGCGCCCGCCTCAACGTCGTCGACATTCCGCCCCCGCCAGTCCTCGTCGAAATCCCGCCCCCGCCGCCAATCCCCGATCCGGGCGAAACCGAGTCCGAACGCACCGGCGATCCGCGCGAGGAAGGCGCCGCCTCGGCGCCCAACATCGTCTCCAAAGCCACCGCGATCGTCGCCCCGACGCGGCCGGTGCCCTCCCCCATCCGCGCCGCCGCCAAGGCGGACACCGGCAGCGACACCACCACCGGCGCCGCCCCCGTCCCCGGCCCCGGCACCGGAAGCGGCGGCTCCGGCACCGGCACGGGAAGCGGCGACGGCGGCGGCGGCCAGGGCGCGGGCGGCGGAGGCGGACGCGGCGCCGGGCGCCTCCGCCCGCCCCGGCGTCTGCGCGGCCGCCTCTCCGACAGCGACTATCCCGCCGGCCTCGTCGAGCAGGCGCCGAGCGGCATCGTCTGGGTCCGCTACGTCGTCGAAACGGACGGCAGCGTCACCAACTGCACCGTCACCGAAACCAGCGGCCACCGCTCCATCGACGAGATCACCTGCAATCTCATCGAGCGCCGCTTCCGCTACGACCCGGCCCGCGACGGCGCCGGCCGCCCGATCCGCTCCAACCTCATCGAAAAATACGAATGGCAAGTGGAAGACCTCCCCGAAGACTATGAAGAACGCCGCACCCGCCGCGGCCGCCGCATCTTCTAGCATTGAGTTGAGAGCCTGCGTTCCCTAGCTGTTCACCCGTGACCGACTCCCGCTCCCTCTCCCCCGAACCGCGCTACCTGTCCGGCCTCAACCCGCCCCAGCGCGAGGCGGTGGAGACCACCGACGGCCCCGTCCTCGTCCTCGCCGGCGCCGGCACGGGCAAGACCGCCGCGCTCACCGCGCGCCTGGCGCACCTCATCGCGATGCGCCGCGCATGGCCGTCCGAGATCCTCGCCGTCACCTTCACCAACCGCGCGGCGCGCGAGATGAAGGAGCGCGTCGGCCGCATCGTCGGCGATGCGGTCGAGGGCATGCCCTGGCTGGGCACCTTCCACTCGGTCTGCGCCAAGATGCTGCGCCGCCACGCCGAGCTCGTCGGCCTCCAATCGAACTTCACCATCCTCGACACGGACGATCAGCTGCGCGTCATGAAGCAGCTCATCCTCGCCGCCGACATCGACGAAAAGCGCTGGCCCGCCCGTGCCCTCGCCGGCCTCATCGACCGCTGGAAGAACAAGGGCTGGGCGCCGGCCCAGATCGACGCCGGCGAAGCGGAAGCCTGGGCGAACGGTAAGTCCGCCTTACTCTACCGGCAGTACCAGGAGCGCCTGCGCGTCCTCAACGCCTGCGACTTCGGCGACCTCCTCCTCCACATGCTGACCATCCTCAGGACCGAGCGCGAGGTGCTGGAGCTTTACCAGCAGCGCTTCCGCTACATCATGGTCGACGAATATCAGGACACCAACCAGGCCCAGTATCTCTGGCTCCGCCTCCTCGCCCAGGAGCGCAAGAACATCTGCTGCGTCGGCGACGACGACCAGTCGATCTATTCCTGGCGCGGCGCCGAGGTCGCCAACATCCTGAAATTCGAAAAGGACTTCCCGGGCGCGAAGATCATCCGCCTGGAGCAGAATTACCGCTCCACCCCCCACATCCTCGCCGCCGCCTCCGGCCTCATCGCCCACAATGGCGGACGCCTGGGGAAGACGCTCTGGACCGAGGAAGGCGAAGGCGAAAAGGTCAAGGTCGTCGGCGTCTGGGACGGCCCGGAGGAAGCGCGGCGGATCGGCGAAGAACTCGAAACCATCCAGCGGCGGGGGTCGCTGGATGACGCCGCGATCCTCGTCCGCGCCCAGTTCCAGACTCGCGAGTTCGAGGACCGCTTCATCTCGATCGGCATGCCCTACCGCATCGTCGGCGGCTTCCGCTTCTACGAGCGCGCCGAGATCCGCGACGCCCTCGCCTATCTCCGGGTCATCGCCCAACCGGCCGACGACCTCGCCTTCGAGCGGATCGTCAACGTCCCCAAACGCGGCCTCGGCGACAAGGCCGTCGCCAAAATCCACAGCCTCGCCCGCGCCGAAGGCCTCCCCCTCATGCAGGCCGCCGCCACGATCCTCGATACCGACGAACTGACCGGCGCCGCCCGCCGCTCATTGGGCAACCTCGTCGGCGATTTCGCCCGCTGGCGCTCCCGCCTCGCCGAGCTCCCCCATCCCGAGCTCGCCCGCCTCGTCCTCGACGAAAGCGGCTACACCGCCGCCCTCCAGGCCGACCGCTCCGCCGAAAGCGCCGGCCGCCTCGAAAACCTCGCCGAGCTGACCCGCGCCATGGAGGAATACGAAACGCTCGGCGCCTTCCTCGAGCACGTCTCCCTCGTCATGGAAAACGACGCCGAGCGCGACACGGAGAAGGTCACCATCATGACCATCCACGCGGCGAAGGGCCTCGAGTTCGGCACCATCTTCCTCGCCGGCTGGGAGGAAGGCGTCTTCCCCTCCCAGCGCGCCCTCGACGAAGGCGGCCAGGCGAGCCTCGAGGAGGAACGCCGCCTCGCCTACGTCGCGATCACCCGCGCGCGCCGAAAATGCTTCATCTTCCACGCCGCCAACCGCCGCATCTACGGCCAGTGGACGAGCTCGATCCCAAGCCGCTTCGTCGGAGAACTCCCCGACCCTCACATCGACCAGGAACACACGATGTCGGGCGGCGAGTCCCTCTGGCGCGCCAACTGGTCCGAACGCGCCGACCCCTTCGCCGACGTCGCGAGAGGCACGGGAAGAGGCCCCGGCTGGCAAAGAGCCGCGAGCGGCGGCACCTTCGAACGCTCGCCGAGCCGCGTTCAGGAGGTCCGAGCGTCCGCAGTCAGCCTGGGCAATCCCGGCCGCACCGACATCGCTCAAGGCCAGAGGGTCTTCCACTCCAAGTTCGGTTACGGCACCGTCGCGGAGATCGAAGGCAACAAGCTGGAGATCGACTTTGAACATGCGGGGCGGAAGCGCGTGCTGGATAGCTTCGTCACGCTTGCTTGAAGAAGGCCGCTGAGGAGAGACGCCGATGCTGGGACTTGCCGCCGCCACGCTCCTCGCCGCACAGCCCGTGCCCCCCGCGCCCCGTGCGGACACTACGGCGATGGATGCGCTCGTCGGTGATCTGTGCCGCCGTGACGTCGCGATGCTCGGCGAGGCGACCCACGGGGATGGCAGGACCCTCGAGTTCAAGGCGGAACTCGTGCGCCGGCTCGTCCGGGAATGCGGCTACGATGCCCTCTTCTTCGAGGCGAGCCACTACGACTTCTTGGAGCTCGAGCGGCGCATTCAAGCGAACGAGCCGACCGACCAGGCCATGCTCTCCTCCTCCATCGGCGGCATCTGGAACCGTTACAGAGAAGTCGCGCCGTTGATCCAATTCCTGTTCGCGGAAGCGCGAGCGGGGCGCGTGAGGCTTGGCGGCCTCGACGATCAGCTCGGAACCGCCGGCGCCTTCTTCTCGATCCACGACATGCCCGCCCGACTTACCTCCCCACTTCAAGGCCCTCGCCAGGATCAGTGCCGCGAAGCGATCCGCCGCCGAATTTACTCCGATTACTCCGACACAGCCCCTTACGACGAGGCGGAGCAAATCCGCATCCGCGCCTGCGCCGCTGAGAGCGCGGCCGCGATCCGGCGGAGCCGGGCGCCCGCGGCCGAGCGGCGCGGCCTGCTGCAGATGCTCGAAAACATCGGCCGTTATCTCAACCGGGACTTTGCGGACGAGGGCGCCCGCACCGCGGGGCGCGGCCGCTCGATGTACCTGAATTTCCGGTGGCTCGCCGCCGGCCTACCTCGTCGAAGCAAGATCATAGTCTGGAGCGCCACCGTTCATGTCGCGAAGGACCCGTCTGCGGCGCCGGGCTTTGCAAGCGCGCCAAGCTTCGGCTCCTATGTCACTCGCTCATACGGCCCACGGGCGTTTTCGTTAGGCTTCTCCGCCTGGACCGGGAGCTACCGCGATGTCTTCATGGCTGCGCCCGCCGAAGTCGGCATTCCGGCCCGAGGATCGCTCGAAGAGCGTGCTCTGGCCGGCACCGACTCGAACACCGTCTATCGCGATCACGCGTGGCTGGTGCGTAATGGCACCACCTCCGGCGGCGTGTTCCGCCACAGCCCCACCGTCGCACCGTGGCACCGAATACTGGACGGGCTGATCGTCTTCCGCGCGGAACGCCCGCCGAGCCCGGTATAGGCGGGTAACCGCGTTGTCGCGGCACCATCCGCCCCTGTTCCCCGCGCCTCCGCCCGCCTATGAAGCGCACATGACCGACGAAGACCCGCCCGTCCGCGACGGCCGCCTCCTCACTTCGGCGGTGTGCGTCGCCGCGCTGGCCGCCTGGTTCGCGGCGATCTGGTTTATCTTCGGGGACATGATCTGATGAACTTCGACGACCTGCTCAGCCGCTATTTCGGCACCAGCGATCTCGCGCAGGTCGCGCCCAGCGCGCTGGCGGCGGGGGTGGAGCGGATGCGGGTGGATCTCGGGCTGGCGCGGGATCCGGGGCAGCGCTTCGGCCTTTGGGCGGTGCTGCACATGCTCGGCGCGGCGCCCGATCTCGACGTCGCGTTCAAGAGCGAGAGCGAACGCGACGCCGCGCGCAACTTCATGGACATGGCGGATCGCCTGAGCGCCGACTAATCCGTTGACGGTCAGCAAACCCTGGACCATCTTCTAGTCCAGAAAGGTCCCGCCATGCACATCTCGGTCACCGAGGCCAAGGGCAAGCTCACCGATCTCGTCCGCCGCGCCGAAGCCGGCGACGAGGTGATCCTGACGCGCGGAGGCGAGCCGAAGGTGCGCCTCACGCCGGTGCCGCGGGCTGAGAGCAGCGAGGACATCAAGGCTCGACGCCGGGCGGCGCTGGATGCCTTTCAGGGCTGCCTGAAAGGAAAGCCCGGCTTCGAAGGCGTCGACGCCGCACGCGTCACCGACTTCCTTTACGACGACAACGGTCTTCCCGCCTGACCTGCAGGGCATGATCGTTCTCGATGGCTCGGCGCTTTTCGCGATCCTGCTCGGCGAGCCGCAGTCGGGCAGATGCCGGGCAGCGCTGGAGGAGGCCGACTCGCTCCTCCTCTCGGCCGGTTCGTTGACTGAGTTGCTTGTAACCGCGGCTGGGAAAGGCGTGTTCGAGGAGATGAGGGCGTTTGTCGAGGCGCCTCGACCCGGAGGTTGTGCCGCTCACCGAAGAACGCGCCCGGGCCGCGGCGGAGGCTTATCGAACCTGGGGCGAAGGCTTCCACCCCGCGAAGCTGAACTTCGGCGACTCCTTCGCATATGCGCTTGCGAAGGAGCATGATTGTCCGCTCCTTTTCATCGGCAACGACTTCTCGAAGACGGACGTTAAGATCGCGCTGACCTGATCCGGTGCCACGCGCCCCGTGCCAACAGCTGGTGCGATCTCCCAAGCGGCGGTGGCGTCTTGTGCCGGCTAGGCTCGCCCTCAAACGCGCAAACCAAGCTTTTCCGCCACCTCCCGCCTGCTGGCACACTCCCTGCATGGTCTCCCGCACCAGCAAGGGGGATCGGACGTGGAGCTTGGAAGCGCAGCACGAGTTGGAGTGCCAATCGCCGTCGCCGCGTTCATCGCAGCCGCCCTGCTCTCCCCCGCCGGCGACTGGCTCACCCTCGAGCGCCTCGCCGAAAGCCGCGACGCCCTCGCCGCGCTCGTCGAAGCCCGCCCCTTCCTTTCCGCCGCCGCCTTTCTCCTCCTCTGCATCGCCGCCTCCGCCTTCTGCTTCCCCGCCGCGCCGCTCATCGGCATCGCGGGCGGGGCGCTGTTCGGCTGCTGGCCGGCGCTCGCCCTCCTCTCCCTCGGCTTCACCATCGGCTCCACCCTCGCCTGCCTCGGCTCGCGCCACCTCTTCCGCGCCTCGATCCATGCCCGCCCCGGCACCCGCCTCGGCGCCCGCTCCGCCGCCATCGACCGCGGCTTCGTGCGCCACGGCGCCGCCTACCTCCTCGCGCTCCGCATCAACCCGCTCATCCCCTATTGGCTGGTCAATCTCGCCATGGGCCTCACCGCCATGCGCCTCAGGACCTACGTGCCGCTCACCTTCGCCGGCCTCCTCCCCGCACTCTTCATCTATGCCAGCGCCGGAAGCAGCCTCGCCGCCGCCGCGCCCGGCACGTGCGGCATCGTCTCCCCGGCGCTCGTCGCCGCACTGCTGGCGCTGAGCCTCGTCCCGCTCGCCGCCGACTGGGCGCTCAGCCGCGCCGCCCCGCGCCTCCACGAGCCTTCACGCCTAATCTGACACCCGAAACTCGCCCGGAACGAACAAAGAACTTCCCTTGTAGGTTTTCCCGCGCGACACCTCCAGCCATGAGCGAGTCGCCCCCCGATCCCTTCGCCTTCCAGCCCGTCCCGTCCGCCTCCAACCGCCACGACGGCTGGACGCCCGATCGCCAGCGCGGCTTCATCTTCATTCTTTCGAAGATCGGCGTGGTCGCGCTCGCGGCGCGGGCGGTGGGGATGAGCCGCAAGTCGGCTTATGCCCTGAGGGACCGCGCAGGCCCCGGCAGCAGCTTCGTCCGCGCCTGGCGCGACGCGCAGGAGGCGGGCCGGCTGACGGTCGACTTCGCCGCCTTCGAGCGCGCGGTCCACGGGGTGGAAGAGCCTTATTTCTACCGCGGCCGCCAGATCGGTGTGCGGCGCGTCTACGACAACCGGCTGCTGGCGATCGCCTATCGCGCCTCGCAGCGGGCGCAAGGCATTGCCAGCCCGTGGGACGCCGGCGCGTTGGACGGCGACGAATGACGGCGCACCGGCACCCCCTCCCGCGCGCGACGTACCGTCACCTTCGGCACCTTCGCGCCGCTGCCTCGGAGACGCGGCGGCGTGACTTTCGTGTGACCTTGCGAACCGCTCCGATGCGATTGCGGGCGTTGCCCGGGCATCGGGCCGCCCCTAAGGCGCCCTCCTGATGGCCTCCCCCGCCCCTCCCGCCGCACCGCGCGAAGACATCGGCCCGCACCCGTTCCGCATCCGCGACTTCCGCTATTACTGGGCCGCCCGGCTCTCGGCGACACTGGCCCAGTCCGCGATGATGCTGATCATCAGCTGGCAGGTCTACGACGTCGCCCGCACCGGCGGCATGAGCATGTCGGCCGCCGCGGCGCAGCTCGGGCTCATCGGCCTCATCCAGTTCGTGCCGCTCTTCGCGCTGACCCCGATCACCGGCTGGACCGCCGACCGGCTGGACCGCCGCCACATCGCCCGCGCGACGCTGGCCATGCAGATCCTCGGCGCGGCCGTCCTCGCCTGGGCGACCTGGTCGGGGACCCCCAGCCTTACCGTGCTCTTCTCCGTCGCCTTTTTGACCGGCATCGCCCGCGCCTTCTCCGGCCCCGCGCTCGGCGCGCTCGCCCCCAACCTCGTCCCCGCCAAGACGCTGCCGCGGGCGATCGCCCTGTCCTCCATCTCCTGGCAGGCAGGCATGGTCGCCGGGCCGGGCCTCGGCGGCTACCTCTACGATTGGCGGCCCGAAGCCTCCTACATCGCCGCCACCGCACTCTTCGCCGTCGCCCTGCTCTGCCTGTTCGCCATCGGCCCCGTCCCGCGCCCCGCAGCGGTGCGCAATCGCCACCCGATCCGCCAGATGATCGACGGGCTCACCTATGTGCGCACCAACCGCCTCGTCCAGGCGGCGATCACCCTTGATCTCTTCGCCGTCTTCCTCGCCGGGGCGACGGCTTTGCTCCCCATCTACGCCCGCGACATATTGAAGGTCGGCACCGAAGGCCTCGCCCAGCTCGGCGCCGCCCCGGCGCTCGGCGCCGTCGTCACCGCCCTCTTCTTCTCCTTCCGGCCGCTACGCACCAACGTCGGCGTGAAGATGCTCGTCGCGGTGGTCGTCTTCGGCATCGCGACGATCGTCTTCGGCCTCTCGACCTGGATGCCGCTCTCGCTCGCCGCCCTGTTCGTCGTCGGCTCGGCCGACATGTTCTCGGTCTTCGTCCGCCAGTCGCTGATCCAGCTCTACACGCCCGATGCCATGCGCGGACGCGTCGGGGCGGTCTCGCAGCTCACCATCTCCGCCTCGAACGAGCTCGGCGAAGCGGAATCGGGCTTCCTCGCCGCCGCAATCGGCCCGGTCGCGGCGGTGGTCGGCGGCGGCATCGGCGCGATCCTCGTCACCCTCCTTTGGGCGAAATGGTTTCCCGAGCTGCGCCTTGCGCGAAGCTTCGATCCACCCGATGTGACACGCGACAACTTCAAGGAGCAATCGCCATGAGAGCGGCCAGCATCACCGACACCATCGGCAACACGCCGCACATCCGCCTGGCCCGCCTGTTCGGCGACGCCGAAGTCTGGGTGAAGTCGGAGCGCGGCAATCCCGGC
Source organism: Allosphingosinicella sp. (assembly GCA_035645215.1). Taxonomy (GTDB): domain Bacteria; phylum Pseudomonadota; class Alphaproteobacteria; order Sphingomonadales; family Sphingomonadaceae; genus Allosphingosinicella. The sequence continues at coordinate 49,988 of DASQND010000175.1, forward strand.
GGCTCGATCAAGGACCGGATCGCGCTCGCCATGATCGAGGATGCCGAGCGCTCCGGCGCCCTGCGCCCGGGCGGCACCATCGTCGAGCCGACCTCCGGCAATACCGGCATCGGCCTCGCCATG
>DASQND010000176.1:0-31188 GCA_035645215.1 Allosphingosinicella sp.
CCGCCTCTTCGCTTCCGACGATCTCGAGGACGTCCTCGCCGCACTGCAGCGTGAGGAGTCCGAATGGGCGCAGGCCCAGCTCGAAAGCCTCGCCTGCAAGAGCCCGCAGGCCTGCAAGGTGTCGCTCCGCATGCTCTACGATGGCGCGCTGATGACCGACTTCGCCGACGAGATGCGCCAGGAATATGCGGTCGCCACCCGAGTCGTGCAGCGCCCCGACTTCGTCGAGGGCGTGCGCGCGCTGTTGGTGGACAAGGACAATCAGCCGGTCTGGGACCCGCCCACGCCCGACGCGGTCACCACCCGAATGCTCGACCGCATCTTCGCGCCGATGCCCGCCGGCGAGGAATGGACGCCGCTGAGGCTCTAAGTGCAGCCCCTCTCCCATTTCGGGAGAGGGAGGGGCCCGCCGCCGAAGGCGGTGGGAGGGTGAGGGCACGAACCCGTTGCCGAGCCTCGGCCGCTGTCACCCTCACCCAACTTCGACTAAGCTTCGCTTCGCTCCGCTAAGTCTTCGTATCCCTCTCCCGTCTAAGGGAGAGGGTGCGCGATGCACCTACTCCGCCGGCACCGCGGCAGGCGCCCCGCCGAGCCATTTCGGCTTAAACCTGTTCACCAGCCGCGGAATGGGACCGTTGCGGTCCATCCATTCGGCATATTCGCGGTAGGCCGGGTCGGCCGAAAGATGCCGCTCTTCCGTCCTGGCGCGCCAGTAATAGACGCCGCTCACCAGTCCGAGGACCACCGTATTGCGCACCATGTCGACCGGATTGCCGCTCACCGCCAGGAACGGCCAGATCGCGAACCACCAGAAGAGGTTCTTCGACACATAGGCCGGGTGCTTGGTCCAGGCATAGGGCCCGTGAGTCAGGATGCCGCGGTGTGTGAGGTTCGAGAAGCGGATGCCGAAGGCGATGGTCGCCCACGCGTAGATTGCGGTCAGCGCCACGAGCCAGAAGCCGATCGCGATCATCACCACCGGATAATCGATGAACCAGTGGATCCAGCCCTCGTCGCCCGCCGTCCCCTGCCAGTAATCGAGCGGCCCGCCCGGGTTCATGAGGACGAAGGGCGGGTAGCAGATGAGCGCGGCGATCCAGCCGGCGGCATAAGGATTGGCTGAGCGGATGTGGGCGTCGAGCGGCTTCAGGGTCAATATGTAGCCGACGCAGGCGAAGGTCACGTCGAGCATGAACATGACCCGGATCAGCCACAGCGCGAGGTTGACCGGGTGATGCGCGATCCACTGCGCTTCCGCGAGCATCACGTTCGCCCAGTTGCCGGGCACGATCGAGATCATGAAGGCGAGGAAGAAGCCCTTGACCGCCCATGCGCGGAAGAATTCCTTGAGCATGTCCCAGTCGACGCTGTCGGCGCGGCCGATCAGGAGCTGGCCGAAATGCCAGGCGCCGTCGCGCGGCTCGTCGAGGCGCCGGTCCAGCCACAGCATGTAAGGGACGGACAGGATCACCATCGGCACCGCCGCGGCGCCGAGCACGTACATGGCGAAAAGATAAGCACCGTCCCAATACCAGCGCGCGATGCAGTAAAGGGAGCCGATCACGCCCCAGATCGCCCAAAGGCCGACGATCTTGACGAGGCTGATGTCGGAAACGTCGCGAATCGCGCGCGGCGGGTTCGTCCAGTCGAGCCCGGTCGTGGGGCTGCGATGCACCTTGTCGACGAAGATCGACCAGAGCAGCATCGGCACGCCGCAGGCGAGGAGGCCGCAAAGCGCCGCGAGCGGCCCCGCCATGCCGAACACGCGGCCGATCCCGGCCCAGAGGAGCAGGCCGAAAAGGCCGACGACGCCGACGCCGGCGCTGACGGCCGAGCGCGGCCGCGGGTCGGCGGCGCGAAGGTCTGGCGCGATCCTGGTCTCAGCGTTCATGCGGCAGGAGGCTTAGCCGATATTGGTAAGGAAGCGGTGAATGGCCCCGCCCCTTCCGCCTCCCCGGCCCGCGTCTCCCCAGCAGCAATCACCGCATGGGACGCATAAGGGCTTCTTAAACCTCTCGCCGTCATTGTGGGGCCTGGAACCAGACACCTGGGGGGTGACATGCAGCCACGCGAGAGTGTGGAAAGAACGGAGACGGAAAGCGGCCGCGACGCCGCAGCCGAGGCCGCATACGCCCGGGACCGCCGCCGCGACATCCGCCACCTGACCATCCTTCGAGTCGGCGCCGTTATCGTCGGCGACCGCCGCGAGCTCTGCCTCGTGCGCAACATCTCGGCGGGCGGCCTGATGGCGATCGTCTACACGCCCATCGAGAAAGGCGAGCGGCTCGCCATCGAGCTCAAGACCGACCATCCGATCCCCGGCACCGTCACCTGGACTCGCGATTCGACCGTCGGCGTCGCCTTCGACGAGAAGATCGACGTCGCCGAAGTCCTCTCGCACACGGCCCTGCTCGACAATGGCTGGCGCCCCCGCATGCCGCGCGTGCCCGTCGACCGGATGGCGACCTTGCGCGCGGGCGCCCGCACCTATTGGGTCTCGACCCGCGACATCAGCCAGGGCGGCGTCAAGGTGGAGGCCGACCAGCCGATCGAGATCGGCGGCGAGACCGTCGTCACGCTCGAGAATTTCCGCCCGATCACCGGGGTGGTGCGCTGGCGCAAGGACAATGTCGTTGGCATCAGCTTCAACCAGGTCATCCCCTTCCACGAGCTCGGCCGCTGGCTCACGAAGCAGAAGATGGGCTGAGGCTGGGGCGCCGCCGCCGGCTTGGCCTGGCGGGGGACTGGAGCGGGTAGCGGGGATCGAACCCGCATCACAAGCTTGGAAGGCTAGTGCTCTACCATTGAGCTATACCCGCTCGGGCCGCGGCTCGCCGCCGGTCCCGCCGCGCTCACTGCCATTGCCGCGCCGCGCTCGTCAACATGAAGAAGACGGGCCCTTTCCTCCCGCCCTCCTTTCGTGCTCTAGCGCCCGCCGGGAAGCAGGGGAGGATGGCGATGGACAGGGCGGCGCTTACGGCGGAGATGGAGCGGCTCGGACCCTGGCTGCACGACGTCGAGATCGCGCCGGGCCTCTCCACCGCCTCTACCAATGCGTCGGCGAACGGCGGCGCCGAGCCGGACAAGGCCGTCCTCACCAGTTTTTCGCCCGAAACGATGATGAGGCGCATCGTCGACCAGGTCTATGGCGACGCGGGCCTCGCCGGCCGCACCTTTCTCGATTGCGGCTGCAATTCGGGCGGGCACAGCTTCGCGGCGGCGGGCATGGGCGCGAGCCGCGCCTTCGGCTTCGACGCGCGCCAGCACTGGCTCGACCAGGCCGCCTTTCTCGCCCGCTTCGCGAACGCCCCGCAGGTCGAGCTTGGCCTCATGACGCTGGACTCGCTTCGGGACGCCGGCATGGAGCCGTTCGACGTCACCTTGTTCAGCGGCCTTTTCTACCACCTCCCCGATCCGATCGGCGGGCTGAAGATCGCAGCGGACCTCACGAAGGAGCTGCTCATCGTCAACACCTCGTGGGTGCCGTTTCCGCATGACGGGCTCGTCCTGAGCCGCGAAAGCGCCAGCCACGTCCTGAGCGGGATCGACGGCCTTGCCTGGCTGCCGACCGGACCCGCGGTCATGCGTCCGATCCTCGCCTGGTGCGGCTTTCCCCACATGCGGGTCGAGTGCAGCTGGCCGGTGCCGGGCCCGCCTTACTGGTCGCGCATGCAGATCATCGCCGCCCGCGACGAGAAGACGTTCGAGCGGTTCGACCGGCTGCGCCCAGATGCGCATCCGGGCCGGGTTCCGCAGCGCAGCTTCTCGCGACGCGTTCGGACCAGGCTGGCCCGCATGCTCCTGCGCTAAGCGCGTTCAGCGCCGCCGCAGCAGCACGGCCGTCTGGTAGAAATAGGCTTCCTCGGTGACAGACACGGTTTCGAACCCCGGCGCCGTCATCCGCAAGAACTCCTCGCGCGCATAGAAGACCTGCGAAAGGTCGTCGCGCCCTATCGCGAGCACGGAGAAGCCCTGCTCCGCCTCGGCGAAGAGCGGGTGCTTCCTCAGCCCCGCCAGCGGGCTCCTCGAATATGCGCCGCCGAGCAGCGCCATCGTGCGCTCGTCGTGGATGGTCACGAACAGCCGCCCCTCGGGCGAAAGGATGCGGCGCAATTCGAGCAGCCATGCGTCGGCGAGGTCGTCGATATGGGTGAAGACCGAGCCGCAATAGATGAGGTCGAAGCTGCGGTCCTCGAATGGCAGATGCGGCACCTTGGTGGTGGCGGCGAAGCTGAAGGGCGGGCTCAAATTGCGCTTGCACCAGAGAATATGCTCGGCGCTGATATCCACGCCCCAGATGTTGGCGCCGTCGGCATAAGGCTCGAAGTGGCGGATCATCCGCCCCGCGCCGCAGCCGAGGTCGAGCACCCTTTTGCCGCGCGCCATGGCGAAGCCGCCCGCTTCGCAGATGTCGAGCATCGCCTTGACGTGGAGGGCGCCGTGGGCCGGGTAATTGTAGCCGAGCCACAGATGCTCCGGCGGCATCGGAAGCGCGCCGGGCAGCGGCGCCGGCTCCCTCGGCGGGAGGAGATAGTCCTCGCGGGGCCGGTAAGGGAGGTAGGCGACGTCCTGGAACGTCGATCTTTCGGCCTCCGGGCGCCTGCGCAGGCGTCCCTGCAGGCGGGCGAGCAGCGATTTCCGGCGCTCCTCCGCCGGCGGCGGCGGCTCGGACGGTATGCCCGGACCCGTGATCGCCCACGCGCTCGCCTGCCAGCCGCGATCGGTCCTCAGCACTTCGAGCCTGCAGGGCGCCACCTGCGCGAAGACGGTACCGTTGCTCTCGAAGGCGGCGTCGCAATCGTAAAGGATCGTCGCCCGCTCTCCGTCCCGCTCGAACCGCAGGTTCGCCGCCGCGCACCGCTCCACGCGCAGCCCCGGGCCGCCGAGCAGCGCCAGCTCCTCGCTCCTGGTCAGAACCCCGCCGTCGCCCAGGGTCGCCCGGTAATCGCCGCTCCTCATCGCCGCCGCGGCTTGGACGTCCTTCAGGAGGGTCGCCCGGCACCAGCGGGCGACGAAATCGCGCAGTTCGTCTTCAGGCGTCGTGGTCATCGCGGCACCCTAGAGTCGCCGCCGGATCGCGCAAGCCGCCCTTCCTGTCGCCGCCCCGCCCGAATGCACCGAAATGCGCCGGCGGCGCATTGGCGCGGCGGATCGTCCCTGCTAGGGCGTCGCATCATTGGGGGGCCGTCACGAACATGCAGCGCAAGATCCTGGTCATGGGGCTTCCCGGCGCCGGCAAGACCACGCTCGCGCGCGTCCTCGCCGCGCGCCTTTGCGCCGTCCATTACGATGCCGACGAAGTGCGCGCCAACATCAACAAGGATCTGGGCTTCTCGCCCGCCGACCGGATCGAGCAGGCGCGCCGCATGGGCTGGCTGTGCGACCGAGTCGTCGCCGCGAACGGCATCGCCATCGCCGATTTCGTCTGCCCGCTCCCGGAGACGCGCGAAGCCTTCGGCCCCGCCTTCACGATCTGGGTCGACCGGATCGCCGCAAGCCGCTTCGAGGACACGAACCGGCTTTTCACCCCGCCCGAGCGCTTTGACCTCCGCGTCGGCGCGGACGGCACGCCCGAATATTGGGCGGAGCGGATCGCGGCGGAAATCCTCCCCACCTTCGATCCCAAGCAGCCGACCGCCCTTTTCGTCGGCCGCTTCCAGCCCTTCCACGACGGGCACCGCGCGCTCGTCCTCGAAGGCCTGCGCCGGACCGGCCAGGTCTGCATCGCCGTGCGCGACACCGGCGGCACGGGCGCGAGCGACCCGTTCGCATTCGAATACGTAAAGGCGCGGATCGAAGCCTCGCTCAAGGATTATGCCGGCCGATTCACCGTCGTGCCGCTCCCCAACGTCACCGCCATCTTCTACGGCCGCGACGTCGGCTACCGGGTCGAACGGATCGACCTCGACGAGACGGTAACCGGCATCTCGGCGACCGACATCCGCAAGCGGATGGGCACGTCTTGAAGCTCAGCGTCGTCATGCCCGTGCGCGACGTCGCCCCCTTTATCGACAAGGCGGTGGAGAGCATCCTCGCCCAGAGCTACCCGGACTTCGAATTCGTCATACGCGACGACGGCTCGGTAGACGGCACGCGCGACATCCTGCGCCGCTGGCGGGACGCCGACCCGCGCATCCGCCTGTTCGAAGGCAAGGAAAGCCTCGGGCCCTCGGGCAGCGCCAACTGGGTCGTCGCTCAGGCGCGCGGTACGATCGTCGCGCGCATGGATGGGGACGACATCGCCCATCCGGACCGCCTCAAGCTGCAGATGGACGCGCTTGCGCTGCATCCCGAAGCCTGCCTCGTCGCATCCTTGTGGGAAGGGATCGACGACCGCGGCCGCCGCGTGCGCCCTCGCGACCGCTGGCCCCTGGTCAATCCCGGCCCGTTCGCGCCCTTTCCGCACGGCTCCATCATGTTCCGGCGCGAAGCGTTCGACATGGTCGGCGGCTACAGGAAGAAAGCCGAATTCTGGGAGGATCTCGATCTTTATCGCCGCCTCGCCGCGACGGGCAGCCTCATGGTCCTTCCCGCCGCGCTCTACCAGCACCGTGCATCGGTCCTCAGCACCAGGCTGACGTCCGATCGCAACCAGGTCGAAGCGGCGGTCGACCGCATGTACCGCACGGTGACCGGCGCCCCGGCGCCCGCCCCGGGCGGCAGGCACCTGCCGCGCGTCTTCGTGTCGCTCGGATCGACGCGGCTCTGGGCCGGGCACAGGACGCGCTCGCTGCGCCGCCTCCTTTCGCGCGGCGCGCTGCGCTGGGACAGGGAAAGCGCCGCGATCCTGGTCTGGGCGCTGTGGGGCGCGGCGAGCCCGAAGAGCCTGCGCTTCGTCCTCACCCGCCTCATCGGGATGCGCGATCGGGTCGCCGGCCGCACCATCGGCGACGAGGCCGCCTATCGCTGGAGCATCCCCCCGGGCGCGCACGGCGACGAGGACGAGGCCGAAGACGTGCCGGAGAGGCTCAACGAGGCTGCGTAGCAGCGATGGCGAGGAGCCGGTCCGCGAATGTCGCGGACGGATCCTCGGGCACTTCGCGGCGAACGTGCCGCGCCGCCGCCTCGCCGATCGCCGGCCACCGGTCCCGCTTCTGCCAGGCCCGCTCGAGCGCGTCGGCGAAGCTCTTCTCCGATGCCGCGTCGGCGACGAAGCCGGTCGCCCCGTCCTCGATCAGTTCGGCATTGCCGGCGACGTCGGTCACCACCGCGACCCGCCCGCACAGCATCGTCTCGACGACCGCCAGCGGCAGCCCTTCCGCCCGCGAGGGCAGCGCGAGGAGGTGGTGGCGCGACCAGATCGCCGCGACGTCGTTCTCGTATCCGGCGAAGCGCACGTTCTCGAGGCCGAGGTAGCGGGCCATTCCTTCCAGGCCCTCCCGCTGCTCGCCCGATCCGTAGAAGGTAAGCGACACCGGCCGTTCCCGCCATTCGGGCCGCGCCAGCACGCGCAGGAGAATGTCCTGGCCTTTTTCCATCGGGTAGAGCCGCCCGACGCAGGCGATGCCGATCTCGCCGTCCCCCTCCGGCCAGAGCGGCCGCGCGTCGTGCGCGACGTTGAACGGATTGCGCACCACCGATGCGTTCCCGATCGTCCGCCCGATCTGCTCCTGGGTCAGCGCAACATTGTGGTGCGAGACGAAAAAGGCATGGAGCGCGCCCGCATAATTGGCGCGCACCTCGCCGAGCCAGCGGTCCTGAGGCCAGTAAAGGTCCGTCGCCTTCTGCGAGACGAGCACATAGGGGAGCTTCAGCCGCCGGCAGACCGCGGCGAGCATCCACCCGTCATGGTTTCCGCCCTGAGACACGACGACGAGGTCCGGCCGCTTGCGCATCCTCAAGCTGAGGTGCAGCCGCAGCGCCTGCCAGGCGATGCTGAGATAGGGAAGGAACATGGCGACGAGCGAGTAGAGGCGGTTCGGAAGCACCGGAAAGCTCGCCAGCTCGATCAGCCGCACCTTGCGGCGCTTGAGCTGGGCGACCGCGCCGTCCCGAAGGCTCAGCCGGTTCTTGTAGGCGCGGACGTCGTGGCCGCGCTCGGCGAGGATGCCCGCGGCCTCGCTCCACAGGACCTCGCTCCCGCCCCACGTATAATTGCTGCTGATGAAGACGATCCGCCTGCGCATCCTACGCTCACTGATACCCCCGGGGCGCTGGCGATGCCCCGCAACAGCGCCTAGGGAATTCAGGCCGGCCATGGAAGGGCGGATGGGAGGGAATAATCCGTTGAAGGCAGTCGCGGCAGCCGTGCGCAGCGGCGAATGGTGGGACCACAAGCTCGTCCCGCTGCTCACCGCTTTCTACGCGACCGCTCTCTTCGCCGGCGCGGGCGTTTCCGCGCTCTGGACGACGGCGCTCGTCTTCCTCCTCTCTTTGCTTCCCGGCGCCGCTTACGTCAGCATCGTCAACGACGTCTTCGACGTCCGCTCGGACGAAGCGGCCGGCAAGCCCAACCGGATGGCCGCCCGCTCTCCCGCCTTTCGCGCCGCCGCGGTGGCAGCGTGCGTCGCGGCCGGCTTTCCCTTCTTCTGGTACTGGCGGAGCGATCCGGCGGCCCTCGCCTGCTACGCCGCCGCCTGGATCGCCTTTTCGCTTTACTCGGTGCCGCCCGCCCGCCTCAAGGTCCGCGGCGTCTTCGGCCTCTGCGCCGACGCGGCCGGCGCGCATTTCTTTCCGACCCTCCTCGCCGCCGCCGCGCTCTTCGCGGCGCTCGGCCGCCCCGCCCCCGCCGCCTGGCTGGCCGCGATCGGCTGCTGGTCCTTCGCTCTGGGGTGCCGCGGCATCCTGTGGCACCAGCTCCTCGACCGCGACCGGGACGAGCGCTCCGGGATTGCCACCTTCGCCGTCCGCCACCCCCCCGCCGCCACGGCCCGCCTCGCCGCGATCATCTTCGCGGCCGAGCTCGCGGCCCTCGCCGCCATGCTCCTGATGATGGGGAGCCTGCTCGCGCTCGCCGCGGGCCTCTACTACCTGCTCCTCGTCCACCGCCGCGCGCGCATCTGGGGTCTCGGCACCGTGATCGCCGCGCCCCGCGCCGAATACCGCATCTGGCTCGACGATTATTACGGCGTCCTTCTCCCCGTCTCCGTGCTCGCCGCTTCCGCCATCGCCCGGCCGGCGGACCTCCTCGTCCTCCTCGCCCACATCCTTCTCTTCCCGCGCCGCCCGATGGAGACGGTGCGGGACAGCTGGATCCTGGTCGCGGTCCCGCTCTTCAACCGCCTGATGCGGCGGCGCCCGATGGACCGGCGCCCGCCCGCCCGCTGAGCGGAGCCCGGCGAGCCGCGCCTAGCGTTCCCATGAGGCGTCGACCCTGATCAATTGCCCGGACTGGATCTGGGAATTCGTCACAATGTCGGCGTCGCCGCGCACGTGGAAGGCGACGCCTTCGTCCTCGAAGCCGAGAAGCGCGAGCGGCTGCTGCGTCTCGCGCTCGCCGATCGAGGCGCGCACGACGTAGCGCCCCGGAAGCAGCGGCAGGTCGGGGACCACGCACACGATCTCGCCCTTGCCCGCCGCCATCCGCCGGCCGGCGATCTCGCAATCGGCGGCGATCGGGATCGATTCGTCGGCGGTGAGGATGCCGAAGCCGCAGACGACATCGAACGCATCGTCGGCTTCGTAGCGAACCGCGATGCGGAGCGGCCCCCGGCTGCGGATTTCGCCACCCTCGCCGCCGCCCGATATGCCGATCTCCGCAATGCGCACCGGTCCAAATGCGGGCGCCCGTCCCGAAGCCCGGCCGGGGCCCGCGTCCGCGACCGCGTCCAGATAGTGGCTCACGCCGCCCGTCGCCGATCCTGCGAAGACGGTGCGCCCGTCCTCGAGCACCAGCGCCCGCTCGCACACGGCCTGTATCTGGTGGACGTTGTGCGACACCAGGATGAGCGCGCCGCCGTCGTGCAGGAAGCGCTTCATATGCTGGATGCACTTCCGCCGAAACGCATGGTCGCCGACGGCGAGCACCTCGTCGACGAGCAGGATGTCGGGCCGCGACTGGGTGGCGATGGCAAAGGCGAGGCGGGCGCGCATCCCGGTGCTGTAGGATTGGAGCGGCGCGTCGAGCGCTTCGTCTATCCCCGCAAAGTCGATCGCGCGCGCGATGAACTCGCCTCGTTCGCGGCCGTGGACCTCCTGGAGCGAGGCGCCGAGCTCCAGATTCTCGCGGCCGGTCAGGATCGGGTTCAGCCCCGCGCCAAGCTCGACGAGGGCGCCAAGGCGTCCGGCGACCTCGATCCTGCCCGCATCCGGCTTGAGCAGCCCCGCCGCCATGCGCAGAAAGGTGGTCTTGCCCGAACCGTTGCGGCCGATCACCGCCAGCGCCTCGCCGGGGCGCAGCTCGACGCCGAGATCGTCCACCGCCCAGAATTCGCCGGTGCGCAGGTCGGTCCGGCCCGGGCGGCGCAAAAGGAGGTCCGCGCAGATGTCGCGGGCGGAATAAGCGAGGCTCCGGCGCAGGTTCCGGCTATATTTCTTCGACACGCCCTCGGCGCGAAGCAGGACGCCGCTCATCCAAGCGCGGCCACGAGATGGGGCCGCGCCACCCGGTAGAGCAGCCAGACGGGGAGCAGGAGCAGGGTCGCTCCCGCCGCCGCGATCGCGAAGGACGGCGGCAGCGCTCCCCCCGTCATCGCCGCCCGCGCGCCGTCCAGAAGCGGCGCGACCGGGTTCCACTCGAGCAGCCCTCCCACCGGATAGAAGACGGGCGACAGAAAAAGCCAGAGCCCCGTCCCGATCAGAAGCAGCCGCGCCACATCCTCATAAAGAAGACCCGGCACGGCCACCAACAACCCCACACTCAGCCCGAAGACGGTCAGGGCGAGGAGGGCGGCGGGAAGCCAGAGGAGGCTCCAGTCCGGCGCTGCCCCGAGCGCGATCAGCACCGGAATGCCCACGGCGAGGCGCGCGGCGCCGTTCACCAGCGTCTCGATCGCCGCACCGATCAAAAAGGCCTCGTGCGGCACGGTGCTGCGCGTGATCACATGCCGGGCGCCCTGAAGCTGCCCGAGCGGCGCGCTCAGCGCTTCGGCGAAGACCTGCCACAAAAGCAGGCCCGCGAGCACGAAGGCGGGATAAGGAATGTCCGTCGCCGGGAGCTGCAGCAGGCGCCGCCCGACGACGTAGACGGCGACCACGGTGGTCGCCGCGGCCGGAAGGAACAGCCAGATCCAGCCGAGCCAGGTCCGGCGGAAGCGGGCGCGCAGGTTCGCGCCCGCAATCCTCCCGCCGAGAGGGATCGCCCGGCGCAGGTCGCGCGCCGCCGCCCGGATGAACGTCCCCGGCTCGCGAAGCGGCGAGCCCGACGTATAGACGATCTTTTCGGTCACTGCGGGCAGGCCCCCGGAGACAGCCGCTCACCCGCCGCCGCCGCAGACGGTGCCCCCCATGCTGCTCGCTCGATCATGGAAGGTGACTGCACGAAGCCGGTGCGGATGGAAAGCGCCGCCTGTCGTTTCACCTCGACAGCCTGCCCCGTGGTAAATAACCCACTCAGATGGAAACTGCCGCTCGTCCTCGCGCCATCGCGGCCGCCGCGCGCGCCCTTCTCAGCAGGTGGCTCCCGAGCGGAGGGGGCAAAGGCGATGTCGAGGCCGAGCTTTCCTACCTCGCCAGCGCCGAACGCCGGCCGCGCGTCGACCGGGAGGACCCTTCCCGCAACGTCATGCCGCGCATACCCGTCCGGATGCCGATCCGCGATCGGAGGGGCAGCAGCCCTCCGCCTTCGCTCGAACGGGAGGGTTTCGCCCTGCTGCGCCGCCCCAGCCGCGTGAGCGATTTCGCCAGCCGTGAACAGTTGGACCGCATCTACCGGCCCGAGGTCGAGGAGATCGTGAAGACGCTGACCGGCGCGCGCGCGGCCTTTACCAATCACCACCTCATCTTCCGCTCGGAGCGCCACGGGCCGGACTCCAGCGGATCGGCCGCCGATCCGCCGTACCGCGCCGTCCACAGCGATTTCACGCCGGTCTCCGCTCCGCTCAGCGCCGCGGAGGAGCTGGAACGCTTCGGGCTTCCGGCCGACGTCCCGGCCCATTTCGGAATCTTCAACGTCTGGCGCTCGCTCCGCCCGCCGCCCCAGGACACGCCGCTGGCGCTGTGCGACGCGCGAAGCGTGCGGCGCGAAGACATGATCGCGAGCGACGCGGTGGCGATCTGCGGCACTAACCAGCGGAGCGTGGAATTCGTCAGCTACCTTCACGATCCAGCGCATCGCTGGGGCTATTTCTCGGCGATGGAGCCGGACGAGGTGATCGTCTTTCGCCAGCACGACAGCCGGCTGCCGCAGCCGTCGGGCTGCGCCCACAGCGCCTTTCGGCATCCCGCCCCCGGATGCGTCGCCGCCCCGCGCCTCAGCATCGAGGCCCGCGTCTACGCTTTCTTCGGCGATTGAGCCGGCGCTCGCATCAGTCGAACCGCTCGAGCAGATATTCGTCTGCATAAGGCGCATAGAGCGGCTCGCTCCCGAGCCGCTCGGCCCGGCCGCGGAAACGTTCCACCACCTCCCTCGGCAGCATGGCGGGCGTCACCGGATCGAGCGGCTTCACGCGCTGCAGCACCCGGACGAGCGGCCCGAGGCGGCCGGCGAAGGCAAGGCGCCTGTAGAGCCTCGAAAGCCGGCGCGGCCGAAGGCGCGAGGCCGCCCAGCTCAGCCGCGGATACCAGGCGAGCTCGGCGGCCGAGAGCGCGGCATTGACCCGTTCCGCCGCTGCGGGGAAGCGATCGAGCCCCAGCCTGCGCTCGATCTCGGCGAGAAAGGCCGAAGGATCGCTTCGCAGAAGTTCGTAGGGCAGGAGGATCACGTTCCCGGCGCCGAATGCCTGCTCGTAATCGCGGATGAGGGCGTCGTAATCCCAATGCTCGACCGAAACGAGGCTGTCTCCGTCCTCGCCGCCCGAAGCCGCGGCGTGGGCAACGAGCGCCTCGAACGGTGCCGGTCCTCCCGAGCGGACATATTGCGAATAGTTGGACAGGATCGTCGAGGCGAAGCCGCGGGTGACGATGAGGACCGTCGCATCCGGAAACAGGCCCGCCAGCAATGCGCAAGCCTGCCTCTGGCGCTCCCGCGGGCCGAGGACGTCGGCGGCATAGTCGACGAACTCCGCGCCGGCGCTCGCGAGCGGGGCGGAAAGGTTCTCGCAGCTCGTGACGCCGTAGCGCACATCGGCTTTGCCAAGCGCTGCGGTGCGAGCCACGTCGAAAACGCTGCCGAAGCCTGCAATGCCGCCGCCCCGGAAGGAAAGCTGCGGGTTCTGCTCGAACCAGCGCTGGAGGAATGTCGACCCGGCCTTTGGATAGCCGATGTGGATGAGGTGTTTCATCACGCCGGGGCGAGGGCCCGGACCCGCGCCAGCGCCTCGACCGCGAAGGCGGTGACCAGTTCGGCCGAGCCCCAGCGCCGGTTCGCGCCGCGATAGACGTCCTCGCGCGGCCACGAGCCGTCCGGCTGCTGCGCGGCGAGCAGCGCCCGAACCTCCTCGTCGTCCGGCACCTCCCCCCAATCCATCCCAATGGACATGGCGAGGGCGCGTTCGAGCGGCGTCTTCGCCTCGGCCGATGCGAGGCGCGCCAGCAGCAGTGGGCCCGCCGCCGGCTCTGAGCTCCGAAGCGCGCGCGAGAAGAAGTACCAGATGACGAAATGGCGGATGTACCATTTGTCGCAGCCGTCCTCGGCGCCGCGCGCGAGAATATCGACAAGCCACGCGACGACGGGCTCCGTTTCCCTGCGCCGCCCGAGATAGAAGAGCACGTTCGCGTTCACGACCGCGTCCACGTCGAACGGCCGCGACGGCGTCACCGTGAAGAACCACCAGGTCCATTTCGGCCCCAGGATCTTTTCCCGCGTGATCACCCAGGAGCGGAAGAGGCCGCCGAACCAGCGGTTCCTCAGGATCCGCCGGATGTTCTCCGGCGCGCGCCGCCCGCCGTCGCGCAGCGCCGCCGAGGCGCAGCTCGTATCGTCGAGATCGGGGCAGGGAATGACGTGCTTTTCATTGTCCCGGGTCCAGTGCCGCCAAAGGCCGGTCGGCTCCATTTCGGCCTCGAGGAAGTCGAGCGTCCGCCGGCGCATCGCATCGGCGGCTTCGGGCACGGCCGAGAGGCAGTGGGCGATCAGGGTCGCGGGAAAGACGGAGGTGTCCGCTTCCGGTTCCGGCGCGAAGATCGTCCAGCTTTCGTTCGGAAATTCGCCGCTCGGCTTCTGCCGCGCCTCCAGGAAGGAAAGCGCCCGCGCGATCGGGGCGCTCAGCGCGTCGCCGCCCGGCGCGCGCGCGCCGGCCCCGATCCCCGCCGCCTGCTCATCTGCCCTCACGCGCCCGCTCCCCATGGGCGGCCCTTCTGGTCGAGCATCGGGCTCGGGACAAGCCCGACATCCGTCATGACGGCCAACGTCCGGCACCACGCGGAGCCGGACGGTCTTGCCCGGCGCCGGCAAGGGAAATGCGTGCAGCCCCCCGGGGCCGTCACGAAAGCCGTCAGACGCCGGCCTTGATCGCAGCCATGACGAGGGCGAGCGCCACGACGAGCGCCGGAAGCGTCAGGATCTGCGCCATCGCCTCGCCGGCGGTGAGGCGCCCGGTGATCGTGTCGACTCCTTCGTCCATGAACTCGGCCCAGCTCTGCTTGGGCTTGCCGTCGTCCGGCACCACCCGCGCCCAAAGGCCCGGCGTCAGGAACAGGGCGACGACGCTCACCGCCACGATGGCGGCGGGAACGATCATCCCCGGCGCCATGAACGCCGCGCAAAGGATCGTCGCGAAGAGGCCATAGGCGGCGATCGTGAGGCCGTGCACGGCCGGGTGGATGTCGAACACGCGCCGGCCGCGGCGGCGCGCCGGCGCGGCGACGAGGCGGGCGCGGGCTTCGATCTCGGCGGCGGGGATATGGATGCTCATCGGTCTCGTCCTCTCTCAAGCTGCGAGAGGAGAGTTACCGCCGCGCCGGTCGGCGCCCCATCCGGAACGTCCCCTAAGGGAAAACCCTTAAGCGCGGGCCCGGAACGGCGTGAAGTCGGTGCCGCGATCGAAGACGTCCACCCCTTCGCGCCGCTTCAGCCAGCCGACGAGCGCGTAGGTGACCGGCGTCAGGACCGCTTCCCAGGCGACCTTCAGCGCCCACTGGATGAGCAGCACCTTGAGCAAAGTCTCCGTCTCCCAGACGCCGAAGAAAGCGAGCGGATAGAAGATCAGGCTGTCGATCCCCTGGCCGACGAGGGTGGAGCCGATCGTCCGCATCCAGAGGTGCCGCCCTTCGGTCCGGACCTTCATCCGCGCGAGCACGTAGGAATTGGCGAACTCGCCGGCCCAGAAGGCGAGGATCGAGGCGAAGACGATCCGCGGCACCTGGCCGAACACCTGCTCGTACGCCTCCTGCCCCGTCCAGCCCTGGTCCGGCGGCAGGGCGACGACGACGCTCGCCATGAACGCCATGAACAGCATCGCCGCGAACCCCGCCCAGATGCAGCGCCGCGCCCGGGAATAGCCGTACACTTCGGTGAGCACGTCGCCGATCACGTAGGAGACGGGGAAGAACAGGATCCCCGCGCCGAACGGCGTCGCGCCGAAGCCCGGAAGGTCGATCGTCGCCACCTTCCCCGCGCCGATGACGTTGGAGAGGAGCAGCACCGTCACGAACGCGGCCATCACGAAGTCGAAATCGCGAAGCGGCCGGCCGCCGAGCGCGGCTGCGTCCACCCTTTTCACGTCGCCCGCGTCCATGGCCGCCGCCTAGCGCGGTTCCGCTTTGCGCGAAAGCGCGCTAGACGAGGCTTCGGGCGCCCGTAGCTCAGTTGGATAGAGCACGAGCCTTCTAAGCTTGGGGCCGCAGGTTCGAATCCTGCCGGGCGCGCCACCCCTTCATTCGTATCGCAGCGCCGTCACCGGCGATCTGCGCGCCACCAGGAAGGCCTGGCCGCCGACCGTTGCAAGCGTCACGGCAAGCGTAAAGGCGCCCCCGGCGAGGAATAGCCACGGTTCGAGCGGCACACGCTCGGCGAAGCCATTGAGCCACCGGCTCATCAGCCACCAAACGATCGGCCAGGCGAAGAGGTTCGCCCACAATACCGGCCGCGTGAACTGCCAGAGCAGCAGGCGCGCGATCTGGCCGGTGGTCGCGCCGAGCACCTTGCGGATGCCGATCTCCTTGGTGCGCTGCTCGGCCAGGAACGAGGCCATTCCGAACAGGCCGATACAGGCAATGGCGAGCGCCACGCCGGCCGCGAGCGTGAGCAGCATGCCCTCGCGCTCGATGTCGCCGTAGAGCGTCTCGGCATATTGAACGAGCGGCAGCATCCTCGGCAGCCCTTCCTGGCCGGTGGCGATCCACACCTCGCGGATGCGCGCCATTCCCTCGCGCAGCCCGCCCGCCCGCAGCCGGACGCTGAGCATGCCGTAGTAGGCGGGGTCCGCGAAATAAGCGGTCGAGGCGACGGGAACGCGCACCGATCCGGTTCGGAAATCGGGGACGACGCCGATCACGGTAAAGACGCGCGCCCCCCGCGCCGCCGAGGCCTGAAGCCGCAGGCCGACGGCCTGCGAGGGCTCGCGGAAGCCGAGCGCGCGCACCGCCGTCCGGTTGATGACGATGCGCACCTCCTGCGGCGCGCCCTCGGCGGGGGGCGCGACCAGGTCTCCGCCTTGCTCTTCGCCGAGCAGTCGTCCGGCGAGCGGCGCGAGGCCGTAGGCTTCGAGGAAGCCCGGCGCGACGGAGCGGGTGTCGAACGAGTGGATGGAAGTCGGCGAGGTTTCCATCATCTCCATGGTTCGCTCCCCGGCGATCATCATCGGCTGTGAGCAGGCGACGCCCGCGACCTCCGGCAAAGCCGCGATCCCGTTCTTCAGCGGATCGGTGCACGGTGCCGCGACGAGCACCATCCCCTGCCCGCCGAGCCGCGACGCGGATTGCGCCGCCAACCGAGTCTGGCTCCAGATCACGCCGGCCGCGATAACGAGGCCGGTCAGCACGGCGAACTGGACGACGACGAGAACGCGGCGGAGACGCCCGCTGTCGAACAGGCGGGGTCCGCCACGCAGCGCGGCCGCCGGGCTCAGCGCCGAGAGGACAAGGGCTGGATAAGCGCCCGCAAGCAGCCCGATAGCGGCGACGGCGGCGGCCAGCAGCGCGAGCGCTGCGGGCCGCCAATAGGCAAAGGCGATCTCCCGGCCGAGGAAGCTGCCGAACGCCGGCAGCAGCAACTCGGCAGCGGCGAGCGCCAGCACCATCGCCGCGGCGACCTGCAGGACGGCCTCGGCAATGAACTGCATGGCCAGAACCGGCCGGCTCGCCCCCGCCGCCTTGCGCACGGCGACTTCGACGGCGCGGGCCGATACGCGCGCCGTCGCCAGATTGACGAAATTGACGCAGGCGCAGGCGAGGATCAGCAAGGCGACGATGCCCGCCGCCGTCACCGCGGCCCGGTCGCCGGGCGGCTTCATGGCATTGATTCCGGCGGGCGAGAAATGGATGTCGCGAACGGAACGCGCCGTCAGCGTCACGGCGATGCCGAAGGGATTGTCCTCGGGGATCTGCAGCCGGCTGACGACCAGGCGGGGCAGCGCCTGCCGGACCGCGTCGATCGAGGCGCCGCGCTTCAGCCGGAAATAAGTGTAGGTCGTCCCGTCGAAGTGGAAGCCGGTCTGTGCATCCATCACCGCCAGATTGGAGAACGACGTATTGGCGGACCCGAAGATCCCCGCCGCGATGTGGGTGTTGGCGGGGAGGTCTTCGATCACGGCGGTCACTCGCACCAGCCGGTCGCGGTTGAGTTCGAGGGTGCGCCCGAGCGGCGCGCCTTCCCCGAAATATTTGCGGGCCATGCCGCGGGTCAGGACGACCGAGTTCGGCGCGCGTAGCGCCGTCGCCGGGTTCCCCGCGACCGCCGCCATCGGCAGCACCGAGAAAAAGGAGGCGTCCGCCCAATAGACCGTTTCGTTCGCTTCGAAGTCGCCGCGCCGCACCGTCCAGTCCTGCGGCATCATCCGCGCGACTTCGGCGATCCCCGGCACATCCTGCCTCAGGCCCTGCGCCAGCGCATAATCCGTTCCGTCGAACACCACCGTCTCGCTCCCCGGCATGGTGATAGCGGAGGAGACCCGGTAAGCGTCCGCCGGGAGCATGCGGTCGAAGGTCGTCTCGTCGCGCACGTAGAGCAGCAGCAGGATCGCCGCGGCCAGGCCCGTCGCCAGGCCCGCAATGTTGAGCACTGCGTAGAATTTGTTGCGCGTGAGCGACTTGAGAGCGGCGGCCAGGGTGCCCCGGAGCATGATCATCCCTCTCCTCAAGTCCTCAGGCCGGGCTCAGGCCGGCGATGCACCCGCGCGCCGCCATGATAATCCGATAGGCCTCAGGAAAAAAATGCGGCGGGCCAGCGGCTTAGGGGACGCGCGACAACCTTCGCCGCCCCGATCCGTCCGGAAGCGGACAGGTTTGCTCAAGCGGCGCGGGCGGCACCGCGCCGGTATGCCCGCCACCAGCTCACCAGCCCCGCGACCGCGAGGCCCAGGAACAGCAGGTAGAGGAAGGCGGTGGGGCCGAGGCCGCGGCTCCAGTAGAGCGGGATGGCGATCACGTCGACGGCGATCCAAAGCACCCAGTTTTCGAGCCGGCGGCGGGCGAGGAGGAGCTGGGCGGAGACGCTCATGCCGGCAATGAGCGCGTCCCAGACGGGTGCTGCCGCATCGGTGAAGCGCATCATGACCCAGCCCCAGGCGAGGCTCGCGGCGAGCGTGCCGGCGAGCCACAGCGCCCGCTCGCGGCCGCTCAGCACCGTCACGACGACTTCGCCCGCTTCGCGCCGCGAGCGCAGCCAGTTGGCGAGCCCGTAGACGTTCAAGACGAAGAAGAAGATCTGGAGAAGCGCGTCGCTGTAGAGCCGCGCGTCCCAGAAGACAAAGAGGTAGAGCGTCACCATCGCCAGCGCGAACGGGTAGTTCCAGATGCTGCGGCGGACGACGAGGACGACGTTCGCGACCCCGAGCAGGGCCGCGGCATATTCGACGAACTTCGCGGGCGTGAGGTTCAGCGCCCCGGCCGCGGCCTCGATCCAGTCCATGTCGGGCTCCGGGCCGCGCGCTGCGACAACGGCGGCGGCGAGGTCGTCCCCCGCCGCCGCCCTTCACTCAGGCGCCGTAGCCGTGGCCCTGGTAGATCATCGTGTAGAGCATCGGCAGCGAGAGGATGAGGTTGGTCCTCGACGCCATCATCGCCACCGAGCCGGCGCGGGCCTTGGCCGCGTCGTCGGCGGGGACGATGCCGAGCGCTTTCTTCTGGTTCGGCCAGATGATGAACCAGACGTTCGCCGCCATGATGAGGCCGAGCCACATGCCGATGCCGATGGTGCGGAAGCCCGGCTTCAGCGTCAGCGCGTCGGCGACGTAGCCGCCGCGGGTCATCTCGGCGAGGAGGAGGCCCAGGATCACCGTCGCGAGCGCCGCCCAGCGGAACCAGAAGAGCGCGGCGGGCGCGATGAAGCCGGTGACGCCGCGCTTCAGCTCGGCCGGCACCTTGGGCATGGTCGGGATCTGGACGAAGTTGAAATAATAGAGGAGCCCGATCCACAGGATGCCGGCGAAGACGTGGAGGTAGCGCAGGAACTGCGCCCAATAGTCGCCGTTCATGACGCCGCCGTGGAGCCCGAACATGACGGCGAGCAGCAGCACGACGCCGATCCCGAGCGCGAAATGGAAATTACCGAATATCTTGGCCATGGTGTTTCGAAGTCCCCCTGTCGGACGTTCCTGATGCGCCCTCCTTAGCGCCTAAGCGGCGCTCAATCCAACCGCCACATGATGCTCTCGCTGAACGGCGTCCAGAAGCCCGTGCGTACCCCGGCGCCGCGCAGGGCGCGGCCGGTCCACTCGTTGCAGGTGAGGTAGAGGCTGTAGCCGCCATTGGCTTCGTAGAACATGTCGCTGGGGCCGTAGCCGCGGCCGAGGACGGGCATGGTGCGGCCCGCGCCGTCGCGCTGGAAGCGGCGGACGATGAACTCGGCGAGGCGGGCGTACTCGTCCGCGCGGAGGACGATGGCGCGCTGCCACGCTTCGGGCTGCGGATCGTGGATGTGCTCGACATGCAGGAGGCTTCGGCCGCCGCCGGAAAATGCGCCGAGCGCGCGGGACAAAGTGAGGTCGGCCCAGGTCGGGGTGTTGAGGTAGAATTCGCGGTTGCCGTAGCCGAAGCCGACATGGCTCGCGGGCCCGTAGCGCGGATCGGCGAGATGCTCGCCCGGCGCGAAGGGGCGCCAGTCGATCCGGCCGTGCACCTTGGGCATGACGATCCACGTGTGGACTCCGTTGGTGCGGATGAAGATGGTGACCGTGCCCGGCTCCTCCGCGCGCGCTTCCTCCCAGCCGGCGTTGACCGGGACGACGCCGAGAAAGACGGCGGCGTTGACGACCAGGATCGGCACGGCGGCGGCGAGCGTGGCGAGGATCACGAAGGCCCAGAAGGCCCGCCCCCGCCACCGCCGCATCGATCCCGCTTGGCCCGCCATCGGCTTGTGCTAGCCCACGCCCGCGCCCACAGAAAGGGCGCATGAGCCGTAAGGACCTCGAGCGGATCTGGCGGGCCGGCGTCGAGCCCTGTCTTCCCGCGCGCGTGCTCCCGCCGCACCTTCCGGAACCTCCCCGCGGCCGCACGGTCGCGCTGGCGCTCGGCAAGGCGGCGCCGGGATTGGCGGAAGCGCTCGAAGCGGCATGGGACGGTGCGCTCTCCGGGCTCGCCGTGGCGCCGCACGGGACGCGCGCGTCGCTCAGGCGCATCGAGTTCTTCACGGCGGCTCACCCGGTGCCGGACGCCGCGAGCGTCGAAGCGGCGGAGCGGCTGCTGGCGCTGGCGGCGCGCGCCGGACCCGACGATCTCGTGCTGGTGCTGCTGAGCGGCGGGGCGTCCTCGCTCGCCTGCCTTCCCGGCAAAGGGCTCGCGCTGGCCGAGAAGCAGGCGCTGACGGCGGCGCTTCTGCGCTCCGGCGCCGCGATCGGCGAGATCAACTGCGTCCGCCGCCACCTGTCGCGGATCAAGGGCGGGCGGCTCGGCCTCGCGGCGATGCCGGCGCGGCTCGTCACGCTCGCCATCTCGGACGTCGCGGGCGACCGGCCCGGGGATATCGGCTCCGGCCCCACCGTCCACGACTCGAGCACGATCGAGGACGCGCGGGCCGTGCTCGCCCGCTACGGCATCGGCGCGCCGGGCACGGGCTGGTCCGAAAGCGCGAAGAGGCTGGCCGGCGACCACCGGGTCGTGGCGAGCAACGCCTCCGCCCTCGCCGCAGCGGCGAACGAAGCCGAAAGGCTCGGCTACCGTCCGGTCATGCTTGGCGAATCGGCCGGCGAAGCGCGCGACATCGGCCGCGCCCATGCCCGGCTTGCGCTTCGAACCGGGGCACGCCGCGCGCTCATTTCGGGCGGCGAGCTCACCGTCACCGTTCGCGGCGGCGGGCACGGCGGGCGCAACCAGGAATATGCGCTCGCCGCCGCCGCCGTTCTCGCCGGGTCGAGCGTCGCGGGCCTGGCCGCCGACACGGACGGCATCGACGGAAACAGCCACGCCGCCGGGGCCTACTTCGACGGCGCCACAGCGACGGCGAGCGAGGCCGCCCGAGCGCTCGCCGCCAGCGACAGCAGTGTCTTTCTGGCCCGAAAGGGCGACCTCTTCGTCACGGGCCGCACCGGCACGAACGTCAGCGACTTGCGCATCCTCCTCACGCCCCCGTAGGAAGCGCACATGAGCGAGTGGGTGATCGGCGTTATCGGCGGCTCCGGCCTCTACGCGCTGGATGCGCTGGAGGAGGCGCAGTGGATCGCGGTGGACACGCCCTGGGGGCGGCCGTCCGACGAACTGCTGATCGGGCGGATCGAGGGCGTCAAGTTCGTCTTCCTCCCCCGCCACGGGCGCGGCCACCGGGTGCCGCCTTCGGACCTCGACTACCGCGCGAACATCGATGCGCTGAAGCGGGCGGGGTGCACCGATCTCGTCGCGGTCTCCGCCGTCGGCTCGCTCAACGAGGAGATGGCGCCGGGGCGCTTCGCCGTGGCGGACCAGTTCGTCGACCGCACGCAGGGGCGGACGGGGAGCTTCTTCGGCCCCGGCCTCGTCGCCCACGTCTCGCTCGCCGACCCGGTCTGCCCCCGCCTTTCGGATCTCGTCGCCGACGCAGCGGCGGCGGCCGGCGCGGACGTGGCGCGAGGCGCGACCTATGTCGCGATCGAAGGGCCGCAATTCTCGACCCGGGCGGAGAGCCGGCTGTACCGCCAGTGGGGCTGCGACATCATCGGCATGACCGCCATGCCCGAAGCCCGCCTCGCCCGCGAAGCCGAGCTCCCCTACGCCCTCATCGGCATGATCACCGACTACGACAGCTGGCGCGAAGGGGACGAGCCGGATGTCGCCGACATCGTGCGCCGGCTCCACGCGAATGCCGAGACGGCGCGGCGGATGATCGTGGAGCTTGCGCGCGCGCTTCCGGCGGAGCGCGCGCCGTGCTCGATCGACACTGCTCTGGACAATGCGATCATGACGGCGCCGGACGCGCGCGATCCGGCGATGCTGGCGAAGCTCGACGCCATCGGTAAGCGCATGTTCGGGGGCGGATAACGACCACCACCGTTCGTCCCGAGCAGGGATCGAGTAGCGCGAAGCGCGTATCGAGAGCCCGGGTCGCGGGACCAGTGTCAGCGCGCCGGTCCCTCGACACGCCGTCTCGACAAGCTCGACGGCTGCTCGGGACGAACGGGTTTTCCATTTACCTCCCGCGTCCTACCCCGCCCTTGCCCCGAGCGGCGCATCGTACGCGCGCTCCCGAATCCACCGGCTGGCGATCAGCTTCTCCCCGGCCGTAACCGGCAAACCCGCATGCGCCGCCGCCGGATCGCGCCGCCCGTCTGCGCCCACGTTGCGGAAGAGGATCGCGTCTCCCGCGGGAAAGCGCAGCGCAAGCCCCGGCGTCGGGAATTCCGTCTCGCCGCCCTCGTAAGCGTCGTTCAGCCAGACCAGCATCGTATGCGTCCGCTGGTTGGCGAAGCCGGGGATCGCGTCGAAATGGGTGCTGTACTGGTCGCCGGGGCGGTAGCGCAGGATCTGGAGCGGTTCGCCCTGTTCGGGCGCGGTGCCGCTCGCGGCGGCGATGCGGCGGTTCAAGGCGTGGACGGGCAGCGTTTCCAGCGGCCAGGTGAAGCCGGTGCCGTCGGACGTTCTCACCGGATCGCGGACCTGGCGGCCGCTCGCCGTGTCGACCACCACGGAGGGCTGGAGCATCGGCTCGGCGGCGTCGACCAGATAGGCGCATTCGGCTGCGGTGAAGATCGCCGGGAAGTGGACGATTTCGGGGGCTTCGCAGAGGCGCGTCCCGCGCGGCGTCTCCAGCGGATCGCCGGCCGGCGTGAGCCGCATGGCGCGCAGGGTCTCGAGCTCGCGCCAGGAGCGGCGGCCGCTCGGGGCGAGGCTTTCCAGGAACTTGACCGCCGCCGCCCAGTCGCGCGGGCCGCCGACGCCGCTCGCGACGAGGTTGGTGAAGATCACCGCCGCGTCGCGCCGCCCCGCCGCGGCGGCCTGGGCAAAGAGCGCGCGGGCGGCGGGAAGATCGCGTGTGCCGCCGCTTCCGCTGAGCGCCGCCGCGGCCCGGTTAAAGAGCGCGTCGGCCTCAGCCATAGAGCTTCGCCAGCCGCTCAGGGCTCGCGCCGAGCCGATACAAAGCGACGAGGCCGAGATTGCGGGCGGAGCGGCGCAGCCACCCGTTTCGGCGCCAGCGCTCGGCCGAGGTGGTGGCCGCGACATCCAGGAGCCGAAGCCGCCACGTACCGATGCGGCGGACGAGGTCGACATCTTCCATGAGCGGCAGCGGCCGGTAGCCGCCGAGCGCATCGTACAAGGCGCGGGAGACGAGCAGGCCCTGGTCCCCGTACGGGAAGCGCCGCGCCGCGACGCCGCGCTCGATCAGCCGCGCCTGCCAGCCGGCATCGTCGAGGCGGAATCGGAAGCAGGCGGCTTCGTCCGGCGCCGCGGCGGCATGGGCGTCGGCTGCGCCCCGCCAGCCCGCGCCGAGGATCGTATCCGCGTGGAGGAACAGCAGCCAGTTGCCGCGCGATGCCGCCGCGCCGGCGCGGAGCTGGAGGCCCCTGCCCCTCAGGACGTCGATCACCCGGGCGCCGTTTGCGCCGGCGAGCGCCTTCGTCCCGTCCGCCGAACCGCCGTCGGCGACGACCACCTCGTCGGCCTCCCGCAACGCGGCGAGGCAGGCGGGCAGCGTCGCCGCCGCGTTCAGCGTGGGCAGGACGACGCTCAGCATCTCAGCCGCCGCAGCTCGCCCCGCCAAGCACGCAGAAGCGTGCGCAATGGGGGTGGTTGAGCGGGACCGGCCCGGCCGCCCCGGCGAGCCGCTCGCCGAGCGCGAACCGGGGATCGTAAGGCAGGAGGGTGCAGGCGACGACGTGCGGCCGCTCCGCGCCCTTGGCCTTCACCACCATCCGGCTCGAGGCGCACATGAGCGAGGATGGAGAGACGCCGGTCAACGCCCAGCAGCCTTCGCTGATCTCCGGCACGTCCGCGGCCTCGTCCATGGCCGGGAAGAGGACGAGATGATCGGGTTCGATGCCCAGGGACTCGAACAAAGCGGCATAGCCCTCGTCCGCATCCTCGCCGAAGCGCCGCCCCGCGATGGCGACCCGAAAGCCGTTCGCCGCCAGCCACGAGAGGCCGTCGAGCGCCTTTTCCCAGCTTCCCGCGCCCCGCTCCGCTTCGTGCAGCGCGCGGCTGTGATGGTCGAGGCTGACCCGGAAGACGATCCGCCGCCGCTCACCTTCCGGTATCGCGAGCAAAGCCGCCTCGAAGCGCCGCATCGGGCGCATGGCGTTGGTGAGGACGAGGAGCTCGAAGCCGCGGTCCAGCGCGGCGCGGATCATTCCCGCCATGTCGCGGTTCATGAAGGGCTCGCCGCCGGTGAAGCCGATCTCGCGCGTGCCGAGCGCCTTCGCCTCGTCGAAATAGACCTCCGCTTCGGCGAGCGTCATGTAGACCAGCGCGTCGTTCACCGGCGAGCTTTCGATATAGCAGCTCGCGCAGGCGAGATTGCACAGCGTGCCGGTGTTGATCCAGAGCGTGTCCAGCCGCTCCAGTACGACCTGCGCCCGCGCTTCGCCCTTGGCCGTCACCAAAGGATCGCGGAACTTGGCCGGGTCGAGCGCGGGGGCGCCGTGCACCGCGAAGGGCGAACTCAAGGGCTTGGACGCGGTTGCGATGGCTTCTCTCCCGATGGCTTCCCATCTAGGCGGTTCGGAGGCGGCGAGAAAGGGCGGCGATTGATCAAGCGCAATGCTGGGCGGCTCGGCCTCCTCGCCCTCCTCGCGGCAGGGATGGCCGCCTTCTTCCTGTTCGATCTCGGCGACTGGCTGACGCTGGAGCGGCTCAAGGGCTCGCGCGACGCCCTCGCCGCCCGCGCCGATGCGGAGCCTTTGCTCGTCGCGGGCGCCTTTTTCCTCCTCTACGTCGCGGTGACCGCCTTTTCCCTCCCCGGCGCGGCGGTGCTGACGCTGGCCGCGGGCGCCGTCTTCGATCTCGTGTTCGGCACCATCATCGCCTCCGCCGCCTCGACCGCGGGCGCGAGCCTCGCCTTTCTCTCCTCACGCTACCTGCTGCGCGACTGGGTGAAGGGCCGCTTCGGCCGCGCGCTTGAGTCGGTCGATCGAGGCGTGGAGCGGGACGGCGCCTTTTACCTCCTGACCCTGCGGCTGATCCCGGTCTTCCCCTTCTTCCTCGTCAACCTCGCCATGGGCCTGATTGGCATGCGCCTCGCGGTCTACGCCGCGGTGAGCTGGGCCGGGATGCTGGCAGGCACGATCGTCTACGTGAATGCGGGGACGCAGCTCGCCCGGATCGAGAGCACGGGCGACATCCTCTCGCCCGGCCTCATCGCCTCCCTCGCCTTGCTCGGCCTGTTCCCGCTCGTGGCGAAATGGCTCGTCGGCCGATGGCGGGCGCGGCGCATCTATCGCGGCTGGAAGAAACCGAAGCGCTTCGACCGCAATCTGATCGTGATCGGCGGCGGCGCGGGCGGCCTCGTCACCGCCTACATCGCCGCGACGGTGCGGGCGAAGGTGACCCTGATCGAAGCCCGCGAAATGGGCGGCGACTGCCTCAACACCGGCTGCGTCCCCTCCAAGACCCTGATCGCGGCGGCCCGCACCGAGCACGACATCCGGCACGGCGGCATCGCGCGCGAGGCGCCCTTCGCGGCGGTCATGGAGCGCGTCTTCGAAGCCATCGCCGCCATCGCGCCGAACGACAGCCCGGAGCGCTACCGGAAGCTCGGCGTCGACGTTCGCCAGGGCTATGCGACGCTCGTCGATCCCTGGACCGTGGAAATCGACGGCGGCGAGCGCCTCACCGCCCGCGCCATCGTCATTGCCGCCGGCGGCGAGCCGGTGGTGCCGGATCTGCCCGGCCTCGCCGACAGCGGCTACCTTACCAGCGACACGATGTGGGAGGCGCTGCGCGGCCGCGAACGCGTGCCGGGCCAAGTCGCGATCCTCGGCGGCGGCCCGATCGGGACGGAGCTCGCCCAGGCCTTTGCGAGGCTCGGAAGCAAGGTCACCCAGATCGACCGCGGCGACCGCATCCTATCCAAGGAGGACGAGGACGTGTCGGCGCTCGTTCAGGAGGTGCTGCGCGAGGAAGGCGTCGAAATCCTGACCGAGTGCGAAGTCGTGCGCGTGGAAGCGAAAAGCCTCGTGCTTTCCGGGGATCGAACGCTCCCGTTCGACGAACTCATCGTCGCCGTGGGGCGAACCGCGCGCCTCACCGGCTACGGCCTTGAAGCGCTCGGCATCGAGACCGACCGCACCGTCTCCACCAACGAATTCCTCGAAACCCGTCTCCCCAACATCTACGCGGTCGGCGATGTCGCCGGGCCTTATCAGTTCACCCATTTCGCCGCCCACCAGGCCTGGTTCGCGGCCGTCAACGGCCTGTTCGGCTCGCTGAAGCGCTTCCGCGCCGACTACCGAGTGCTCCCGTGGGTCACCTACACGGACCCCGAAGTCGCCCATGTCGGGCACAACGAGCTCTCCGCGCGCGAGGCCGGGGTGGAATACGAGCTCGTCCGCTACGACCTCGCCCATCTCGACCGCGCCGTCTGCGAAGGCGCGACCCGCGGCTTCGTCAAACTCCTCGTCGCGCCCGGCAAGGACCGCATCCTCGGCGCCACGATCGTCGGCCTCCACGCCGGCGAGATGCTGGCCGAGATCGTGCTCGCGATGAAGCATGGCATCGGCCTGGGCAAGCTGCTCGGCACCATCCACGCTTATCCGACCATGGCGGAGGCGAACAAATATGCCGCCGGCGAATGGAAAAAGGCGCGCAAGCCCGAGCGGCTCCTCGTCTGGGTCGAGCGCTACCACAGGTGGAAGCGCGGGTGACCCGGATCGTCGTCTTCGCCAAGCAGCCGCTGCCCGGCCGGGTCAAGACGCGACTCATTCCCGCGCTCGGCGCGGACGGCGCGGCGCGGCTCGCGGCCGGGATGCTGGAGCGCACCGTGGAAGAGGCGCTGGCGACGGGGCTTGCCGTCGAGCTTTGCGGCGAGCCGGATGCCGCAACCTGGTTCAAAGGCGATGTCGCAAAGACCGCGCAAGGCGAAGGCGACCTCGGTCAGCGCCTCGCCCGCGCCGCCCGCCGCGTACTGGCCGCAGAACCCTTGCTCCTGATCGGCGCCGACTGCCCTTCGCTCGACCGCCGCCGCCTCCGCGCCGCCGCGGATGCGCTCGCCGAGTACGACGCCGTCATCCACCCGGCACAGGACGGCGGCTACGTCCTCCTCGGCCTCGCCCGCTTCGATCCGAGCCTGTTCGAAGGCATCGCCTGGAGCACCGCCACCGTCGGCACCGACACGATCGCCCGCATCGAAGCCCTCGGCTGGAGCCTCGACGTGCGCGAAACGCTCGCCGACGTGGACGAACCGGCGGACCTTCGGCTAACCGGCCTTTGATGACGGCCAAGCTTCCCCCTTATGCCGAGCTGCTCGGCCTGCGCACCGTATTGGAGGCGGAGGGCGAGCGCGTCTGGGTGATGCCGTTTCGCGAGGCGGTGGTCGGCCGCCCCGGCTTCCTCCACGGCGGCGCCATCGCCGGCCTGCTCGAATTCGCCGCCTTGGGCACGCTCTACGACCAGCTCGAAGCGGACGAAAAGGTGATCCCCAAGCCGATCAACGTCACGGTCGACTTCATGCGCGGCGGCACCGATCACGACACTTACGCCGCCGCCACCGTCACCCGCCTGGGCAGCCGCGTCGCCAATGTGGAGGCGCATGCCTGGCAGGGCGACCGGGACAAGCCCATCGCCGCCGCGCGGATGAATTTGCTGCTGCGGCGGGGGTGAAAGTAAAAGCAACCAGGCACCGGAAACGCCGTTCGGCCTGAGCATCTTGCTTCAGGCGTCATTGCGAGGAGCGCAGCGACGAAGCAATCCAGCGGGCTTGAGAGACCCGCACATCCGCCCACTGGGTTGCTTCGCTCCGCTCGCAATGACAGCCCGGCCCGTCACCCCCCGTTCTTCAGCGTCTCCCGCGCGATGACGAGCTGCTGGATCTGGCTCGTCCCCTCGTAGATCCGGAACAGCCGCACGTCCCGGTACAGCCGCTCGACGCCGTAATCCGCGATGTAGCCCGCGCCGCCGAAAATCTGCACGGTCCGGTCGGCGACCCGGCCCACGGCCTCGCTCGCGAAATATTTCGCGGCCGCCGCCTCGAGCGTGATCGGCTCCCCGGCATCCTTCTTCGCCGCCGCCTCCAGCACCAAGGCCCGCGCCGCCATCGCCTCCGTCTTCGAATCCGCGATCATCGCCTGGACGAGCTGGAACTCGGCGATCGGCTTGCCGAACTGCCTGCGCTCGGTCGCGTAGCCGACGGCGTCGGCAATCAGCCGCTCGGCGATCCCGGTGCAGACGGCGGCGATGTGAAGCCGCCCGCGGTCGAGCACGCGCATCGCGATCCGAAAGCCCTCCCCCTCCGCGCCGAGGCGGTTCGCGGCAGGCACGGGCGCCTCGTCGAAATTGACGTCGCAGACATGCGCGCCCTGCTGGCCCATCTTCTTCTCGGGTTTCCCGACCGAAACGCCCGGAAGATCGGCCGGCACGAGGAACGCGGACACGCCCTTCGCGCCCGGCTCGCCCGTGCGTGCCATGACGGTGAAGAGCGAGGCCTTGTCCGCATTGGTGATGTAGCGCTTGGTGCCGGACAGGCGGTACACGTCGCCATCGCGCACCGCTCGCGTCTGCACCGAAGCGCTGTCCGAACCGGCGCCGGGCTCGGTCAGCGCAAAGCTGGTGACGATCTCTCCGCTCGCGATGCGCGGCAGCCACTCGGCCTTCTGTTCGTCGGAGCCAGCCATGACGAGGCCCTGGCTTCCGATCCCGACATTGGTCCCGAACACCGAACGAAAGGCCGGCGTCGTCCGCCCGAGCTCCAGCGCGACCCGGACTTCCTCCGTCATGCTCAGCCCGAGGCCGCCATATTCCTCCGGGATGGAAAGCCCGAACAGCCCCATCTCCCGCATCTCCGCGACGACGTCCTCCGGGACCTCGTCCTCATCGCCGACACGTCCCTCCAGCGGCCGCAGCCGCTCGGCGACGTAGCGCCGGAGCGTGGTCAGCAGGAGATCGAAGGATTCGGGATCGAGGGGCACGTCTTTCTCCATTGATCGTCATGCCGGACTTGATCCGGCATCCACCTTCTTTTCACAGCCTCCCCAAGAAGAAGGTGGACCCCGGATCAAGTCCGGGGTGACGGTTGCACCGTCAATACCCCTTCATCCGCGCGAGCTTGTCGGCGTGGTAGGCGGGATCGCCGAACATCTCGTTCAGCACCCGGTCGCGCTTCATGTAGAGGCCGATGTCATATTCGTCGGTCATGCCGATGCCGCCGTGCATCTGCACGCCCTCCTGCACGGCGAGCGTCGATACCCGCCCCGCCTTGGCCTTGGCGACGGAGACCATCGCTTCCGCTTCCTCGCTCCCCTCATCGAGAAGCTGCTGCGCCTTCAATGCCGCGGCGCGGGCGATCTCAAGCTCCGAATAAAGGTGCGCGGCGCGGAACTGGAGCGACTGGAATTCGCCGATCAGCTTCCCGAACTGCTTGCGCTGGCGAAGGTAGTCCACCGTCATGTCCATCGCGCCCGCCGCGACTCCGACCATCTCCGACGCCGCGCCCGCCCGCGCCGCGCCGAGCGCACGCGACAGGACGCTCTCGCCCGCGCCCACTTCGCCGATAACCGCGTCCGCATCCACTTCGACGCCGTCGAACGTCATCCGCGCCCCGATGCTCGCGTCGGCGAGACGCACGCCGTCGACGTCGAGCCCGCGCGCGCCCTTCTCGACGGCGAAGAGCGTCAGCCCTTCCTCCGCCTGCGCCGCGACGACGATCAGGTCCGCACTCGCACCCTGCACCACGAACTGCTTGCGGCCCGAGAGGCGGAACCCGTTCCCCGCCCGCTCCGCCTTCATCGCGATCGCTTCGGGCCGGTGCTTCGGCCCTTCGTCGACGGCGAGCGCCGCCACCGTGTCGCCGCTCAAGATGCCCGGATACCAGCGCTCCCGCTGACCGGACCCCTTCAGCGCCTCGACCACCGCCACCGCGGTCACCAGAAAGGGCGACGGAGTGAGGTTGCGCCCGATCTCCTCCAGCACGATCCCGGCCTCGACATGGCCGAGCCCGAGCCCGCCATCCTCCTCCCCGATCAAGATGCCGGTGAAGCCCAGTTCCGCGAACTGCTTCCAGAGCCCGTGGCCGAACCCGTCCGGGCAGCCCTTGTCGCGCCAGTGCCGGAGCTGCTTCGAGATCGCGCCTTCCTCGGCCATGAAGCCGCGCGCCGTCTCGCGGAGCATCGTCTGGTCGTCGTTCAGATAGAGAGGCAAATTCTTACTCCTGTGCGGGGGGCTGGATTGCTTCGTCGCTGCGCTCCTCGCAATGACGGATGCGCTTGAAGTGCCCCCTCGTCATTGCGAGCGAAGCGAAGCAATCCAGTTCAAGCGCCGGGCAATTCCAATATCCTTTTGGCGATGATGCCGAGCTGGATCTCGCTCGTGCCGCCTTCGATCGAATTGGCCTTGGTGCGCAGCCACTCGCGCGCCGCCTTGCCGCCCCGGCTCCTCTCGCTCTCCCATTCGAGCGCGTTGGAGCCGCCCGCCGCCATGACCAGCTCGTGACGCGCCTTGTTG
>DASQND010000177.1:0-2329 GCA_035645215.1 Allosphingosinicella sp.
GGCAGGAAGCGGCGCTTGCCGAGCAGGCCGACGGCGGAAACGGTCATTCGTCAGGCTCCGGGCACGGCGGAGGCGGATGCCTCTGTTCTGATATTCAACGGCATCCTCGTCCTCGGCCATCCGGTCGGGGCCGCAGACATAGGCGGACCGTTGCGGCGGGCACAAGCCCGAACGCCGCCGCGCGGCAAAGTGGACGAAGTGGACGCGATGCGCAGGATGCGCGCCGGCAAAGTGGACGAACTGGACGCAATGCGCGATCGCAAAGTGGACGAAGTGAACGCGATGCGCACGAAGGGCGCGGCTGCCCGGCGGCGGAAGGTCACACCAAGGTCACGCCAGAGCGGCATGCGGGGCGCCCGGTGCGCGCGGGAGCCGTTGGGCAGGAGGCGGAGGGGCGGTTGCGCATCAACGGTCTGGTTCGTTCTCATGAATCGAACGAACCACATCATTTCCTATTCCACAAGGGCGCAGTGGCTGCGCGTTTGACATTGCGGGCGGAGCCGGTCCCTCGACCCGCCGTCTCGACTGGGCTCGACGGCTGCTCGGGACGAACGGAGGGCGGCGGGAGTTGAGCGGTTGCGGGGGGCAAGTGTTTGCGGGGGATGGAATGTTCCACGCTACCGTTCGTCCCGAGCAGGGATCGAGTAGGCGAAGCCGTATCGAGAGCCCGTGTCGAGGGACATGGCACCGCGCCGGTCCCTCGACACGCCGTCTCGACAAGCTCGACGGCTGCTCGGGACGAACGAAGGTGGGGGTTCTGAGAGGCGGAGCGCTGCAAACCGTCCTTCGACAGGCTCAGGACTAGCGGTCCTTCGACAGGCTCAGGATTAGCGGCGGCGGGGAACCCAGCACAGCCGGCACCCCAAGCCGCCGGGGCTGAGCCTGTCGAAGTCCGGTTCAACCTGGGAGGAGCCGAGACGTCCAACCCGCCTCTCCCCAAGCGCGTCCAATGCCGCTAAGGCGGGCCGCCGATGCTGACCTTGCCGAACCTGCTGACGCTGTCGCGCATATTCGCGGTGCCCATCCTCGTCTTCCTGCTCTGGAAGCCGGACTGGTACGATTACGGCGTGACGTTCGTGCTCTACTGCCTCGTCGGCATCACCGATTATTTCGACGGATACCTTGCGCGGGCGCAGGGGACGGTGTCGCGGCTGGGCGTGTTCCTCGATCCGATCGCCGACAAGATCATGGTCGCGGCCGTGATCGTGATGCTGGTTTCGACCCGCAATCAGAGCGGCGAGCCGATCATCCACAGCTTCCACATCATCCCCGCGCTCGTCATCCTGCTGCGCGAGATCGCCGTATCGGGGCTGCGGGAGTTTTTGGCGGGGCTGCGCGTCTCGCTTCCCGTCAGCCACCTCGCCAAGTACAAGACGACGCTGCAACTCGTGGCGCTGGGCGCGCTCATCCTGTCGGGTGCGGTGCCGCACTGGGACTGGGTGGAATATGTCGGCATGGCCTGCCTCTGGGCCGCGGCGGTGCTGACCCTGGTGACGGGCTGGGACTATCTGCGCGTCGGCCTGAGACACATGGACTGACGGGACCGATGGACTTCGCCAAGCGGGCCTTCGACCACAGCTACCACATCGATCCCATCGTGCGCTCGCTGCTCGACACGGATTTCTACAAGCTGCTGATGCACCAGTTCATCTACCTTCGGTATCCCAACGTGGAGGTGAGCTTCGCCCTCGCCAACCGCACGAAATCGGTGAAGCTCGCCGAGGAGATCGACATCGCCGAGCTTCGCGAGCAGCTCGATTTCGTGCGCGCGCTGCGCTTCCGCCAGAGCGAGATCGTGTGGCTGCGCGGGCAGAGCTTCTACGGGCAGCATGGGCTTTTCGAGGAAAGCTATCTCCACCATCTGAAGACGCTGCACCTCCCAGATTACGAGCTCGACACGACGGACGACGGGCAGATCCGGCTCGTCTTCCACGGGGCGTGGACCGAGACGACGCTTTGGGAAATCTACGCGCTCGAGATCATCAACGAGCTACGCTACCGCCGGATCATGCGCGGCATGAACCCGTCGCAGCTCGACATCATGTATGCGCGCGCCAAGGTGAAGCTGTACGACAAGCTGGTGCGGCTGAGGAGCGTCGACGGCCTCAACATCACCGATTTCGGGACGCGGCGGCGGCATTCGCACCTTTGGCAGGAGCATTGCATCCTCACCGCCAAGGAAGTGCTCGGCGACAAGTTCACCGGCACGTCCAACGCGTTCTTCGCGGCCAGGCACGATCTCGAAGCCAAGGGCACGAACGCGCATGAGCTGCCCATGGTGGTCGCGGCACTCGCCGATAGCGACGAGGCGCTGCGCGAGGCGCAGTAC
>DASQND010000178.1:0-6961 GCA_035645215.1 Allosphingosinicella sp.
GCCGGAGCCGCGACGAGGGCGGCTGCGGCGAGAATCGCGGCGGCGGCGGCGCCGCTGGCGAGGTGAAGACGCATCACATTGTTCCCCTTCGGAAATTTTTCGCACCGGCTCATAGCCGCTCCCACGCCTTCCGGGCAACCGGCGGCACTGGAGGCTTCGAGCATGGCGCCGCCGTCATGGCTCGCCCGTGAACGGATCAGAGCGCGATCGCGACCGTCTTGAGTTCGGTATAGGCCTCGACGCCGTAGCGTCCGCTTTCGCGCCCGTAGCCCGATTGCTTGAAGCCGCCGAAGGGCAAGGTCACGTCGGCCGCCGAGGCGGTGTTGCCCCAGACCATGCCGGCCTTCAGCTTCGCGGCGAGCTTGTGCATCGCCGAAACGTCCCGGGTCCAGATGGTGGCGGCGAGGCCGTAGGTGGTGGCGTTCGCAGCCCTGGCGACCTCGTCGAGATCGTCGAAGCGCGTCGCGGTAAGCACGGGTCCGAAAATCTCCTCGCGAACGCACGACATTTCCGGGTTCACGTCGACGAGCACGGTCGGCGACACGTACCAGCCGCCCCCGCCCCCGCCGGGCGCCTCCCCGCCTGTCAGCACCGACGCGCCTTCCCTGCGGCCGGCCTCGATATAGGAAAGGACGCGGGCCTGCTGCTCGTCCGAAACGAGCGGCCCCATTGTGGTGTCGGGCGCGAGGCTCGGCCCTACTTTCCAGTGCGAGGCATTGGCGGCGACCGCTTCAAGCAGGCTGTCGAACACGTCGCGGTGCGCGAACAGCCTCGATCCGGCGATGCAGACTTGCCCCGAATTGGCGAAGATCGACATCGCCGCACCCCGCGCGGTCTTGGCTACGTCGACGTCGGGAAGGACGATCACCGGCGATTTGCCGCCGAGCTCCAACGTCACCCGCTTCAGCGTCTCGGCCGCGTTCCTCGTGATGATCTTCCCGACCTCCGTCGATCCGGTAAAGGCGATCTTGTCGACGTCCGGGTGGCGCACCATCCGGTCGCCCGCCGTCTCGCCCATGCCGGTCACGATGTTGATCACGCCCGCCGGGAAGCCCGCCTCCGCCACCAGATCGGCGAGCCGCAACGCGGTGAGCGGCGTCTGCTCCGCGGGCTTCAGGACGAGCGTGCAGCCAGCCGCAAGCGCGGGGGCGATCTTCTGCACCGCCATCATCAGCGGGAAGTTCCACGGCACGATCTGCGCGCAAACCCCCACCGGCTCGCGCCGCACGTAAGCGTGCATCGACCCAGACGGATAGCCGGCCGGCTCGATATGCTCGCCCGGCATCTTGGTCGCCCAGCCCGCGACGTAGCGCAGGGTCTCGGCGCATTTCGGTATGTCGAAGCCCTGCGAAGCCGCGCGCGGCTTGCCGTTGTCGATCGATTCAAGCTCGGCGAGGTCCGCGAGGTTCGCCTCGATCAAGTCGGCGAGCCGCTCCATCAGCCGCGCCCGCCGCCCCGGAGGAAGCCCCGTCCAGCGCCCATCGTCGAATGCCCGCCGCGCGGCGGCCACGGCCCGGTCGATGTCCGCGTCCGAAGCGTCGGCGACTTCCGCGATCTGCCGCCCCGTCGAAGGGTCGAACACGGCGACCGTCTTGCCGTGCGAGGACGTCACCCACTCATTGTCGATGAACAATGCCGGCGCGCGCGAAAGCGCCTTCTGCGCGGCTTCGCTATAGCCGGGCTGCGCTGCGATGGTCGTGTGCTCGTTCATGGGGCGACTCCTCTGAAGGAGCGCCTATACCAATCCGTCATTCCGGCGAAGGCCGGAATCTCGGCGGGTGAAGAGCGCCGGCGCCGGTGTCACGCTGCAACCGAATCGCCGCCTCGTCGCTTGTCCCGGTTCCATGACCGACGCCCCACACGATTTCGACGTCCTCGCCTTCGGCGACAGCCTCACCGCCGGCTACGGCCTCCCCCGCGACCAGGGCTTCGCGCCCCAGCTCGAAGCGGCGCTCAGAAAGCGCGGCCTCGACGCAAACGTCATCAACGCCGGCATTTCCGGCGACACCGTGTCCGCCGGCTGGGCGCGCCTCCCGCGCGTCGTCGGTGCGCTGAAGCGCACGCCCGCGCTCGCCATCGTCGGCCTCGGCGGCAACGACATGCTTCGCATGGTCCCGCCGCGCATGACTCGCGAAGGCCTGGAAGCGATCCTCGGCGCCTTCCGCGACCGCGACATCCCGGTGCTGATCGCCGGCATGTACGCCGCGCCCTTCCTCAGCCGCCAGTATCAGGACGAGTTCAACGCCATCTATCCGGCGCTCGCGCGCAAGTTCGCCGTGCCGCTCTACCCCTTCTTCCTCGCGGGCGTCGCCGGCAACCCGCGCCTCAACCTGTTCGACCGCGTCCACCCGAACGAAAAGGGCATTGCGAGAATGGTGGAAGGGATATTGCCCCACGTCCTGAAGGCTCTCGGCAAGCGCTGAGCGCACGGCCGTGGGCATAGCACCACCCCGTCATTGCGAGGAGCGAAGCGACGAAGCAATCCAGTGGGCCCCGGAGACCTGCACCGCCGCCCACTGGATTGCTTCGCTCCGCTCGCAATGACGGCCGCGCCCTAGAACCCCAGCACGATCTCGCCGCCGAAGTTGAGGCCGATGCGCCCATCGCGCGCCCAGCGCACGAAGGCGTGCATCGGGCTGCACCCTTCGAAGCGGATCACCACGCTTTCCCCGAGCCGCGGCGCGACATCGCTTTCGATCATCGTCCCGCGCGAGGAGAGATTGACGACCGGAACCGCATGCTCCTCGCCGCGGAAGTAGAGCGTCGCCCGCTCCACCACGCCTTCGTAGCGCGGCTCCGAGCGCTGCTCCGCCGGATCGGGCTGCCGCGGCCTGACGAGTGATCCGACTCCGAGCCGCATACTGGCCTCCGTTCCGGGAGGAGCATGCGGCAGGAGCCGTTACGGAAGTGCTACCGGGGCGGGGCGGTGGCTTGCCCATCGCGGGTCCGAAGCCCCTCTCCCTTTACGGGAGAGGGGCATGTGCCTCACTGCCCCCCAGGCGCAGCCCCGCCCGTCACCGCCCCCTCTTCCCAGAAATAAGGCTGGCGCTGCCGCGTCCCCGTCACTTCCTCGTTCAGCGTCTGGGCGTTGTAGAGGCGGCCGTTCAGCATCACGTGGGTGATCTTGTCCGAATTGCGGATGTTCTCGAGCGGATTGGCCTCGAGGATCACCATGTCGGCGAGATAGCCGGTCCGGATCTGCCCGAGGTCGCGGAAGCCGTACACCGCCGCCGGAGTCGCCGTCGCGGTGCGCAACGCCTCGACCGGGCTCATCCCGCCCCGCACGAACGACCACAGCTCCCAGTGGAGCGCGAGCCCCTGCTGCTGCCCGTGCCCGCCCGCGCTCACCGGCACGCCGCGCTCCGATAAGGCGTCCGACTCGCGGGCGCTGACCTGGTCGACGAACTGGTCCTCCGGCGCCGTGGTCGTGCGCACCCGCTCGGCGAGCACTTCCGAAGGCACGTAGCGGGTCAGCAAGGGATGCTGCCACACCCGCGTCTCCTGCGCCCAATAGGGATCGCCGGCGAGGCCGCCATACGTCACGCCGAGCGTCGGCGTGTACCCAACCCGCGTCTGCGCGAAGAAGCTCCGGACGTCCTCATAGAGCCGCGCCTGCGGGATGTTGTGCTCCAGCGTCGTGTTGCCGTCCTGGATGATGGTCATGTCCATCCCGAACAGCGACCCGCCTTCGGCCACCACCGCGATATTCTCGGCCCGCGCCGCGGCGACGACCTGCTGGCGCTGGTCGCGGCGGGGCTGGTTGTAATTCTTGATCGAATGCGCGCCCTGGAGCCTGAGGCGCCGGACGTGCGCCAGCGCGTCCGCATAGCTGTCGATCAGCGCGTACCGCCCCGGATTGCGCGCGCCGTAGACGATCTCGCCGGACGAGAACGTGCGGGGCGCGAGCACGATGCCGGCGCGCTGCATCTCGCCCGCCGTGAAGATCTCGGTCGCGGTGGAGGAAGGATCGTGGATCGTCGTGACGCCGAGCGCGAGGTGGGCGTGGGCCGACCAATTCTGCTGCGGCACGAGGTCGTCCTCGCCCTGCGGCCCGTGCGCGTGCCCGTCGATCAGGCCCGGAATGATCGTCCGCCCGGCGAGATCCACCGTGCGCGCGCCCGCCGGAACCGGCGTCGACGTCCGCGTTCCCACGGCGCGGATGCGGTTCCCGTCGATGATGACGACGCCGTCCTCGATCACGCCGCCCGCATCTCCGTTCATCGTTACGATGCGGGCGCCGACCAGCGCCACAACGCCCTGCGGCACCTCGGCACGCGTCGCGATCGCAAGCGAGACGCCCTCGCGCGGCGGCGTGTAGCTGCCGCCCGGCGCGATGCGGACGAGCGTTGCCGTGTCCGCCGTGTAGAGCGTCGGCCCGAGGCTCCACGCGACCGAACGGCCGCCGTTCGCCCAATGGAAATAGGAGCCGCCGTCGGCCGTCGCCCGCGTTACGGGAAGCTGCCCGCCCTTCGAACCTACCGAGAGCGTCGCCGCCCCCGGCGCAAAGGGCATGACGAACACGTTGTAATTCTCGCGGAAGGCAAGGTGCTGCCCCGTCGGCGACACTTCGTATCCGACCGCGAACTGGCCGCCCGCATGGACGCGCCGGTCCTCGCCGGAGAGTCCGACGCTGACCAGCCGCCGCTGGTTCTCCTCGGAGACTTCCATGAAGATGCGGTCGTTCGCCGCGCCGAAATGCGGATTGTCGCCGGTCCGCGCCACGCGCACCGGGGTCCCGCCCGCCGCCGGGATGCGGAAGATGCCGTTGTCGGACGACCAGCGGTCGGACGTCAGATAGCCGCCGCCGCCCCGCTCGTAGACGAGGGTCTGCCCGTCCGGCGAGAAGCGCGGCCGCCGGTAATGGCCGGGCTCGCGCGTGACCGTGCGCATGCCCGAGCCGTCCGCCGAGACGACCCGGATTTCGCCCAGCCGCCGGTCGTTCCAGCTCACGAAGGCGATCGAGCGCCCGTCGCGCGACCAGCTCGGATAGACCTGGAAGTCGCCGTCCGCCGGGGTGAGCGGACGCGGTGCGGCATTGCCCGCCATCTCCCGCACGTAAAGCCGGCCAAGGCTTTCGAACACCACCTGCCGCCCGTCCGGCGACACGGTGGCGAAGCGCGACATGCGGGTCGTGAACGTGGCGGGCGCGACCTCCACCTGCGGCCGCGGCGGATCGATCACTTCGCGCGTGTCGCTCACCTGGAACGGGATCTCGGCCAGGCCCGTCCCGTCCACATTGATCCGCCGGATGCGCCCGCCCGCCCAGAAGACGATGGTGCGGTTGTCCGGCAGCCAGTCCATTTGCGGATAAACGCCGTGCACCGCCCAGGTCTCCTGGAGATCCTGGTCGAGCTCGTCATGGACGCGGCGCTCTTCGCCGGAGCGCAGATCCTTGACGAACAGCCTTGAACGCCCGCCCTCGCGCCGCACGAAGGCGAGATAGCGCCCGTCCGGCGACGGTGTCGGCCGGACCGCGCCGCCCGCCCCGCCCGCGACCTGCGTGCGCTCGCCCGAACGCATGTCGTAGCGGTCGATGGCGAAGACCTGCAGGTTCGAATTCTGCGCATATTCGAAGATCGGACCCGGCGTCGTGTCCCGGCTGAAATAGATGGCCGAACCGTCCG
Source organism: Allosphingosinicella sp. (assembly GCA_035645215.1). Classification (GTDB taxonomy): domain Bacteria; phylum Pseudomonadota; class Alphaproteobacteria; order Sphingomonadales; family Sphingomonadaceae; genus Allosphingosinicella. The sequence continues at coordinate 5,625 of DASQND010000178.1, forward strand.
GCGCGAAGGCCGGCTCGCCCAGCTCCTTCTGGTGCTGCGGGTTCGGCCGGGTGACGAGCGGAACGCCAGAGCCGGTGCCGCTCGCATGGTAGAGCCAGATCTCGCCGGTGCCCAATGAGCGCTGCGTCGTGAAGTGCTTCCTCGCCGCGATATACTGCCCGTCCGGAGACCAGGTCGGCCCGTTCAGAAGCTCGAACGTTTCGCGCGTGATCTGGCGCCGGTTCTGCCCGTTCGCGTCCATCACCCAGATATTGTCGCCGCCGCCCCGGTCCGACGTATAGGCGATCTGCCGCCCGTCCGGCGAAAAGCGGGGATGGGCGTCGAACGGAAGCCCGTCCGAAATCCGCGTCGCCCGCCCGCCCGAAACCGGAATGGTGTAGATGTCGCCGAGCAGATCGAAGGCGATCGTCCGCCCGTCCGGGCTGACGTCGAGGTTCAGCCAGGTCCCTTCCGACACGTTGATGTTGACCGAGCGGCGCGGCAGCGGCGGGTTCGCGACATCCCATGTCGGCTGCTGCCCCTGCCCCGCCTGACCGCCTCGCCCCTGCCGCTGCGCCTCCCGGTCCTGGCCCTGGTTGCCCTGCCTCTGCTGCGCGAAGGCGGTCGTGGAGAGAAGGAGCAGCGAGAGCGCGGCGATGCCTTTGATCATGTGCGAAGCTTTCCGGGGCAGTGGCGCGGGGGGAGGCGCCGGTGTAGGGACTCGGGGGTGTGGTGCAGCGGGAACGGTGCAACATCGCGCTGGACCACGCAAGGCGTTCCCACCGGCCCGGGCGCGCCGGCCATTGGATCAGGCTCACGAGCCCCACTCCGCTCGGGCTGAGCCTGTCGAAGCCCTGCCCTTTCTTCTTGTTCAGTGCGGGAAGAAGGGCAGGGCTTCGACAAGCTCAGCCCGAACGGTGCATGGGGCTAGGTCCAAGTTCGATCGCACCGGAATTCCACTAACCTGCTTTAGAAGCGCCGCCCGCACCGGGAACCCGCGCGCAGCCGCCGCCGTTTCGTTACCCGTCCGTCACTTTCCCGGCGGTCCGAGACAGGGGTAATCGATGGCGTCGAACGGTCCGGCTCCGGTGGAGCTTTGGGGTGGCGTGGAGTGCACGATCGTCCGGCTGGGGGACGAGTATCGGGACCAGAGCCTCGAGACCGGCCACACGCACCGCAAGGAAGACATCGACATCCTCGCCGACATGGGCGTCACCACCGTGCGCTATCCCATCCTCTGGGAAGCCGTCGCGCCCGAAGACCCGGACACGCTCGATTTCACCTGGCAGGACGAGCGCCTGGAGATGCTGCGGGAGCGTGGCATCGAAGTGATCGGCGGCCTCCTCCACCACGGCTCC
>DASQND010000179.1:0-11767 GCA_035645215.1 Allosphingosinicella sp.
TGTGCGGGCTGATCTGGTATCTGCTTTACGGAAGCGCATCATGAACGAACTGACGAAGCTCACCGCGAAGGATTTCGCGACCGACCAGGAAGTGCGCTGGTGCCCGGGCTGCGGCGATTATGCCGTGCTGAAGGCGGTGCAGCGGACCATGCCGGAGCTCGGCGTGCGGCCGGAGAACACCGTGTTCGTGTCCGGCATCGGCTGCTCGTCGCGCTTTCCTTATTATATGGAGACCTACGGCTTCCATACGATCCACGGGCGCGCGCCGACCTTCGCGACCGGGATCAAGCTCGCCAATCCCGAGCTCGACGTCTGGATCATCACCGGCGATGGCGATGCGCTGTCGATCGGCGGCAACCACACGATGCACGTCCTGCGCCGCAACCTCGATTGCCAGATCCTGCTCTTCAACAACGAGATTTACGGCCTCACCAAGGGGCAATATTCGCCGACCAGCCGGGTGGGCACCCGCTCGCCCTCGACGCCTTACGGGTCGGTCGACCGCTCGGTCAGCCCCTGCGCGTTTGCGCTCGGCTCGGGCGCACGGTTCGTGGCGCGCGGGATCGACGTCAGCAAGAACCTGGTCGATGTCTTAAAGGCGGCGCACGGGCATCGCGGCGCGTCCTTCGTCGAAATCTTCCAGAATTGCATCGTCTACAATGACGACGTCTTCGCGCCGTTCACCGCCAGGGAGAATTCGGGGAGCCAGCTCTGGCTGGAAGAAGGCAAGCCGATGCTGTTCGCCGGCGGCACGAAGGGGATTGCGCTCGACCGCGAGAACCTCACCTTGAAGGTGGTGGACGTCGTGGACGGCGGCTGGGAGGCGACGGGCGTGATCGTCCACGAGGCGCGCAACCGCTCGGTCGCCCACATGCTCATCGAGATGCCGTTCGGATCGTTCCCGATGGCACTCGGCGTCATCTACGAGGACCCGGCGCCGACCTTCGAAGCGGCGGTGCGCGCGCAGAATGCGGAAGCGGCGGCGGGCAAGACGCCGGATCTCCAGGCTTTGGTCTCGAAGGGCCAGAGCTGGATGGTGACGAAAGAGCCGCACGTTATTTGAAGCGGCTTAGGCAGCGCTTGCGCCGTGCGCGGCAAGCGGCCACCTAGCCAGGCATGACCCACGCGCCGCGCGGCCGCCATCTCGTTTCCGCCGATCGGGGCTTCGCGACCGGCGGCGGCCTCATCGCGCGGGCGGCGGCACGGCTGGCGGCAGGCGGGTTCCAGCGTATTCTCGAGCGCATCGACGCGGGGCTTGCCGAAGGCGGGATCGAGGCGACGCTTCCCGACGGCTCGACTCGGATGCTGGGCGGGCGCGCGCCGGGGCCGGTGCCGGTGGTGCGGCTCCACAGCTGGCGTTCGCTGGTGCGGCTCGCGACGTCGGGTTCGGTGGGGTGGTACAAGGCCTGGGCGCTCGGCGAATGGTCGAGTCCCGATCCGGTGCCGCTGTTCGATCTCTTCATGAGGAATGCCGAGACCCTTGGCGGCGCGGCGCGGGCCAAGGGGCTGTTCCGGCTGGTCAACTGGGCGGCGCATCGCCTCCGCGAGAACGACAAGGCGCGGGCGCGGCGCAACATCGAGGCGCATTACGACCTCGGCAACGATTTCTACCGGGCGTGGCTCGATCCGGGCATGACCTATTCGAGCGCGGTGTTCGCGGAGCCGATCTCCGACGGCGAGCCGCTGCAGGCCGCGCAGGAGCGGAAAATACGGCTGCTGCTCGACCGGCTGGATTTGGAGCCGGGGCAGCATTTGCTCGAGATCGGCTGCGGTTGGGGGAGCCTCGCCGAAGTGGCGGCGCGTGACTACGGCGTGCGGGTCACCGGCCTGACGCTTTCCAGGGAGCAGAAGGCGTTCGCGGATGCGCGGATGGCAGCGGCGGGGCTGTCGGATCGGGTGGAGACCGCGCTGTGCGACTATCGCGACGCGGCGGGGGAATATGACGCGGTCGTCAGCGCCGAGATGGTGGAGGCGGTGGGGCAGGATTACTGGCCCGCTTACCTCGCCGCGATCGCGCGGCTGCTGAAGCCGGGCGGCAAGGCGGCGCTGCAGCTCATCTCGATCCGCGAAAGCCTGTTCGACGATTATGCGGCAAGCGCCGACTTCATTCAGACCTACGTTTTCCCCGGCGGAATGCTGCTCAGCGAGACGCGCTTCCGGCGGATTGCGGAAGGCGAGGGGCTGGAGTGGCGGAACCGGGCGGGGTTCGGGCTGCATTATGCCGAGACGCTGCGGCGGTGGCGTCTGGCCTATGAGGCGGCGGTGGAGGAGGGGCGGCTGCCGCCCGGCTTCGACGCGCGGTTTCACGGGCTGTGGCGCTACTATCTCATGTATTGCGAAGGCGGCTTCCGGGGCGGCGGCATCGACGTCGCGCAGGTGACCTTGGAGAAGCGCGCATGAGGGCGCGGGGCTGCGCGCCGCCCTACCGCCGGATCGGGAGCATCCGGCGGGACTCGCCGGCGCTCGATGCGCTGATCGATCCCGAGGCGCCGATCGAAGTGCTGGCGGAAGGCTTCGTGTGGAGCGAAGGCCCGGTCTGGATCGGCGAGGACGGCGGCTACCTGCTCCTGAGCGACGTTCCGGGCAACGTCATGTACCGCTGGTCGCAGAGCGCGGGTCTGTCGGTCTTCCTCGACCCCTCCGGCCACCCCGGCCCCGACACGAGCGGCTTCGCCGAACCGGGCTCGAACGGCCTCATCGCGGGCCCGCCCGGCACGATCCTGATGTGCGACCACGGCAACCGCGCCGTCGCGAGCCTGGACCTGGCGGCGCGAGAGAAGACTTTCCTCGCGACGCACTTTGAGGGGAAGCGCTTCAACTCCCCCAACGACCTCGTCCGCGCATCGGACGGCACGATCTACTTCACCGACCCGCCCTACGGCCTCCAAGGCCGAGGCGCCTCGCCGCTCGGGGAGATGGATTACAACGGCGTCTACCGCCTCGACCCGGACGGCACGGTGACGCTCCTGACTAGGGAGCTCACTTACCCAAACGGCATCATCCTCTCCCCGAACGAGCGCACGCTCTACGTCGCCGTCTCCGATCCGGAGCGCGCCGCCGTGACGGCCTACTCGCTCGCAAACGGCCGGCTCGGCGAGGGCAGGGTGTTCGCCGACTTCACCGCGCAGGTCGGGCCCGAGCGGCCGGGACTCCCAGACGGAATGGCAATGGACGATGCGGGCAACCTCTTCACGACGGGCCCGGGCGGCGTGCACGTCCTGACGCCGGACGGAGAACCTCTCGGCCTCGTCTCGACCGGCACCAAGATCGCCAACTGCACCTTCGGCGAGGACGGCCGCACCCTGTTCCTCGCTTCCGACACGATGCTGGCGCGGGTGAGGACCAGGACGCGTGGGCTTGCGAGCGCGGGATGAGGATCGTGGGATTGGTCGCCGCCGCCGTCTTCCTCACCGCGGCCGCGCCGCCGGTGGCGTTCACGTCGATGGAGCCGCGCTTCGCCTCCGACACGGCCGAATATCGCCGCATCTGGGAACGCGAAGGCCCGCGCATGGCGGCGGCGCTGGAAGCGGCGAGCGGCGTCGAATTCCCCGCGGCACCGATCGACGCGCTCGTCTCGGACGGCCCGCCGATGATGTCCTACGACGGCCGCAATATGCGGCTGCGCGCCCGCTACACGACCGACTACAAATCGGCGACTTTGATGCACGAGCTCGGCCACCGCCTGAGCTTCCTCCTTCCCCGCCGCGCCGGCCTCGACGACCACCGCCTCCTCTACCTCTTCCTCTACGACGCCTGGACGGACCTCTACGGGAAGACGTTCGCGGACCGGATGGTCGGCATCGAACGCCGCATCCCCGGCACCTACGATTACGACGCGGCCTGGACCTGGGCGCTGGCGATGACTCGCGAGGAGCGGCAGGCGCGGCTTTCGGCGATGCGGGCGGCGCGGTCTCCCGCGGAACCCGTTTTTAACCCGGAGGCCGCTAGACGACAGTCTCTCGATCGTCCGGAGAGCCGCTTTGTCCAAGCAAATCACGAAAGCCTGCGCCGGCTGCCGCGACGGCGCCGCGCTCGATTTCGACTTCACCATGGCGTTTCAGCCGATCCTCGACGCCGAGAGCGGCCAGCCCTTCGCGTTCGAAGCACTGGTGCGCGGCCGGGGCGGGGAGGGCGCCGGCGCGATCCTGTCGCAGGTGACCGAGGAAAACCGCTACGCCTTCGACCAGCAATGCCGGGTGAAGGCGATCCAGGTCGCGGCGGCGGCGGGCATCCTCGACACGCCGGCGCGCCTCTCGATCAACTTCCTTCCGGGCGCTGTCTATTCGCCCAAGGCCTGCATCCAGCTCACCCTGCGCACCGCCGCGGCGGCGGCGTTTCCGACCGACCGGCTGATCTTCGAATTCACCGAAAACGAGCAGATGGCGGAGCCGGCGCACGTTGCCGACATCGTCAACACCTACAAGGCGATGGGCTTCGGGACGGCGCTGGACGATTTCGGCGCCGGCCATGCCGGTCTGAACCTCCTCGCCCGCTTCCAGCCCGACATGGTCAAGCTCGACATGGAGCTGGTGCGCGGGATCGAGACGAGCATGGCCCGCCGGGTGATCGTCGGCGGCGTCGCCCGGATGTGCCGCGAGCTCGGTATCACCGTGATCGCCGAGGGGATCGAGACGGAGGCCGAGTTCGCCGCCCTCCGAGCGATCGGCATCCGCTACGTCCAGGGTTACCTGTTCGCCCGGCCGATGGTGGCGACCCTGCCGGCGGCGGCGCTGCCGCTCGCCGTGCAGAGCCGCGCGGCTTAGAAAGCCTCCACGGACAGCGCCATGATCGACTCGGCGCCGGCTTCGAGCTTGCGCCGCAGCGCGCCGGTTTCCGGCATGATGCGCTCGGCGAAGAACCGCGCTGTGGTGAGCTTGGCCTGGTGGAAGGCGGCGTCTTCTCCGGACGCCAGGGCTTCGGTGCTGGCCCTCGCCATCCTCAGCCACATGAGGCCGAGGCAGACGGTGCCGAGGAGCGTCATGTAGGGGTAGGCGGCGGCGCCGGCGTTGTTGGGGTTGGCGAGGCCGTTCTGCATCAGCCACATGGTGGACGTCTGGAGGTCCTGCGTGGCTTTCTGGAGGCTGGTGCGGATGGCTTCGGCTTCGGGGCCCGCGGCTTCGCTTGCGCTCGCCGTTTCCTCCGCCAGTATCTTGAAGAAGGCCTGGATGCCGCGGCCGCCGTTGGCGCCGAGCTTTCTCCCGACGAGGTCGAGGGCCTGGATGCCGTTCGTGCCTTCGTAGATCTGGGCGATGCGGGCGTCGCGGACGAACTGCTCCATGCCCCATTCGCGGATGTAGCCGTGGCCGCCGTAAACCTGCTGGGCGAGGACGGCGGCTTCGAAGCCCTTGTCGGTGAGGTAGCCCTTGATGACGGGGGTGAGAAGGCCGAGGAGGTCGGCGGCGGCTTCGCGCTCTTCCTCGGTCTGGGCCTTGCGGCTGATGTCGACCTGGAGGGCGCCCCAGAGGACGAGGGCGCGGGCGCCTTCGTTGAACGCCTTCATCTCAAGCAGCATGCGGCGCACGTCCGGATGGGCGATGATCGGATCGGCCTTGGCTTCGGAATCGCGCTCGCCGGGGACGAGGGCGCGGCCCTGGCGGCGGTCCTTCGCGTAGGCGACCGCGTTCTGATAGGCGACTTCGCCCTGGGCGAGCCCCTGCAAGCCCACGCCGAGGCGCGCCGCGTTCATCATGATGAACATGGCGGCTAGGCCCTTCTCCGGCTCGCCGACGAGGTAGCCGGTCGCGCCGTCGTAATTGAGGACGCAGGTCGAGTTGCCGTGGATGCCCATCTTCTCCTCGATCGAGCCGCAGACGACACCGTTGCGGGCGCCGAGGCTGCCGTCCTCGTTGACGAGGAACTTGGGGACGATGAAGAGCGAAATGCCCTTCACCGTGTCCGGCGCGCCGGCGATCTTGGCGAGGACGAGGTGGATGATGTTGCCGGCAAGATCGTGCTCGCCCGACGAGATGAAGATCTTGGTGCCGGTGATCGAATAGGAGCCGTCCGCCTGCGGCTCGGCCTTGGTGCGCAGCAGGCCGAGATCCGTGCCGCAATGCGGCTCCGTCAAGTTCATCGTCCCCGTCCACTCGCCCGAGATCATCTTGGGGAGGTACATCGCCTTTTGCGCGTCCGAGCCCTTGATGACGATGGAGGCGACCGCGCCTTGCGTCAGGCCGTGATACATTTCGAACGCCTGGTTGGCGCTGAGGAGATACTCGCTGACCGCCGTGCCGACGACCTGCGGCAGGCCCTGGCCTCCGAACTCCTCAGGCGCCGAGAGGGTGGTCCAGCCGCCGGCGACGAACTGGTCCCAGGCGTCCTTGAAGCCCGGCGGCGTCGTGACCGAGCCGTCCTCGTGGCGGGTGCAGCCATGCTCGTCGCCGATGCGGTTCAAAGGATGGAGAACCTCCGCGGCGAAGCGGCCGCCCTCCGTCAGGATCGCCTCGATCATGTCGCTCGACGCATTCTCGAAGCCGGGAAGGTTCGAATAACGGTCGAGACCGAGCACGGCGTCGAGAACGTAGCGCGTGTCGCGCACCGGGGCGGCATAACTGGGCATGAGGGTTCCTACTTGGCTGGTGGCCTATTTGGCTGGTGGATCCGCGGCTTCGACCATGTCGATGAAGCGTTCGAGCTCGGCGATCGTGGCGTCGATGTCGACGCGCTGCTTTTTCAGGAGATCGACCCGCCCCCGGCACTTTTCGAGTGTCACGCGGCGCTGGACGGCGCGGTTGTCGCCGATGTCGTAGAGGTCGATCATTTCGCGGATTTCGGCGAGGCTGAAGCCGACGCGCTTTCCGCGCAAAATCCAGGCGAGCCGCGCCCGGTCGCGCCATGAGTAAATGCGCGACAGTCCCTGGCGCTTGGGCGCGATCAGCCCCTCGTCCTCGTAGAAGCGCAGGGCCCGCGGCGTCACCGCGAACTCCTCGCAAAGATCGGTGATCGTATAGGAAGAAGCGCTCGCGTCGCTCTGCTGGAAATCGGCGTGAAGTGCGGTTCCGGGCATGGCCCGACCGCTACTTTACGTTCACGTCAACGTCAAGGCGGCAGCGGCCGCGCGCGGAGTTGGGGCGGGGGAGGCGGGCGGTGCTATCAGGACAGGCTCACACCTCCCCACCCGTTCGCATCGAGCGAAGTCGAGATGCCCTGTCAAGCGAAGTCGAGACATTTCGAAGGGCTCCGTGTGTCTCGCTACGCTCGACAGCGGTCCTCGACTTCGCTCGGACCGAACGGGTGGGGGCGCCGGTGCCTATGTTGAACGCGCTGAGCCTAACCGCCGCAGAGCTGGTCGCCGATGAGGTCCTGGGCGCGGGCGGCGTCGGCGTCGGTGCCTCCGGTCTTGTCGAAGGCGGCGCCGGCAAGGCGCCCGCCTCGGCTGCAATAATAAGCGCAGCCGGCAGGGACGTTCGGGGGGAAGGTGACTCGCGTGCCTTCGATGCGCGCGTCGATCGTGCAGGGTTCGTCGCCCTGCATGGTGAGGCGCAGCGTATCGCCGCTGCGCGTCGCGATGCCGTTGCCGCTGCAGCTTTCGTTGGGCGCGGACCAGACGACGAGGCCGAAGCGGGCCCGGCCGCTTGCTTCAACGGCGCACATCTGGCTGCGCTGCGGCGCGGTGCCGCTCTCGTAGAGGCCGGTGAGGGTCGCCGTCTGGGGCGGGGCGGCGGGCGCCTCGGTGCCGCCCGCAGGCGCGCCGCCGACGCTTGAATTGGCGGCGTTGTTGCTCATGCCCTCCTGGGCGCGGCAGGCGCCGAGGAGGAGCAAGGGCAGGAGGAGGAGCGGCGTCTTTCCCATCGCCAGCCAACAATGCGCGGCGGCCAGCAAAGGTTCAGGTGGCCGGCCTATGGGGTGAGGCGTTCCTTTATCCACATCAATCTACGGGCCGGCGGGCAGACAAACCGCCGTCATTTTTCTATAGCTCCCGTGCATCGGGGCGAGGCGAGCGGGTTCATGCTGACGACCAATCCATTTGACACAGATCTCCTTGGGGACAAACTGCGCGAGGAATGCGGCGTCTTCGGCCTGTGGGCCGCGGATACCGCTTCGGCGGTGACGGCGCTCGGCCTCCACGCCCTCCAGCACCGCGGCCAGGAAGCGGCCGGCATCACGAGCTGGGACGGCCGCACCTTCCACACCCACCGCGGCATGGGCCATGTCGCGACGAATTTCGGCTCCGACGAAGTGATCCGCCGCCTCGCCGGCCGCGCCGCCGTCGGCCATGTCCGCTATTCGACCACGGGCGAGACGGCGCTGCGCAACGTCCAGCCCCTCTTCGCGGAGCTGAGTTCAGGCGGCTTCGCCGTCGCGCATAACGGCAATATCTCGAACGCCGGCAAGCTGCGGCGCGAGCTCAACCGCCGCGGCTCGATCTTCCAGTCGACTTCCGACACCGAGGTCATCATCCACCTCGTCGCGACGTCCTCCTACCGGACGCTGCTCGACCGCTTCATCGACGCGCTGAAGCAGGTCGAAGGCGCCTACAGCCTCATCTGCCTCACCGCCGAAGGCATGATCGCCTGCCGCGACCCGCTCGGCATCCGGCCGCTCGTCATGGGCCGGCTCGGCGACGCCTATATCTTCGCGTCTGAGACCGTGGCGCTCGACGTGGTCGGCGCGACCTACATCCGTTCGGTCGAGCCCGGCGAGATCGTGATCGTGTCGGAGAACGGCGTCCGCTCGCACCGGCCCTTCTCGCCGACGCGGCCGCGGCCGTGCATCTTCGAACATATCTATTTCTCGCGGCCGGACAGCGTGCTCGACGGCGCCTCGGTCTACGGCGTTCGCAAATCGATCGGCGCCGAGCTGGCGCGCGAGAACCCGGTGGAAGCGGACATCGTCGTGCCGGTGCCCGATTCGGGGGTGCCCGCCGCGATCGGCTACGCCCAGGAAAGCGGCATTCCGTTCGAGCTCGGCATCATCCGCTCGCACTATGTCGGCAGGACCTTCATCCAGCCCTCGGACCAGGTCCGGCACCTCGGGGTGAAACTGAAGCACAATGCGAACAGCGCGCTGATCAAGGGCAAGCGCCTGATCCTCGTCGACGATTCGATCGTGCGGGGCACGACCTCACTCAAGATCGTGCAGATGATGCGCGAGGCCGGCGCGCGCGAAGTCCACATGCGCATCGCCTCGCCGCCGACGCGGCACAGCTGCTTCTACGGCGTCGACACGCCCGAGCGGAACAAGCTCCTCGCCGCGCAGATGAGCGTCGCCGAGATGAACCATTACATCAAGGCGGACAGCCTCGGCTTCATCTCGATCGACGGCCTTTACCGGGCGCTCGGCGAGGACATGCGCGACGACGCCCAGCCCCAGCATTGCGACGCCTGCTTCACCGGCGACTACCCCACCCGCCTCACCGACCACGAAGAGGTGGAGCCCGTCGACCAGCTCGCCCTCCACGGCGAGCGCTACGCCTGACGCTTTAGCGTCACCCTGAACTTGTTTCAGGGTCCATCTTGCTGCATCCGCGCCGCCAAGAAGGTGCCAAGAAGATGGATGCCGGATCAAGTCCGGCATGACGAAGGTGGAAATGACGAACAAATTTCTCGACGGTAAGCTGGCTTTGGTCACGGGCGCGAGCAGGGGCATCGGCGCGGCGACGGCGGAAGCGCTCGCCGCGGCGGGCGCGCATGTGGTGCTGACGGCGCGCACGGCTGAGGATCTCGAAAAGGTCGAGGAGCGGATCCACGCCGCCGGGGGCTCGGCGACGATCGCGCCATTGGACCTTCTCGACGGCGACAGCGTCGGCCGGCTCGCCGCTGCCGTGCGCGGGCGCTGGGAAGCGCTCGACGTCCTGGTGCTGAACGCCGCGACGCTTGGGACGCTCACCTCGGTGCCCGCGATCGACGGCAAGGAATTCGCCCGCGTCCTCACCCTCAACGTCGTCGCCCAGCAGGCGATGATCGCCGCCTTCGATCCGATGCTTCGGCAGAGCGCCGGCGCCGCCCTGCTCGCCGTTACCTCCTCGGTCGGCGCGCACCCCCGTGCTTATTGGGGCGCCTACGGAGCCTCCAAGGCCGCGCTCGAGACGCTCGTCCTTTCCTACGCCGACGAGGTCCGCAACACGACCGCGATCCGAACCGCCATCGTCGACCCCGGCGCCACCCGCACCGTCATGCGCGCCCGCGCCTTTCCCGGCGAGGACGAGACGACGCTCAAGGCGCCGAGCGTGGTCGCGGACGCGATCGTGGGAATGCTGGAGCGGGGCTTCGAGAGCGGCTACCGGCTGGAGCTGCCGCGCTAGAGGGAAGCGTCAGTACAAACGCGCCGAGCGAAATGCCACTCACCGTTCGGGCTGAGCTTGTCGAAGCCCTGCCCTTTCTTTTGGCTTGCGCGTTCAAGGAAGAAGAAGGGCAGGCCTTCGACAGGCTCAGGCCGAACGGCGGTGGGGTGATCGCGCCTGAGTGTACCTCCACGAGCCGGCCCTTTGCACCGCCGCCCGCCCGCGCGCCCGCGCTAGCTGCGCTCCTTCACGCTCGTGAAGCGGATGCCGGGCCAGTCCTGCTGGAAGCGGCCGAGTTCCCAGGCGTTGCGCATCATCAGGACGAGGTCGCCGTCGCCGTCTTCCGCCATCGAGGAGCGGTGGGTGTCGTTCAGGCGCTTCAAGTCGGCGGGATCGTCGGCGGCGACCCAGCGGGCGACTTCGAAGGGGGAGGGTTCGAAGCCGAGCTTGAGGCTGTATTCCGCCTCCATCCGGGTGGCGAGCACGTCGAGCTGGAGCGCGCCGACGACGCCGACGATCCAGTTGGAGCCGATGGACGGCTTGAAGATGCGGATGACGCCTTCCTCGGCGAGGTCTTCGAGGCCCTTCCTCATCTGCTTCGACTTCATCGGATCGTCGAGGCGGACGCGGCGCAGGATCTCCGGCGCGAAATCAGGGAGGCCGGTGAAGGACACGTCGCCGCGCTCGGAAAGGGTGTCGCCGACGCGCAGGGTCCCGTGATTGGGGATGCCGACGATGTCGCCGGGGCGGGCGAACTCGGCGAGTTCGCGGTCGCGGGCGAAGAAGGTGATCGGGTTCTGGATGGCAATGGCTTTGCCGACCCGGCCGTTGGTGAGCTTCATGCCGCGTTTCAGCGCGCCCGAGCAGACGCGCATGAAGGCGACGCGGTCGCGGTGGTTCGGGTCCATGTTGGCCTGAACCTTGAAGATGAAGCCGGAGCAGCGCGGCTCGGACGGCGACACGGCGCCGCCGCGCGCGGGCTGCGGCTGGGGCGGCGGGGCGAAGCGGCCGAGGCCGGAGAGGAGGATGTCCACGCCGAACTCGCGCAATGCCGAGCCGAAGAAGACGGGGGTGAGGTCGCCGTTCAGGAAGGGCGGGAGCTCGAACTGCGGATAGGCGATGCTGGCGAGTTCGGCTTCCTCGCGCATGACCCCGAGAACGTCGGCGGGAATGAGTTCGTCGAGCTTGGGATCATCGAGGCCGGTGAGCGGGACGATTTCGGCGGGACGGGTGCCGTCGCTGCGGTCGGCGCGCATCAGGCGCGGCTGCTCGAAGTCGTAAAGGCCGTGGAACTGGCCGCCCATGCCGACCGGCCAGTTCATCGGCGCGACGTCGAGCTGCAGCGTCTCGGCGATCTCGTCGAGGAGCTTGAAGGGGCTGAGGCCCTCGCGGTCCACCTTGTTGACGAAGGTGACGATCGGGATGTTGCGCAGGCGGCAGACTTCGAAGAGCTTGCGCGTCTGCGCTTCGATGCCCTTGGCGGCGTCGATCACCATGATGGCGCTGTCGACGGCGGTCAGCGTCCGGTACGTGTCTTCGGAGAAG
>DASQND010000180.1:0-2625 GCA_035645215.1 Allosphingosinicella sp.
CGACGTGATCGTTCCCGTCGAGCAGGAAGGCACGCAGGCGGTCGTCCGCGCCTGGCTGAAGCAGGTCGGCGACCGGGTGGAGGTGAACGACCCGCTGGTGGAGCTGGAGACGGACAAGGTTGCGGTGGAAGTCCCGGCGCCCGCGGCGGGGGTGCTGCACGAAATTTTGCTGCAGACCGACGCCGCCGCTGTCCCCGGAGCCATCCTCGGCCGCATCGCGCCCGAGGGCGAGCCGCAGCCTGAGGGGAACGCTGATGCGGCAGATCAAAACACCGTTCGCATCGAACGAAGTCGAGATGCCGGTTCGAGCGAAGCCGAGGACCCTTCTTCTTCCGAAAGCCTCGACTTCGCTCGGCAGCGGTCCTCGACTTCGCTCGGACCGAACGGGGAGGCGAGGCCTCAGCTCACGCCCGAACTTCGCCTCTCGCCCGCGGTGAAGCGCGCCTGCCTGCAGCATAGTGTCGATCCGCGCACAATCGAAGGCACCGGCCGCGACGGGCGGGTCACCCGGGCCGATGTGGACCGCGCGGTCGAAGCCGCGGCCCGCGCGCCCGCTCCGGTGCCCGCCGCGCCGCCGACGGACTCCTCCATCCGCTCCCACAGCGTCCCCCACGACCGCATGCGCCTCAAGATCGCCGAGAACATGCTGAACTCGGTGACCGCCGCACCGCACGTCACCGCCGTCTTCGAAGCCGATTTCTCCGCCATCATCGCCCACCGCGAGCGCCACAAGGCCGCGTGGGGCCGGAAGGGCGTCAAGCTCACCTACACCGCCTATATCGTCGCGGCCTGCGCCGAAGCGATGAAGGTCGCGCCCGCGATCAACAGCCGCTGGCATGCCGACCGGCTCGAAATCTTCGACGACTTCAATATCGGCGTCGGCACCGCGCTCGGCGAGAAGGGCCTGATCGTCCCCGTCCTGCGCGGCGTCCAGAAGCTCAATTTGAAGGGCATCGCCGCCGGCCTCGATGAGCTGATCGAAAAGGCGCGGGGCGAGACGCTCACGGCAAAGGACGTCTCCGGCGGCACCTTCACCATTTCGAACCACGGCGTCTCGGGCTCGCTCTTCGCCGCCCCCATCATCATCGCCCAGCCGCAATCGGCGATCCTCGGTGTCGGCAAGCTCGAAAAGCGCGTGGTGGTGCGCGAAGTCGGCGGCGTCGACACGATCCAGATCCGCCCGATGGCCTTCGTCTCGCTCACCATCGACCACCGCGTGGTTGACGGCCACCAGACCAACACCTGGCTCTCGCGCTTCGTCGAAGTGCTGGAAACGTGGCCGGCGGAATGAGCGACCCCGCGCCGCCGCCCGCGCGCCCGCTCGATCCCGGCGACACCGCGCCCTGGTTCCGCGCGCCGGCGCTGGACGGCGCGCCCAGTTATGCCTTCGACACGGCGGCGGGCCGGCCGATGCTGCTCCTCTTCTTCGGAAGCGCGGCGCTTCCCGATGCGCAGGCCGCGCTCTCCGCCGTCGCGGCGCACCGGGCCTTGTTCGACGACCTCAATGCCTGCTTCTTCGGAATCACCTGCGATCCCGAGGACGCGGCCGAACGGCGCATCGCCCAGCTTCTCCCCGGCATTCGCTTCTTTCTCGATTACGACCGCGCCGTCAGCCGACTCTACGGCGCCGCGCCGGCGGAAGGCTCAGCCGAATACCGCCCCCACTGGCTGCTCCTCGATCGCGCGCTCCGGGTCGCTGGGCGCTTCCCGCTTGCCGCGGGCGAGGCCGCGGTCCAGGCGCTGGCCGCCCTCGCCGCCGGCCCGTCGCTTCCCGACTGGGCGCCGGTCGCCATGGCGCACAGCGTGTTCGAGCCCGCATTCTGCCGGCAGCTCGTCGCCCTGTACGAAGAGCATGGCGGCGCGGAATCGGGCTTCATGCGCGAAGTGGACGGCAAGACCGTCCTCCTGAAGGACCCCGGCCACAAGCAGCGCCGCGATTTCGACATCTTCGACGAGACCCTGCGCCGCCAGATCGTCGCCCGGATCAACCGCCGCCTGGTTCCCGTCGTCCAACGCGTCTTCCAGTTCGATCCAACGCGCATGGAGCGCTATCTCGTCGCCTGCTATCAGGAGGGCGCCGGCCATTTCCGCCCCCACCGCGACAACACGACCAAAGGCACGGCCCACCGCAGGTTCGCCGTCACCATCAATTTGAACAGCGACTATGAGGGCGGGGACCTGCGCTTCCCGGAATTCGGCCGGCGCACCTATCGCGCTCCGCCGGGCGGCGCGATCGTCTTCGCCTGCTCGCTCCTACACGAAGCGACGCCGGTCACGCGCGGCAAGCGCTACGCCTTTCTGCCCTTCCTCTACGACGAGGCCGCGGCGGAGCTTCGCGAGCGGAACAATGCGTATCTGGGCGAGGAGGTGTCGCGCTACCGCCGCGACGCACCCTGACCCCTGGTCAGCGCCCTGCCGCCGCGGGCGCGACGATGTCGATTTCGTAGAGCTGCGCCCAGTTCTTGCCTGTGACGAACAGGCGGTCGCCGGCGCGGTCGTAGGCGATGCCGTTCAGGACGTTGTCGCCGTCGCCGCGCGCCGTCTGCTCGACGATCGGGGTGAGGTCGAGCCAGGCATTCACCCGCCCGGTCGCCGGGTCGATCCGGGCGATGCGCGGCGACATCC
>DASQND010000181.1:0-12825 GCA_035645215.1 Allosphingosinicella sp.
AGGCGATGGTTCGCTTTACGTTCTCAGGCCACGATCTGGTCGCGCTGCCGCAGGGCGCCCTCTTCTGGCCGGCGCGCAAGGCGCTGCTCGTCGCCGATCTCCACCTCGAAAAAGCGAGCTGGTTCGCCCGCTTCGGGCAGATGCTCCCCCCTTACGATTCGATCGCAACGCTTGCCGATCTGACCGCGCTGTCCGCGAGCACGGGCGCGGAGGAAATCTGGTGCCTCGGCGATTCCTTCCACGACACCAAGGGCTGCGACCGCCTGCCGGCGCGGGCGCGCGAGATGCTGAGCGGGCTCACCGCCGCGGTGCGCTGGACCTGGATCACCGGCAACCACGATCCCGGGATCGCCGACCATTGCGGCGGCGAGGTCGTGGAGGAGGCGTATGTCGACGGCCTGCTGCTCCGCCACGAGGCCGATCCCGCCGAGCCGCGGCCCGAGCTGTCGGGACATTTCCATCCCAAGCTTCGAGTCCATCACCGCGGCCGCAACATCTCGCGCCGCTGCTTCGTCGCGACCGATCGCAAGCTGATCCTGCCCGCGTTCGGCGCGCTGACGGGCGGGCTCGATGCGGGGCATCCCGAGATCGTGCGGGCGGTGGGCGGCCGCGCCGAGGCCCTGGTGCCGCTCGCCGACCGGCTGCTCAGGTTTCCGCTCGCCGCCTGACCCCGCACCGCGTCATTGCGAGCGCAGCGAAGCAATCCAGCGGAACGCGGAGACCCGCACCGACGGCCACTGGATTGCTTCGTCGCTGCGCTCCTCGCAATGACGGCAAAGGTTCAGGCCGCGACGAACCGCATCGCGACACCGTTCATGCAGTAGCGCTTGCCCGTCGGGCGCGGGCCGTCGTCGAAGACGTGGCCCAAGTGGCCGGCGCAGCGGCTGCAGTGGACTTCCGTGCGCGCGGAAAAGAGCGTGTTGTCCTCGCGCGTGCCGACGGCGCCGGCAAGCGGCCGGGTGAAGCTCGGCCAGCCGGTGCCGCTGTCGAACTTGTCGGCGGAGGCGAAGAGCGCAAGGTTGCAGCCGGCGCAGTGAAAGGTGCCGCGGCGATGCTCGCGGTCGAGCGGGCTCGATCCCGCGCGCTCCGTGCCCGCGCGGCGCAGGACGCGGTAGGCTTCGGGCGAGAGGCGGCGGCGCCACTCGGCGTCGGCAAGGCGAAGGGGCGCGTTGCCGGTCGGCACGGCCTCCGCTTCGCCGCGGCTGAAGAGAAAGGCGCCGCCCGCGGCAAGGCCGAGCCCGCCGAAGCCGAGAAATGCGCGTCTGCCGATTTTCATGAGGGCGTCCTCCAGGACAGTATGTGGCCCCGAGGCTGGCGGGCCGCAAGTGCGGGCGGCGGCACCGAACGGCCGCTCGCCGGTTGTGCGCACATGGCAAAGAAAGCGAAAAAGGCCGCGAAGTCGGCCGTGGCGGCGGAAAAGAAGGCGGTTCAGGCGCTGGAGCCGATCCGGGATTCCGCTCTTCTCGACCGGCTGGCGGACCTCGGCGACCAGCCACAGCTCCGCACCGTCTCGGTGGCGATGCTGGCGGCGGGCCTCGCCGCGGGGCGCAGGTCCGAATATGGGCCGCGGCTCGCGCGAGCCGGGCTCAGGATGCTCCTCGCCCACGAGACGGCGACCTTCGCCAAGAATTTCGTCAAGAATCGCATCGACCGGCGGCGGCCGCGCTCCAACGGCGCCGAGGAGGAGGACGACGTCCCGACGCCGGGCCGCAGCCAGGAGAAGGAGGATACCAGCTTCCCCTCCGGCCACAGCGCCGGGGCGGCGGCGGCGACGCGTGCCTTCGCCCGCGAATTCCCGGAGCATGGAGGCGCCGCGGCGGCGACCGGCGCCGCGCTGGCGCTGGTCCAGATCCCGCGCTGCGCCCATTATCCGACGGACGTCGCCGCCGGCCTCGCCATCGGCCTTGCCGCAGAAGCGGCGGTGGCGGCGCTCTGGCCAGCCTCCCCCCACCCCGCTACCGCACCGGAGCCTGCCCAGGAGCCATTGCCTTGCGTCACCTGCTGATCGCCGCCGCAACCGCGGCCGCCGCCTCCCTCGCCCTCGCCGCCTGCACCACCGCGTCCACCCAGCGCAGCGAGCGCACCGCGCAGACGCCGGTCGCGCCGGTCCTCACCACCGCCGAAGCGCGCGACATCCACAGCTTCGCCCGGCCGGAGATCGCCCGCGTAACGCATGTGGCGCTCGACCTCGCGCTCGACTTCGCCGCCAAACGCGTCGGCGGCACGGCGACGCTCGATCTCCAGGCGCAGCCCGGCGCGCCGGAAATCCTGCTCGACACCAAGGGCCTCGAAATCTCCGCCGTCACCGACCCCGCCAGCGGGCGGCCGCTTCAATGGAGCTACGGCACGGGCAATGAGATCATGGGGCGGCCGCTGTCCGTCCGCATGGGGCAGGCGCGGCGAATCCGCATCGCCTATCGCGCGGCGGCCGACGCGGCGGCGATCCAGTGGCTGAGCCCGGAGCAGACCGTGGGCAAGCGCCACCCCTATCTCTTCAGCCAGGGCCAGGCGATCCTCAACCGGACCTGGATCCCGACGCAGGACAGCCCCGGCATCCGCCAGACCTGGGAGGCGCGGATCGTCGCGCCCGAGCCCCTGAAGGTCGTGATGAGCGCCGAGAATCTCGACCCCGACGGCGAGCGGGTCGCGGGGGGCCGCGCCTACCGCTTCCGGATGGACCATCCAGTCGCGCCCTATCTGATTGCCATCGCGGCCGGCGACCTGTCCTTCCGCGCATTGGGCCCGCGCACCGGCGTCTGGACCGAGCCCGGCATGCTCGACAGCGCCGTAAGCGAACTCGTCGACACCGAACGCATGATCGACGCGGCCGAAGCGCTCTACGGCCCCTATCGCTGGGGCCGCTACGACATGCTCGTCCTGCCGCCCTCCTTCCCGTTCGGCGGCATGGAGAATCCGCGCCTCACCTTCCTCACCCCCACTTTGCTCGCCGGCGACCGCAGCCTCGTCAACACGGTCGCGCACGAGCTTGCCCACTCATGGTCCGGCAATCTCGTCACCAATGCGGCCTGGTCGGACTTCTGGCTCAACGAAGGCTTCACCACCTATTTCGAAGCCCGGATCATGGAGGCGGTCTACGGGCCCGAGCGCGCGCGCCAGGAAGTGGCGAACGGCTGGGACGACCTCCAGCGCGAAATGGCCGATGTCGGCGCGACCTCGCCGATGAGCGCGCTCCACCTGGACCTCACCGGCCAGGACCCCGACGCCGGCATGAACTCGATCGCCTACGAAAAGGGCGCGGCGATGCTGCGCACCATCGAGGCCGCCGTCGGCCGGCCGCGCTGGGACGCCTATCTGCGCTCCTGGTTCGACCGCCACGCCTTCCAGCCCGCAACGGCGGAGATGTTCCTCTCCGACCTGCGCCGCAACCTGCTGCGCGGCGACACGGCGCTGGAGCGGCGTCTGATGCTCGACCAGTGGGTCTACCGCCCCGGCCTCCCCGCCAATGCGGCGCGCCCGGACCCGGCGGCCTTTGCCGAAGTAGACAATGCCGTACGCGCCTTCGGGACTCGCGGCGACGCGGCGGCCGTTCCGTTCGCGGGCTGGTCGACGGCCGAGCGGCTGCGCTTCCTGAACAGCCTGCCGCGCGAGATGAACCGGCAGCGCCTCGCCGCCCTCGACACCGCCTTCCGCCTTTCCGACAGCGGCAATTCGGAGATCCTCTTCGCCTGGCTGAAGCTCGCCATCGCCAACCGCTACGATCCCGCGGTGCCCGCCGCCGAGCGCTTCCTGACCAGCATGGGCCGCCGCAAGTTCGTCGCGCCCCTTTTCGACGCGCTGCTCGCCCAAGGCACCTGGGGCAAACCCATCGCCCAGCGCATCTACGCCCGCGCCCGCCCGACCTACCATGCGGTGACCCGCGGCACCGTCGACACCGCGATGCGCGCGGCGGGGCTTGCGATCTGAGCGGCTCGACCGGCTGAGCCGGCGCGTCTAGTCTCCCGGGCGAGGGAGATGGCCGATGAGGCTTGTTGCAGCCGCCGCGATGCTTCTCGCCGCCGCGCCGGCCGGGGCGGAGACGCTCGCGCTTGAGCGCGCCGATGGCTCGGCAATCATCTACCATCTCGACCGGCCCCGCGAGGGGCGCCGGCCGATGCTCCTGCTTCTCCAGGGCTCGGGCTGCGACCGCGCGGGCGGCGACGCGCAGCTCGCCGCGACGGCGCCTGTGCTCGCGCCGGGCCATGCGGTGCTGAGGATCGAGAAATACGGAGTCGGGACCGAAGGGTCCGCGGCGGTGGAGGGCTGCCCGGCCGCTTACTGGAGCGGCAACACGCTGACGCAGCGGGTGCTCGACGCCGTCCAGGTGATCGCCCGTTTGCGGCGGGAGCGATGGTGGAACCGCGAACTGTTCGTCTTCGGCGGCTCCGAAGGCGGCGCGGTCGCGGCCATGCTCGCGCCGCTGGTGCCGGAGACCCGCGCGGTGGTGATCCGCTCCTCCGGCATCGGCGTTCCCGTCGCCGAGCTGATCCGCGCCGCCGTGCCGCCGCCGGTCGCCGCCGAGCTGCCGCGCATCCTCGCGGAGGCGCGGGCCAATCCGAGCGGGGCCATACGCTGGGGCGGCGCCAGCTATCGCTGGTGGGCGGACGCGGCCGAGCTCGTCCCCGCCCGCATGCTGCTCCAGACGGACGCGCCGGTGCTTCTGATCCACGGCGCCCGGGACCAGTTCGCGCCCGTCTCCTCGGCCCGCGCCGCGCGCGACCTCTTCGCGGCGGCCGGAGCGCGCAATCTCACCTACCGGGAATATCCGCTCTTCGACCATTTCATGACGGACGCCGGCGGAGTGTCGCATCGCGAGGCGGTGCTCCGCGAGGCCGCGTCCTGGCTCCGGCGCAACAGCCGCTAAGGCTGCGGCCTGCCCACCCGCTCCGTTCGCCCTGAGCATTATGCCGAGCCACCGGCGTCATTGCGAGCGGAGCGAAGCAATCCAGAGAGGCGGCTTGCAAGGCTCTGACGTCCGCTGGATTGCTTCGTCGCTTCACTCCTCGCAATGACGGTGTTGGTTTTCATCCAACACCGTTCGGACCGCGTGCCGTCAGTCCGCGAAGGCCGCATCCTCGAGATGCAGCTCGGCCGCCGGCCGGTCGCCCCAGTCGTCGCGCTTGATGCGGCCGGCGATCCAGAGGCGGCGGTGCGGGGGGCAGGCGAGCATCGCCTGGCCGAGCGCGCCTTCGGCCATGCGGAAGCCGATCGCCTTCAACCGCCGCCCGTCGTCGCCGGCGACGATCAGGCGCAAGTGCCCGGTCCCGACCACGTCCGCCTTTATGATGCGCACGGGTCCGGCGGCAACGCGCGGGGCGGGCCAGCCGGCGCCGTAGGGGCCGCCGCCTTCCAGCGCATCGCAGAGATCCGGGCAGACGCCGCCCGGCGCGAGCACCGCGTCGAGCAGCAAAGCGCGGCCGTCGCGGCTGGCGGCGACACCCGAGGCGAGGCGCTCGTCGAGGAAATCGGCGAGCGCGTCCACCTTGCCGGCCTCGACAGTGAGGCCCGCCGCCATCGCGTGGCCGCCGCCCGCGATCAGCAGGCCCATATCCTTCGCGGCCATCACCGCCGCGCCGAGATCGACGCCGGCGACGGAGCGGCCCGAGCCCTTGCCGAGCCCGTCCGCGCCCAATGCGATGACGATGGCGGGGCGGCCGGTCTTTTCCTTGAGGCGCCCCGCGACGATGCCGATGACGCCGGGGTGCCAGCCTTCGGAGGCGACCACGGCCACGGCGCGGTTGCCCTGGCTGCCGCACATCAATTCGGCGGCTTCGCAGACCGCGGCTTCGATGGCGCGGCGCTCTTCGTTCAAGCGGTCGAGCTCGGCGGCGATCTCGCGCGCTTCCTGAGGATCGTCGGTGGTGAGGAGGCGCACGCCGAGGTCCGACTTGCCGACCCGGCCCCCGGCATTGATGCGCGGCCCGAGCGCGAAGCCGAGTTCGTGGCAGGCCGGCGCCTTGGTGAGCCGCGAAGCGTCCATCAGCGCGGCGAGGCCGACGTTGCGGCGCTGCGCCATCACCTTGAGGCCTTGAGTCACGAAGGCGCGGTTGAGGCCGTGGAGCGAGGCGACGTCGGCGACGGTCCCGAGCGCGACGAGATCGAGCAGGTCGACGAGCTTCGGCTCCGGCCGCCCGCAGGCGAAGAAGCCGCGGGTGCGCAGGGTGCGCACGGTCGCGGCGGCGAGGAGAAAGCAGACGCCGACCGCGGCGAGGTTGCCGTGCAGAGCAGCGTCGGCCGCTTCGTCGAGCCGGTTCGGATTGACCAGCGCCTGTGCGAAGGGAAGTGCGCTCGAACATTTGTGATGGTCCACCACGACCACGTCCACCTCAGCCGCACGCGCCATCTCCAGCGCTTCGAAGGCCTGGGCGCCGCAATCCACGGTGACGATCAGCGTCGCGCCTTCCTTCGCAAGCCGCACCAGCGCTTCGCCTGAGGGGCCGTAGCCTTCCATCAGCCGGTCCGGGATATAGGCCTTGGGATCGCAGCCGAGCTCGCGCAGCAGGCGGATGAGGAGCGCGGCCGACGTCGCGCCGTCCACGTCGTAATCGCCGAAGACGGTGACCGGCTCGCGCGCTTCCACGGCGTCGGCGAGGCGTTCGGCCGCGGCGTCCATGTCGCGGAAGATGGACGGGTCCGGCATGAAGCCGCGGATCGTCGGCGTCCTGTGCCGCTCCAGCTCGGTGCGCGCGACGCCGCGGGCGAGGAGGAGCTGGTCGGTCAAGTCGTCCGGCACGAAGCTCGCACCCCCGCTCCCGCCCACATCCCCCGCCGCGCCCCGCCAGCGCCAGGGCTGTCCGAGGATCGAGTGCGAAATGCCACAGACGAAGTTGGGGCTCATGAGCATGATGCGGACCCTAAGCCCCTTGGAGGCAAAGGTGAATCCGCTGAGCGCGAAAGATGTGGAAAAAGGCGCCTGCGCCCGCCCGGAGACACTGTGCAGGCGGATTGTCTTTGGCGGGCGGCCATTGCATCTTTGTCTGGGGGGGCTTTCGCGATGACGGACAAGTGTGGAACGCTGCGTCGGCTTTTCCTGAGCGTCTGCGCGGCGGGAGCGATGCTGCTCCCGTGCGCTGCTCAGGCTCAGCCGGGCGGCACGGCGCCGGACGTCTCCTGGTCGGTTCACGATCGTTTCCGCCTCTTTTCCGAAGCGGACGACGACGACAAAGCGGCCGTTCATGCCTTGATGGCAAGAATGGCCGCAGCGCCCTTCACGCCGCTCTCCGCGCATCACGACGAGATCGTGCGGACGCTTTCGGGCGAGGCCGCGGCTCCGCTGCGAAGGTCCAACTATCGGCCGCCCGTTCGGCCAGGGGCCGGCAGCGGCTATTATCCCGAAAGCTATCTTTACGGCGGCAGCCACCGCGTCCTCGTCCGCTTCGGGCGTGGAGAAACCGCTGGAGCGCACTGCCGGTGGAGCGCCGGCACTCATAGCGCCGAGGGGCCGTGCGATCGCGACGTCGTCCTGACAGTCGGGGCAGCCGGCCCGACCGGCTTTGGCTGGGGCGTGAATGTCGAGCTTGAGGTCTCGGTCGACGGCGGGCCGAAGCAGTCCAAGGGCCGCATTCAATTTCGCGACACGCTGATCGTGGCGCTCGGCGACTCGTATATTTCGGGCGAGGGCAATCCCGACGTTCCGAGCGTCATCAGTCGCGATCCCGAACCGGTCTTTCGGCGCGCCGACTGGGGCCGTCGGCTGAGACCTCGCCACTACCAGCGGGCCGAGTGGTGGGACGAGCCGTGCCACCGGTCGCTGCTTTCCTGGCCGGTGCTCTCGACGCTGGCATATTCCGCCGGCCGGGCACAAGAAGCCGTCACTCTCGTCCATCTCGGCTGTTCCGGCGCGACGGTCTCCAACATCATCGCGCGGGGAGAGAAGGAGCTTCCAGGCGGCGGCGACGAGCCAAACGGCCGTACGCAGCTCGCCCAGCTGTTAGAGCTGCTGAACGCCCGCCCGCTCGGCGCGAGACGCGTGCCCGACCGCATCCTGCTCAGCGTCGGCGGCAACGATTCAGGCTTCGTCGGCGTGATCAAGACGTTGCTGCTGCCGCCGAGCGGCTATGCGATTCCAATCTTGGGCCCGATGGCCGTGGGCGGCTTCGGCGAGGCTGTCTGTCCCTACCGCTTCACCGGCATGCCGCTCAGCAGGCTGTGCCGTTCCAGGCCTTCGGCGGAGGCCCGGCTCGCCGCGCTGCCGGACAATTACGATGCCCTCGCCGGTGCACTTAGGCAGCCGGGCTGGGGACCGGTCTATCAGTTCGCTTATCCGAACCCCGCGCTTGGGGAGGGCGGGGTCCCCTGCGACGTCGTCGCGTCGCGTGAGCCGGTGAGCGTGTACGAGGGCGGCGGCTTCGAAGCGCTGATGGGGATCTTGCATCGGCCGATCCATGGGCGGCACTTCAGCTGGGACTTCCGGCTTCAGCATCACCCGGAATTGAGCCTCGCCGGCGGCCGGGAGATTGTGCCGGGCTCCGGCTGCGACGACGCGGCGGAACCGTTCGACAGCGAAGTCTGCCAGGGCCTTTGGGTCCACAACCGCCTCAACACCGTCATCAGGAACCAGAAACGGAAGGGCTGGACAGCCATCGAGAGCCATTTGGCCGAGACGGCCGGCCGCGGCCTGTGCCGGCGCGACGAGCGCTTTCCGCTTGGATTGCCGCGAGTGATCGGCCGGGAGTGGCAGAGCGGCTGGACGCCGCGCAGCTTCGAGCCCTACGACCGACAAAATCCCCGCTGGTTTCGAACGGCCAACGACAGCATCGTCACGCAATATGGCGGACCGAAGCGTTTCCAGCACGGAAGCGTCCATCCGACTTTGATGGCGCACCTCGCTTATGCCGATGCGGCCCTCAAGGATGCGCTGCACCAGCCGGCGCTGGTTGCAGCGCCGGGTCTGCCCTAAGGCCTGTGGGCAATGGCCGACCATCTCTCGCTCCGGGGCGCGCGCCGGATCGCGCTCGCGGCGCAGGGCTTCGCGAAGCCGCGCCCCGGCGCGGTGAGCGCGAGCCGCATGCTCGGCGTCACCCGGCGCCTCGCGCTCCACCAGATCGACAGCGTCAACGTGCTCGCGCGGGCGCATTACCTGCCGCTCTTCTCCCGGCTCGGCGCCTACGACCGGGGGCTGCTCGATGCGGCGGCGTGGGGGCCGAAGAAGCGACTGTTCGAATATTGGGCGCATGAAGCCTCGCTGCTGCCGATGGAGATGCAGCCCTTGCTGCGCTGGCGGATGGCGCGGGCGGATCGGGGCGAGGGGATGTGGCAGCGGATGCGCGCATTCGCCGGCGAGCGGCGCGGCGAGGCGATGGCCTTGCTTGAGCGGATCCGCTCCGAAGGCGCGCTTGCCGCGTCGGACCTGCGCGAGGCGAAGGCTGGCAGGGACTGGTGGGCGTGGAGCGACGCCAAGACCGCGCTCGAATGGCTGTTCTGGGCCGGGCACGTCACGGCCGCGACGCGGCGGACGAGCTTCGAGCGGGTGTACGACCTTCCCGAAAGGGTGATCCCGGCGGACGTGCTCGCGGTGGCGACGCCCTCCAGGGAGGAGGCGCAGCGGCGGCTGCTCGAGATTTCGGCTCGAGCGATGGGCGTCGCGACGGCGGCGGACCTTCGCGACTATTTCCGGCTGAAGCCCGAAGTGACGCCGCGCATCGCGGAGCTGGTCGAGGAAGGCGTGCTGGCCGAGGTGCGGGTGGAGGGCTGGCGCCAGCCGGCCTTTCTCCACCGCGACGCCGCGCTCCCGAAGCGCAGGCTCGATCCTGCGGCCTTGCTCGTGCCCTTCGACCCCCTGATCTGGGAACGCTCGCGGACCGAGCGTCTGTTCGGCATGCGCTACCGGATCGAGATCTACACGCCGGCCGAAAAGCGCGTGCACGGCTATTACGTGCTGCCGTTCCTGTGCGGCGAGACGATCGCGGCGCGGGTGGATTTGAAGGCGGATCGCGCGGCCGGGCTGCTCCGCGTGCAGGCGGCGTTTCTGGAGCCGGACGCTCCTGCGGAGGCGCCGGAGCGGCTTGCGGCGGAGCTGCGGCTGATGGCGGGCTGGCTCGGGCTCAGGGGCCTGACGGTGGCGGAAAAGGGCGATCTCGCGCCGGTCCTGCGCAGCCTCGTCTAACCCTCTCCGTCATTGCGAGGAGCGAAGCGACGAAGCAATCCAGCGGAAGCCGGAGACCCGCACCGCCGCCCGCTGGATTGCTTCGCTCCGCTCGCAATGACGTCGTGGCGTTACCCCGTACGCCGCTCGCGCGGCGGGCGCGCGTCGATGCGGGCGAGGCGCGACGGGCGGGACGGGTCCGGACACGACGGCGCCGTCGTCCAGCCGAGATGGGGAAAGGCGATCGTTCGCTTGCCGCCCAGATCGGTGCGGCAGACGATCAGGCCCTTCTCCTCGATGAAGCCGAGCATCCGCCGCGCGCGGCCCGGCGAGCTGGTGCCGTAGAGCCGGGCAAGCTCGGCATCGTCCGGGCTCTCCGCACCGTGGCGGGCCGAGCGGGCGACGGCGAGGAAGGGCGCGAGCATCTCCTCCGGGAGCGAGGCGGCGAGCGCGATCGCCTCCTGCCATTCCGGCACGTCGGCGATCCCCGCCTGCGCGAAGGCGAGGCGGCGGGAGAAGGTCGGAAGGTCCACGCCCGGCGAGGCGACGCCGCGCATCCGGCAGCGCAGGATGAAGTCCTGGAACAGCGCCGACTGCGGCTGCCCCGCCGCTTCTTCGGTCATCTCCGAAAGGACCAAGGCGATGGCGGCCTCGCGCTCCTCAGGCGGAAGCTCCGGTGCGTCCGGGACCGGCACCGGCGCGGGGCTGGAAATGGCGCGCATCAGCTCCTCCGCGGCGGGCGGCGGCGGCGGCGCGGGCGGCGGGACGAACTCGTCGGCCCCGGCGGTAAAGAGCAAGTCCTGCATCCCCTCGGCACGCGCTGCGGGCAGGGGCACGAGTTTCGGGCTTGAGCTGCGCGCCTCCGTGCGCACCGCGCCGATCCGGATCGAGACGGGGCGGCGGGAAATGGCCGGGCCGAGCGCCAGGAACTCGCCGCGCGCAAGATCGCGGATCGCTTCCGCCTGCCGCCGCTCCATGCCGAGGAGGTCGGCGGCGCGGGCCATGTCGATGTCGAGAAAGGTGCGGCCCATCAGGAAGTTGGACGCTTCCGCCGCGACGTTCTTGGCGAGCTTCGCCAGCCGCTGCGTCGCGATCACGCCCGCTAGGCCGCGCTTCCTCCCCCGGCACATGAGGTTGGTCATCGCCCCCAGCGACGCGCGCCGCGCATCGTCCGCGACTTCGCCGGCGGCGGCAGGGGCGAAGACCTGCGCTTCGTCGACAACGACCAGCGCCGGATACCAATGCTCGCGCGGCGCATCGAACAGGGCCTGGAGGAACGCCGCGACGCAGCGCATCTGCCCTTCCATCTCCAGCCCTTCGAGGTTCAGCACCACCGACGCGCGGTGGGCGCGGATCCGGGCGCCGATCTTCGCGATCTCGCCGAGGCTGTATTCCGAAGCCTCGATCGCGACATGGCCGAAGGCGTCGGCGAGCGACACGAAATCGCCTTCGGGATCGATGACGATCTGCTGGACGTAGCCGGCGCTCCCTTCGAGGAGGCGGCGCAGGAGATGCGACTTGCCCGAGCCGCTGTTGCCCTGGACGAGCAGGCGGGTGGCGAGCAGCTCCTCGAGATCGACGGCGGCCGGATTGCCGCCGGCGTCGAGGCCCATGTCGATTCCCGCTGTCATAAGAGGGGCTTGTGGCCGATGCCGCCGCCGCCCCGCAAGGCCGGCCGCCGGGTTATCCCCCGCTTATTCGCCCCCGCTCAATCGGCTCCGCGGGCGCCCGGCTCGTGCCGGTGCTCGCCCCGCACCCAGCGCACCGTGCCGGTCGAAGCGCGCATCACCACGCTCTCGGTGGTGAGCACGTTGCGCGTACGCTTGACGCCCTTGAGCAGCGTCCCGTCCGTCACCCCGGTCGCGGCGAAGATGACGTCGCCCTGCGCCAGGTCCTCGAGCCCGTAGATGCGGTCCAGATCCTCGACGCCCCAGCGCGCCGCGCGACCGCGCTCGTCGTCGTTGCGGAACAGGAGCCGGCCCTGGAACTGCCCGCCGACGCAGCGAAGCGCCGCCGCCGCGAGGACGCCCTCAGGCGCGCCGCCCGAGCCCATGTAGATGTCGATGGTCGTGTCCGGATCGGTGACCGCGATCACGCCCGCGACGTCGCCGTCCGGAATGAGCTGGATGCCGCAGCCCAGCGCCCGCAGCTCGCCGATGAGTTCGGCATGGCGCGGCCTGTCCAGGACGCAGACGATGATGTCGGACGGGTCGACGCCCTTCGCCGCCGCCACCGCGCGGACGTTCTCGCTCGGCGACTTATTGAGGTCGATCACGCCCTCGGGAAAGCCCGGCCCGACCGCAAGCTTCTCCATGTAAACGTCGGGCGCGTTGAGGAGGCCCCCTTCCTCGGCGATGGCGAGCACCGCCATGGCGTTGTTGCCGGCCTTGGCGGTGATGGTCGTGCCTTCCAGCGGATCGAGCGCGATGTCGATCTTGGGTCCCGTGCCTTGCGCCGTCCCGACCTTTTCGCCGATGAACAGCATCGGCGCCTCGTCGCGCTCGCCCTCGCCGATCACCACCGTGCCGTCGAAGGGCAGCTGGTTCAGCGCGTCGCGCATGCCGTGCACCGCGGCCTGGTCGGCGGCATGTTCGTCGCCGCGGCCGATCAGCTTGGACGCCGCAACCGCCGCCGCTTCGGTGACCCGCACCATTTCGAGCACCAGCACGCGATCGAGCACATGGCTTGCCGTGACCATCGTTTCGCAATTCCCCTGTTGGTTTCGCGGCGAGCGTTAGGAGAGG
>DASQND010000182.1:0-5332 GCA_035645215.1 Allosphingosinicella sp.
CGTGATCGCACACCTTCGTCTGGGCTCGCTGGCGGTTCGCCAGGGGCAACAGGTAGCCCGGGGAACGTTGGTCGGCCGGTGTGGGAATAGTGGCCGGAGCGACCTTCCCCACCTTCATTACCATCTGCAATCCGCAGCGCGCTACGGCGAGGGCGAGGGCCTCCCGGTGTCCTTCAGCGGCTATTTTCTTGGTGGCGCTTACATCCCGGAGGGGCGACCGGTGCGCGGAGACTATCTGACGCCGGTACGCAACGCACTGGAGCGTTGAACCGAGTAGGACTGAACGCCTGTTACCCTCTCACATCGATGGCAGAGAGACCCGCTGCGGGTGTTTGCCCGTCCTTTGCCGCTGCAGTGGCAACAGCCAGTCGAACGCGCATCAGGACACCTGCCGCAGGTCCAGCGGGTCGTGCGGCGATCGGCCGTCGACGTCGGAACCCTCTTCCGCGAACCGGAGTATGTCGCCAGGCTGGCAGCGGAGATGGCGGCAGATTGCTTCCAGCGTCTGGAACTTGACGCCCTTGACCTTACCGGTTTTGAGCAGTGAAAGGTTCACGTCCGATATCCCGATGGCTCTGGCGAGCTCATTGGAGCGCAGCTTGCGGCGCGCGAGCATCACGTCGAGGTCGATGATGATGGGCACTTAGACGTACCCCGCCAGATCGCGCTTATTCTCCAGCGCCTCTTCCATCGCCCAGATAACAGCCAGGACGACGCCGGCAATCACCACGCCCTTCGCCACATGGAAGATGTCTATGGGGAAACGGATGCGGTCGCTCCCAAGGACCACCGCGTCCAACGCCAGGCCTTGCAAGCTCCGTGACATGGGCCCCATCAGTCCCCAGGCGAGTGCGCTCCACCCGGAGATGCGCAGCCCCACGATGACATTCGAATCGAGACCCCGCTGCGCAAAACGTCGGACGGCAACGGACAGCCCCAGGAAAAGCAGGAACAATGGAAGGGCTGATGCGAGTGACGAAGCGATTAGAAGTCGGTGCACCCGCGGCTCCTGAACGCGTGCAACGATCCGCTCCGCCACTCCTTGCGTTTGCCAACCGCGCCTGCGGAGTTGAGGGTCTAGAAGTCGCACAGGATCCTGCTCGACCCGGCACGGGCTGCAGGACAGTTCGAACGAGCCAGCGACCGGATCAATGGCCGTGACAGCCGGTTCAACAAGCTGGCGCAGGGCAATCAGCAGCAAGAGCGCGGCCAGAAGGTTGCACGCGAGGCGAAAACGTCGGAATCGGCTCAACTCACCCCCTCCATAAAAAACTTAATCCCACACATAAAGAAATAGACGTTTCGAACAATGGTTGGTACCTGATGGCGGCAGGGGAAGCAATCCGAGTCGCTGGCGGGTTCCGGATTCGGAAGGGGAGTGGAAGCGCCATGAAAAAGCTGTTCGTTTGTGCCGCCGCGCTGTGGAGTTGCGCCGCTGCCGGCCAACCGGCGCCGCAGACCGATTGGGCTGCTCTCCTGCGGCAAGACGCCCAGGCTTTGCACGATGTGTATCTTAGAGATCATCCAGGCCCGGTCGACGAGCAGAACGCGAGTTTCCGCGAATGGCTTGAGCGCGGCTTCGCGCAAGCGATGGGCCGCGTGCCGACAGCACAGAGCCAAGGTGCATATTGGTGGGCGATGCGAGAGTATGTCGCGGGCTTCAACGACGGCCACGTGTTCATCGAACAAACTGAGGTATCGCCCCGCCTAGCGCTGAGCTGGCCCGGCTTCCTGACTCGGGAAGTGAATGGCTCCCACATCGTTGCCACGCGGCTGGACGAGGCGGCGGCGCCGGCGCTTGGCAGTAGCCTCGTGTCTTGCGATGGAATTGCGGCCGCTCAACTGTCGGCCGATCTAGTTGGCAGGTTCCGCGGCCGATGGAACCTTGCGAGCCAGCATGAAGCCCACGGATGGCGATTGTTCCTGGATGGGGGCAATCCTTATGTTCGCCGGCCTACGCGCTGCCTGTTCAGAGACGGCGCCCGGGAACGAAGCTTCGAGCTTAAATGGGCTCCTCTCACGCAGCAGGAGCTGGATCGGCGCGCCGGAGCCTTGATGCCTGCCGCTACGCCGCGGGTCGAGCTGCGACCTTTCGGGCGGAGCGGTTTCTGGCTGGCGCTCGGTTCGTTCTCGTCCGACAGCGGCTCCGAACCTTTCCGCGCGCTGGATGCGCTCGTCGAAAGCCTGCATCGCGAGAGGGCGCGCCTCGCCGCCGCAGACGTTATCGTTCTGGACGTGCGGGGCAACGGCGGAGGTTCGTCGGCTTGGGGAGACCGGATCGCCGCGGCAATCTGGGGAGAACAGAATGCGCGTGCTGCCAAGCCGCAATCGATGGCCGTCGATTGGCGCTCATCGGAACCTAACGCTGCGGCTATCGAGGCATTCGGCAGTCAGGCGGGCGGCCGCGCTCGGATGTGGGCTTCTCATGTCGCGTCCGGCATTCGCCGTGCGTTGCGCGAACGGCGCCCGCTCTGGCGGGAGACGCCTGTGCTCGGCGGCTTCCTCGGCAGATTGATCGGCGGCGGATCGCAAACCCGCAGCATCGATCCGCAGCGTTTCCATACCCGCGCTCGCGTCTACGCGCTCACCGATAGCGGCTGCGCTTCTGCCTGCCTTGACGCGATGGATGTCTGGACCCGCCTGGGCGCGGTTCCGATCGGGCGCGAGACCTCGGCGGACTCGCTTTACATGGAAATTCGGCGAGAGGCGCTTCCGGCTGGGCTTTCGGTCGTGTCGGTGCCGATGAAAGTCTACCGGGGACGGCCACGTCAAGCCAACCAGCCGTTTCGGCCGGTGCACGGCTTCGCAGGTGACATGACCGATCAGGCGGCGCTCGAGGCCTGGATCGCTCGGTTACCATGAGCGCGGTTCCGTGACAGTTAGCGGTACCCTGGCCCTGCTGCCGTACCACACTCTCCACCTGAAACCGACGCGATCCTGGGAGTCGCTCGAGCCGGAGGCGCCGCTGCCGGAGGGCTTCCGCAAGACGGGGTTCCCGCGGGCCAAGCGCGGGCACTGATTTTTCGGCCGTTCAGAGCGGAGAGCTCGATCTCTCGTTCTTCGCCTCAGCCGCGGGATGTCCGCAATGGATCGGAAGCGGACGTTCGGCAGGGTGGGAGCGCAGTGTCCGCTTTTGCCTCGAAAACAGGGAGGCCGGTTCGCTGGAGACTGCGCGGGTCACCATCTTTTCAGGTGACTGGACGCAGTCGGCGCCGCGAGAGCCGTGAGCGGATCATGCCGCGCAAAGCGCCTGAATGGCGCCGGGTTCGCCGCTGCTCAGGCAATCGCACCAGCCTTCGCCCTTCGTATCGCTTATTCGCCGTCTCCTTTCGCGCCGCAGCCCGCGGCGCGCCTAGGCCGCCTGCCTCGCGGCCTCGCGGAGGGTGCGGGACAGTTCCTCGACCGAATAGGGCTTCTTGAGGAGGGGGAAGCCGTGCTGCGTGTCCTGGACGAGGACGTGGCTGTAGCCGCTCGTCAGCACGACGGGGAGCGACGGCCAGCGTTCGCGGATGCGCTTGCCCAGCTCGACCCCGCCCATCCCCGGCATCACGACGTCGCTGAAGACGAGGGTGAAGCTTTCGCTCTCCCCCTCGAGAAGGTCGAGCGCCTGGCCGGCGTTGCGGGCGAGCGTCGTCCGGTAGCCGAGATCGGCGATGAGCTCGGTCGCGAATTCGCCGACCTCCTCATTGTCCTCGACGACGAGAATGCGCCCGCGCGGCGGCATCGGCTTGATCTCGGGCGGTCCCGCGGGGATCGCGCGGCCCGCGTCCGCGCGCGGCAAATAGAGGGTGAAGGTGGTCCCCTTCCCGGCCTCGCTCGCGACGTCCACTTCGCCGCCCGATTGCTTGGCGAAGCCGAAAAGCTGCGACAGGCCGAGCCCCGTCCCCTTGCCGACCTCCTTTGTGGTGAAGAAGGGCTCGAAGATACGGTCGAGATGCTCCCTGGCGATGCCGCTCCCCGTGTCGCTGACCGAGATGGCGACGAATTCGCCCGCCGCGCCGCCGTGGCCGCGGATGTTCGGGATTTCGGGGACGACCCGGATGGCGACGGTGAGCGCCCCTTCCCCATCCATCGCGTCGCGCGCGTTGACGGCCATGTTGACGAGCGCCGTTTCGAACTGACCCGCATCCGCCTCGACGAAGCACGGCTCCCCCGCCTCGACATCGAGCGACAGGGCGATGCGCGAGCCGAGCAGGGTCCGCAGCATCTCCGTGATCCCGCCGAGCCGCTCGGCCGTGTCGAACACTTCGGGACGCAGCGACTGCCGGCGCGCGAAGGCGAGGAGCTGGCCTGTCAGCTTGGCCGCGCGGTCCGCCGTGTCCGAGATCGCCTCGATGTAGCGGCGGCGCTTGTCCTCGGTCAGCTCGCGGCGCCGGAGGAGGTCCGCGGAGCCGCGGATAACGGTGAGGAGGTTGTTGAAATCGTGGGCGATGCCGCCGGTGAGCTGGCCGAGCGCTTCCACCTTCTGGCTCTGGCGCAGCGCTTCCTGCGTGTCGCTGAGCTGCCGCTCGCGCCGCAGCCGCTCGCTGACGTCGGTGACGAACTGGTAGGCGCCGATGCGCGCACCGTCGGCGTTGAAAAGCGGGCTGAACTTGATTTCGTAATAGGGTCGGTCCCGCGCCGCGTCGCCGAAATCCTCGACGAAGGTCACCTCTTCGCCGCTTAGCCCCCTGGCCCAGCCCGCACGGACCTGCGCCTGGTGCTCGGGCTGGCCCTCCAGGAGCTGCAGCATGTTGTCGCCCGGGCCGGGCCGCACGCCGTAGAGGCGCTCGAACTCGTCGGCATTGGCCTTGTTGATCGCGAGGATATTGTAGTCGAGGTCCGCGGCCATCACCATGACGTCGGTATTCTCGACGATGCGGGCGAGCATGTCGCGCTCGCGGGTCCTGACCGCGACCCGCTCTTCGAGGCTCGTGTTGAGCTCGCGCACGGCGTCCTCGGCAAGCTTGGTCGCGGTGACGTCGCGCGAAATCGACAGGAGCTTCTCGGGCCTGCCGTCGGCGCCCGCGACGGCGGTGACGATGACGTCCCACCAGCGCGGCGAGCCCTTCATGGTCGTCGCGAAGCCCTGGAAGCGGCCGACCTCGCCGCGCTTCGCCGCATCGACCGCGCGAAGCGCAAGCGCATGCTCCTCGCCCTGCCAGAAGTCCGGCCAGCATTGCCCTTGTACGGCGCTGAAATCGTCCACTTCCATGACGCACATCGCGCCTTCGCTCATGAATTCGAGGCGGCCGTCCAGATCGAGAACCTTGATGCAATCGGCGGAGCTGGCGAGGATGCGGCGGTTGAACTCCTCGCTTGCGGACAGGCGGGCCTCGACGGCGCGCCGCTC
>DASQND010000183.1:0-3228 GCA_035645215.1 Allosphingosinicella sp.
CCGGCCGAGGACTATCATCAGGCCTATTGGGAAGGCGACGGCCAGCGGAACCCCTATTGCCTCTCCGTCATCCCGCCCAAGCTCAGGAAGCTACGCAAGAGCTTCGCCGCTCGCGCGAAAAGCGCCGAAGCCGGCGCCTGAACCCTCGCCGTCATTCCCGCAAACCCGTCATTCCCGCGAAAGCGGGAATCCAGCGGACCTTCGCCAAAGGCAGTGCGGCCGCAGACTCAGCCTGGATCCCCGCTTTCGCGGGGATGACGGCATGAGGATCAATTGCCGATCCCGCGAACCGTCATTCCCGCGAAAGCGGGAATCCAGCGGGCGTTCGCCAAAGGCGGTGCGGCCGGAGACTCAGCCTGGATCCCAGCTTTCGCGGGGATGACGGCAGGAGGATCGAATGGCCAGTCAGCCTTGGCGAGGCGCGGACGCCCGCCTCAGCCGGTCGTTGATCGCCGCGCCGATACCGTCGCGCGGGAGCGGTGCGACGGCGATCCGCCGCGTTCGCTGAGCGTCGGCACGATGGAGAGCAGCGAAGAGATTCACCGCCGCTTCCTCCAGGTCTCCCGCCGCGCTCAGGTTCTCGTTGCCCGCAATGGGGCCGAACCCGATCAGCCATTCGTCATGCGCCGCCTCGGTCGCATCGAGGCGAAGCGGCTTCGACGGGGCGTAGTGGCTGGCGAGCTGCCCGGGGGCTTCGATCTGGCCGTTGTCGGAAGACGAGAGCGCTTCGAACGCGATTGGCCCGTGCCGCAGCAGGCGGGGTTCGCCGCCGGTGAAGGCGACGATGGTGCTTTCGAGGCCGAGGGTGGTGGCCCCACCATCGACGATCAGCGGGATGCGCCCGCCGAGGCTGGCGAGGACGTGGTTGGCGGTGGTCGGGCTGATGCCGCCGCTCGCATTCGCCGACGGGGCCGCCAGCGGACGCCCCGAAGCCCGGAGCAGGGCCTGCATCGCCGGATTGGCGGGGCAGCGCAGGGCGATGGTGGGGAGGCCGGCCGTCACTGCGGGTGCCACGTCGGCACCCTCACGCAGCGGCACGACGAGCGTCAGCGCGCCCGGCCACCAGCGCTTCGCCGCCCCTCGCGCGGCTTCGGAAAAGTCGCCCAGCCGCTCGGCGGCTTCTAAGTCCGGCACGTGGACGATCAGCGGGTTGAAGCCCGGCCGGCCCTTGGCTTCGTAGATGCGCGCCACCGCCTCTGCGTCGGTCGCGTCGGCGGCGAGGCCGTAGACGGTCTCCGTCGGCACCGCGACCGGGTGGCCGCCGGCGATCAGCGCCGCCGCCCGCGCGATCGTCTCCGGCCCATAGGGCAGGACTTCGGTCTCGAAGGCTTGGTTTTGCGGCGCCACGGCTGCGCGCTATAGCGCCCTCGACGCGCCTCCAACAGTGTGGGACCCCCGATGAGCTATACGCCGCCGATCGCCGAGCAGAACTTCGTCCTGGAGCACGTCGTGCGCATCGGGGAACTGGCGGCGCAGGAGCGGTTCGCCGAGGCGACTCCGGACCTCGTGCAGGCGATCGTCGAAGGCGCGGGCGCCTTTGCCGCGGGCGAGTTCGCGCCGCTCAACCGCTCGGGCGACGAGACGGGCGCCAAGTGGTCGCTAGACGGCGTGACGCTGCCGCCGGGCTTCCGCGAAGCCTACCGCGCTTATGTCGAGGCGGGCTGGGGCTCGCTGGCCGCGCCCGCCGAGCATGGCGGCCAGGCGCTGCCGCTCAGCCTCGCCACCGTCGTCATGGAAGACCTCGGCTCGGCGAACATGGCCTTTTCGCTCTGCCCGATGCTGAGCTTCGGCGCCATCGAAGCGCTCGCCCACCACGGCGCGGACGACCTCAAGGCCCGCTACCTCCCAAAGCTGGTGAGCGGCGAATGGACGGGGACGATGAACCTGACCGAGCCGCAGGCGGGCTCCGACGTCGGCGCGCTCAAGAGCCGCGCCGAGCCGCGCGGCGACGGCAGCTTCTCCATCACCGGCACCAAGATCTTCATCACCTTCGGGGAGCACGATTTGACCGACAACATCGTCCACCTCGTCCTCGCCCGCACCCCCGATGCGCCGCCGGGGACGAAGGGCATCTCGCTCTTCCTCGTGCCCAAGATCCTGCCGGACGGGCGGCGCAACGACGTGCGCTGCGTCTCGATCGAGCACAAGCTCGGCATCCACGCTTCGCCGACCTGCATCATGTCCTACGGCGACGAGGGGGATTGCACCGGCTGGCTGATCGGCCCGGAGATGGGCGGCATGCGCGCCATGTTCACGATGATGAACAATGCGCGCCTCAACGTCGGCCTGCAGGGCGTCTCGATCGCCGAGCGCGCAACGCAGGCGGCGGTCGCCTATGCCCGCCAGCGCGTGCAGGGCGCCCGCGAGGGCCGCCCCGCCCCCATCCTCGGCCACCCGGACGTGCGCCGCATGCTGCTGCGCATGAAGGCGCTGACCCAGGGCGCCCGCGCGCTCACTTATTATGCCGCCGGCCAGACCGACCGCGCGACGGCGGGCGACGCCGCCGCAAGGGCCCGCGCGGACCTCCTGACGCCCCTCGTCAAAGCTTGGGGCACGGACGTCGGCGTCGAAGTGGCGAGCCTCGGCGTCCAGGTCCACGGCGGCATGGGCTATGTCAAGGAAACCGGCGCCGCCCAGCATTATCGCGACGCCCGCATCTCGCCCATCTACGAAGGCACGAACGGCATCCAGGCCGCCGACCTCGTCATGCGCAAGATCGGCCTCGAAGGAGGCGCCGCCCTGGCCTCGCTCCTCGCCGATATTCGGGCGGAGACAAGCGGCTGGACCTGCGAATTGGTCGACGCGGTCGAAGATGCCGCCCGCTGGATGATGGGCGCGGAGCCGGACGACCGGCTCGCCGGCTCCTATCCGCTTCTGACGATGCTGTCGGTCGCAACGGCGAGTTGGCTGATGAAACGGCAGGAGGACGAGGCCGACAGGCAACTGGCCGCCGGCACGCGCGATCCCTTGTTCCTCGCCATGAAGCTCGCCGCGGCGCATTACTTCGGCAACGTCGTGGTTCCCGAGGCGCTCGGGCTCCGGCATGCGGCGACGGCGGGCGCGTGCCCGCTTTACGCAATACCCGACGACGCGTTCGACGCCGCTTGAAATCGATACGGAACCGAACCGGGTCCGCAACATTTCAGCGCATGCGGGATCGGCCCGTTTGGAGACACGAACATGCGTATGGGTATCAGCCTCGGCGGCCTCATCCTCCTCATCCTCATC
>DASQND010000184.1:0-4881 GCA_035645215.1 Allosphingosinicella sp.
GCTGCCGCCGCCGCCGCCGCCAGCCTCGCCTGAGGCTTCCGCCGGGCACCGGCGCGCGCTAGAGCCGCCGTTCATGGCAAAGGCGATCCTCTACGATTACTGGCGCTCCTCGGCGAGCTACCGGGTGCGCATCGCGCTCAACCTGAAGGGCGTCGAATATGAGCGCATGTCCGTCGATCTCGCGGGCGGCGCGCAGGCGGAGGCGTCCTACCGCGCACGCAATCCGCAGGGCTTCGTGCCGATGCTGGATATGGCCGGGCAGCGGATCGTCCAGAGCCTCGCCATTTGCGACTGGCTCGAGAGCGTGCAGCCGGAGCCGCGGCTCCTGCCGCCAGCGCCCGCTGAGCGCGCGCACGTCCTGGCGCTCGCCTCGGTCATCGCCGCGGACATCCACCCGCTCAACAACCTCCGCGTCCTGAAGCACCTCGTCGGCCCGCTGGGCGCCAGCGAGGAGGCGAAGGGCGACTGGATCGTCCGCTGGATCTCGGAAGGCTTCGCCGCCCTCGAAGCCATGGCCGCGCCGCGCGCCGGGCGTTTCCTCCGCGGCGACGCGCCCACCCTCGCCGACGTCTTCCTGGTGCCGCAAATGTACAATGCCCGGCGCTTCGAAGTGCCGCTGGACGCATACCCCACCCTGCTGCGCGCCGATGCCGAGGCGGCCGCGCTCCCGGCCTTCGCCGCCGCGCATCCGGACGCCGCGCGCTAGTTTCATTCCATCCCCGTTATCCTCGTAATCCACAGGCACCTTGCTCTTCCCCCGACTCGGGAACCGTGACAGCTTCCTTGTGTGGCCAGGGACGGCTCCGGACGGAAACGGACGGGAAGTTCCAGGGCACAGCCGGAGCGGGACGCGCCTTTGGGAGCGGTTTCGTGCAAGGCGAGGGCGGCTGACGAAGCCGCCGCGACAGCGGCAGCCAGGTGAAAGCCACGGCCAAGGCGGGCGCGGCAGCCTCGGCAGAAGCCCGGCGGGACGAACGAGACGCGGACGGAGACGGCCGTATCGAGCGTCCTACCAATCCGGACCCGAACGGGCCGGCTCCCCCCGGGGGCCGCGCCAGGCGAGGGCGAGGGAAGGGCGGCTCTTACACGGGCCGCCGCCGCGGGTGAGAGGGGCAACCTTCGATCCCGAACACGGCAGGACGGGCGCTCCGGCGCTTTTCCTCCCGGACGGTGGCGGATACGAAAGGGCGGCTCGGGCAAGTCCCTTCGGGGAGGCGCCCAGACGGCGAAACGGCAGTGCCTTCGGGCTCTGCCTGGGGAGCCGGGGACGCGAACAGGGGGGCTTCGGCCTTTCCGAAGCGCGGCCCGAAACCGCCCGAGCGCGGACATGAAGCCGGTCCTTTACGGGCTCGCGGACGGGAAACTCTCGGGAATCGGGGGCTGGTGGCAACACCAGCCCCCATTTTTTTGTCCTCTCCAGGCAGGGCATGGGGAGGGGGGTGGGCGGACCTAGTCGAGCGACATCGGGGGAAGCCAACACAAGCGTCACCCCGGACTTGATCCGGGGTCCACCTTCTTCACCGCCGCCGCAAAGAAGGTGGATGCCGGATCGAGTCCGGCATGACGAGGTTCCGGTGCGGCTTAGGAGGCGCCGTATTCGCCGGAGATTACGCGCCTTGCCCCCGCCGCCCTCATGCAACCGTCAGTTCGCCGCCCATCAGTTCGGCGAAGAAGCTTTCGTGCGCGCGGCGGAGGTCGTCGAGTTCGGCGTCGTACCCGCTTTCGACAGCGCGGTTGTTCGGCGCGGTGATGCGCCAGAACAGGGACTGGCCGCCGGTTATCCGGTTGAGGCACCCCGTCGTGCCGATCCTTTTGTACGACACCGTCTCGCCGAGCGCCTCACGCAAGCGCGGGTAGTCGCTCGTCGTCACGACATAGCGTCCCTGGTCCTCGCCGAACCAGCTGGACGTCAGCCAGGGGGTGAAGACTTCGTCGAACTCGGCGCCGATGCCGCTTGCGAGGGCCATTTCGGCGACCGCGACGGCGAGACCTCCGTCGGCGACGTCGTGGACCGCCGTGACCAGTCCATCGGCGATCAGGCGGCGGACCGCTTCGCCTGCCCGCCGCTCACGAGCGAGGTTCACGGGCGGCGGTTCACCCTCCTCGCGGCCATGCAGCTCGCGCAGCCAGAGCGACTGGCCGAGATGGTCGCAGCCGCCCCCGATGAGGACGATCGCCTCCTCTTCAGCCTTGAACGCGATCGTCGCCGCCTCGCGCCAGTCCTTGAGCAGCCCGACCCCGCCGATCGCCGGCGTCGGCAGGATCGCGCTGCCGCCGCCGGTCGCCTTCGACTCGTTGTAAAGGCTGACATTGCCCGACACGATCGGGAAGTCGAGCGCGCGGCAGGCTTCGGCCATGCCTTCGAGGCAGCCGGTAAGCTGGGCCATGATCTCGGGCCGCTGCGGGTTGGCGAAGTTGAGGCAGTTGGTGATGGCGAGCGGCGTGGCGCCGACCGCGCAAAGGTTGCGGTAGCATTCGGCGACCGCCTGCTTTCCGCCCTCAAACGGGTCGGCGAAGCAATAGCGCGGAGTCACGTCCGTGCTCATCGCCAGCGCCTTGTCGCGGCCGTGGACTCGGACCACCGCCGCGTCGCCGCCCGGCGGCTGCACCGTGTCGGCGCCGACCTTATAGTCGTACTGCTCCCAGATCCAGCGGCGGCTGGCGAGGTCGGGCGAGGCCATGAGCTTCAGGAGATCGGCGGCGATGTCGGTGCTTTCCGGCACGTTGCCGAGCGGCTTCACCTGCGCCCACGCCTTGTACTCCTCGCGCGTGGCCGAGGGCCGGTCGTAGAGCGGCGCATCGTCGGCCAGCGGCCCGAGCGGGATGTCGGCCGCCGTCTCGCCGTTCCACTTCAAAACCAGGCGGCCGCCTTCGGGCGCGGCTTCGGTCACCCGGCCGATGACCGCGAAATCGAGCTCCCACTTATGGAAGATCGCTTCCGCCTCGGCTTCGCGGCCGGGCTTCAGGACCATCAGCATCCGCTCCTGGCTTTCCGAGAGCATCATCTCGTACGGCGTCATCCCCTCCTCGCGGCAGGGGACGGCGTTCATGTC
Source organism: Allosphingosinicella sp. (assembly GCA_035645215.1). Lineage (GTDB taxonomy): Bacteria > Pseudomonadota > Alphaproteobacteria > Sphingomonadales > Sphingomonadaceae > Allosphingosinicella. The sequence continues at coordinate 3,054 of DASQND010000184.1, forward strand.
GAGCTCCAGCCCGACCCCGCCCTTGGACGCCATTTCGACGGAGGAAGAGGTGAGCCCCGCCGCGCCCATGTCCTGGATGGCGACGATCGCGTCGGAGGCCATGAGCTCGAGGCAGGCTTCGATCAGCAGCTTCTCGGTGAAGGGATCGCCGACCTGGACGGTGGGGCGCTTCTCCTCGCTGTCTTCCGAGAAATCGGCGGACGCCATGGTCGCGCCGTGAATGCCGTCGCGGCCCGTCTTGGAGCCGACGTAGACGACGCTGTTCCCGATGCCCGCGGCGGCAGAATAGAAGATCTTGTCCTGCTCGGCGATGCCGACGGTCATCGCGTTGACGAGGATGTTGCCGTCATAGGCCGGGTGGAAGTTCACTTCGCCGCCCACCGTGGGGACGCCCACGCAATTGCCGTAGCCGCCAATTCCGGAGACGACGCCCGAGATGAGGTGCTTCATCCTGGGATGGTCCGGCCGGCCGAAGCGCAGCGCGTTCAGGTTCGCGATCGGCCGCGCGCCCATGGTGAACACGTCGCGCAGGATCCCGCCGACGCCCGTCGCCGCGCCCTGATAGGGCTCGATGTAGGAGGGGTGGTTGTGGCTCTCCATCTTGAAGATGGCGGCCTGGCCGTCGCCGATGTCGATCACGCCGGCATTCTCGCCCGGCCCGCAGATCACCCACGGCGCCTCGGTGGGCAGCTTCTTCAAGTGGATGCGCGACGATTTGTAAGAGCAATGCTCGGACCACATGACCGAGAAGATGCCGAGCTCGGTCAGGTTCGGCTCGCGGCCCATGGCGGCGAGGACGCGCTCATATTCTTCGGGGCTGAGGCCGTGCTCGGCCACGACTTCAGGCGTGATGCTGTTCGTCATGGCGGGCGCCCTATCCCATCGAATCCGCTTTGTCGAAGGGGCGGGGAGGGTGTAGGCATGATCCCGTTATGTTCTCATGCGAAGGAGGCATCCGATGAGCGTCAGCCACATTCCCCAAGGGTATCACAGCGTTACGCCCTATCTTCTCGTCGACGGCGCCGCGGACGCGATTCGCTTCTACGCCGAAGCCTTCGGCGCGGAGGAGGTTCTGCGCATGCCGATGGGGGATCGGATCGCCCATGCGGAGGTCAGGATCGGGGACAGCCACATCATGATCTCGGACGAATGGCCTGACATGGGCTATCTCGGACCCAAGTCCCGCGGCGGCGCGACGGCGAGCCTGATGATCTACCTCGAAGACGTGGACGCCGCCTGGGCCAGGGCGATCGCCGCCGGCTGCACGGAGGAACGCCCTCCCGAGGACCAGTTCTGGGGCGACCGGATGGGAACCCTGGTCGACCCGTTCGGCCACCGCTGGTCGCTGGCGACGCACATCGAGGATGTCTCCGACGAAGAAATGCAGCGGCGCATGGCCGAGGCCTTCGGCGCCGGCGCCGGTGCCTAGCCGATCAGGCCGCGGACGAAATCGTGCAGGAAGACGCGCCGTGTGGCCTTCAGGCGCTCCGCCTTTAAAATGTTGTGGACGAGTTCGCGGCATTTTTCCGCGTCGTTGTTGATGAGGACGTAGTCATACTCCGCCCAGTGGCTGATCTCGCCGGCGGCGCGGTCCATGCGGCGGCGGATGACGTCGTCGCTGTCGGTGCCGCGGCGGGTGAGGCGGCGCTCCAGCTCCTCCATGGACGGGGGCAGGATGAAGACTCGCACGATGTCGGGATCGACCTGCTTCAGTTGCTGCGTGCCCTGCCAGTCGATGTCGAGGAGGACGTCTCGCCCCGCTTCGATTACCTTCATGACTTCGCTCTTGAGCGTCCCGTAGCGGTGGCCGAAGACGTGCGCCCATTCG